>JBCDFM010000014.1:0-31699 GCA_039178015.1 Pseudomonadota bacterium
AATATAGAAGAGAAGTTGCTCTATTCGCCAACAACTTCCCGTAGCTTTTTTTCAATAGCGAAGCGTTCCTTAACCTCACCATTGTCGACAGACTCTAAAATGACGTCAAAGCCCCAAAGCTGATGAATGTGCTTGAGCACTTCTTCCGCATTTTCTTTTTGCAACGGACGCCCATGGTGCATATCGTGGCGAAGGATAAGTGCACGGTCACCACGCACGTTGACGTTGTAGACCTGAATATTGGGTTCCAGATTACCAATATTGTAATTGGCTGCCAGCGACTCGCGAATTTCCCGATAACCCTTCTCGTTATGAATAGCCGCGATTTCGAGGAAGTCATTCGACTCATCATCCAGCACACTGAACAGCTTCAGCTCACGCATCACCGTTGGAGATAAAAACTGCAGGATAAAACTTTCATCTTTAAAGTCGCGCATTGCAAAGTGCAGCGTATCCAACCAGGGGCTGCCCGCAATGTCCGGAAACCATTGGCGATCCTCATCGGTAGGCTGTTCACAGATGCGTCTTAAGTCTTGCATCATGGTGTAGCCCAGGGTGTAGGGGTTAATACCGCTGTAGTGGGGTGAGTCATAGGCCGGCTGGAACACCACATTCGTATGGTGCTGCAAAAACTCGATCATAAAACCTTCCGTCACCAGGCCTTCACCGTACAGTGTCTGGAGAATAGTGAAGTGCCAGAAACACGCCCAACCCTCATTCATCACCTTGGTTTGCCTCTGAGGATACAGGTACTGCGACACCTTCCTGACAATCCGTACCACCTCGCGCTGCCAGGGCTCCAACAACGGAGCATTCTTTTCGAAGAAATACAGCAGGTTTTCCTGTGGCTCTTCCGGAAACTGCTTTTTCGCTGCCTGAGAGCCCGCTTCTGCTTGCGTGGGAATAGTGCGCCACAGATCGTTGACCTGTTGCTGTAACAGCTCTTCTCGCTCTTGCTGTCGGCGCTTTTCTTCTTCCATTGAAATTGGATAGGGGCGCTTATAGCGATCCACGCCATGGTTCATCAGCGCATGACACGCGTCCAATACCCGCTCGACCTCTTCAACACCATGCTGTTGTTCACAGTCGGCGATAAACGATCGCGCAAACACGAGGTAATCGATAATTGATTCGGGGTCAGTCCAGGTATTGAACAAGTAATTGTTTTTGAAAAAGGAGTTATGGCCATAACAGGCGTGAGCAATCACCAAGGCCTGCATGGTTATCGTGTTCTCTTCCATCAGGTAGGCAATACAGGGATTGGAATTGATCACAATCTCATAAGCCAAGCCCATACGGCCGCGGCGATAATTATTTTCTACGTTTAAAAACTGTTTGCCGAATGACCAGTGGTGATAATTTACTGGCAGGCCTGAGGACGCGTATGCATCCATCATCTGCTCGGAATTGATGATTTCGATCTGATTGGGGAAGGTATCTAGTTTGTAATGCTCAGCGACGCGCGCTATCTCACGGTCATAGCTTTCCAGTAGCTCAAAGGTCCACTCGGAGCCGGTCGACAGGGGTTGTACGCTCATGCCAATTCTTTCCTGAACAGCTCGTGAAATACCGGATAAATGTCAGCAGGACCGGTGATGTGTTGCATGGCAAAGGCATCTGGATAATCACGCAGTATCTGCGTGTAAGTCTCCCACAGTGGCTTATCGCCCCGCTCAGTAATTTCCACGTAGGCGTAGTACTGACACAGCGGCAGCAAACCCTGCATAAATTCAACACAGCGCGCTGCGTCATCCGGCCAGTTATCGCCATCGGATGCCTGTGCGCCGTAGATGTTCCATTTGTCTGGCGGAAAGCGCTCTTCGATCACCGATTTCATCAACTCAAGGGCACTGGAAACCACTGTACCGCCGGTTTCTCTCGAATAAAAAAACTCCTCCTCATCCACCTCTTTAGCGCTGGTGTGATGCCGTATAAACACCACTTCGGTTTTTTCATAATTGCGGGTCAGGAATAGATATAGCAGGATATAGAAGCGCTTTGCCAAATCCTTGGTAGCCTGGTCCATTGAGCCGGACACGTCCATTAAACAGAACATCACCGCGCGCGAGTGCGGCACAGGCTCTTTTACGTGACGGTGATAGCGAATATCGAGGTCATCCAAGAAAGGAATACGACGCAGTTGGGACTCCAACTCTTCTATTCGCTCTGTCAATTCTTGCTTGCGCGCCTCGCTTGAAGGCCCTTCGGCCAGCCCCGCCAATTCTTCCTGCAACTCGCGCAATTCGGCGCGTCGACCTGCACCCAACGAAAGCCGCCGCGACAGTGAGGCTCGCATAGAACGCGTAACGCTGATATTGGAGGGCGCGCCGTCGCTGCTAAAGCCAGCCTTGACACGTTTGAACTCCTCAACGCCTGTCAATTGCCGCTTGGTCAGATTAGGCAGTGCCATATCATCAAACAGCACGTCGAGAAACTCTTGCTGGCTGATCTGGAAGACGAACTCATCCATGCCTTCGCCCTGATCACTCGCCTTGCCTCCACCGGCACCACCGCCGCCTGCTTTATTGCGCGGCAAGCGATCGCCTTCAGAAAACTCCTTATTGCCAGGCACCACGTGAGTAAAGCGCCCGCCCTGCCCAATCTGAAACTGGGGCTCACGCGTGTCCCTAGAGGGAATGGAAACCTTTTCGCCTCTATCACTATCGGTGATATTGCGCCTACCGAGGCTTTCCGCTACGGATTCCTGGATACGCGATCGATACCGCCGCAGGAAGCGCTGGCGATTCACCGTGCTTTTATGTTTTGGGTTCAAACGTCTGTCGATCAAAAACGACATGCAGTTGCCTCTACAGACCCGATAACGTCCGATTGAATATCACACCCAGGCATTACTGCGACTTTCTCACTCGTAAATACCATTCAGACAGCAGTCGGACCTGCTTCTCGGTGTATCCACGCTCGACCATGCGCGCAACAAAATCTGAGTGCTTTTTCTTATCCTCTTCGGAGGCCTTCGCATTGAAGGAAATCACCGGTAATAGATCCTCGGTGCTGGCAAACATTTTCTTCTCGATGACGCTGCGCAGCTTCTCGTAACCTGTCCATTTGGGATTGCGGCCCTCGTTGTTAGCGCGGGCACGCAGCACAAAGTTAACAATCTCAGATCGAAAATCCTTCGGATTGCTTATGCCGGCAGGCTTCTCAATTTTTTCCAGCTCATCATTCAATGCTGATCGGTCAAGAATCTCGCCCGTTTCAGGATCACGATACTCTTGATCTTGAACCCAGAAGTCCGCATAAGTAACGTAGCGATCAAAAAGATTTTGGCCATACTCAGAGTAAGACTCCAGATAGGCCGTCTGAATTTCCTTGCCAATAAAGTCGACATAGTTAGGCGCTAGAAATTCCTTGATAAAAGTCAAATAGCTGTCATGAACCTCTTGCGGGAACTGTTCTTGCTGGATTTGACCTTCCAGCACGTATAACAGGTGCACTGGATTGGCGGCCACCTCTACCGGGTCGAAGTTAAACACCTTTGATAACACCTTAAAGGCAAAGCGGGTAGACATGCCATCCATACCCTCATTGACACCGGCGGTATCGCGGTATTCCTGTATGGACTTTGCCTTGGGATCGCGATCTTTCATGCTCTCGCCATCATAAATCCGCATTTTCGAATAGATGCTCGAATTTTCCGGTTCCTTGATGCGTGACAGAACGCTGAACTGTGCCAGCATTTTCAAGGTGTCTGGCGCACAAGGTGCTTCCGATAGGGAGCTGTTCTGCAGCAGCTTGCGGTAAATCTGAACCTCCTCCGTCACGCGCACGCAGTAGGGCACCTTGACGATATAGACGCGGTCGATGAAGGCCTCATTATTTTTGTTGGTTTTAAAACTCTGCCACTCAGATTCGTTGGAGTGCGCAAGCACCGTGCCTTCGAAGGGAATGCCGCCAATGCTCTCCGTACCGTTATAGTTGCCTTCCTGGGTGGCGGTCAGCAGTGGGTGCAGTACTTTAATCGGCGCTTTAAACATCTCCACGAATTCCATCAGCCCCTGATTGGCGCGACATAATCCACCAGAGAAGCTGTAGGCGTCTGGGTCACTTTGAGAAAAGTTCTCCAGTTTGCGAATATCAATCTTGCCCACCAGGGACGAGATGTCCTGATTGTTCTCATCTCCCGGTTCGGTCTTGGAGATACCGATCTGATCCAATACTGAGGGATACAGTTTGACGACTCTGAACTGGCCGATATCGCCATGGTATTCACGCAGGCGCTTGACCGCCCAAGGCGACATAGCCGCCTTGAGGTAGCGCCGGGGGATACCATACTCCTCCTCTAGTATGTCACCGTCCTCTTGCTGGCTGAACAGGCCTAATGGTGATTCGAAGACTGGTGAATCCTTAATCGCGTATATGGGCTGCTTTTCCATCAACTGTTTCAATCGCTCTGCTAGTGAGGACTTACCTCCGCCGACTGGTCCAAGCAGATAGAGGATTTGTTTGCGCTCTTCCAAACCCTGAGCGGCATGACGGAAAAAACTTACAATCTGCTGGATGCACTCCTCCATCCCGTAAAATTCGTGAAACGCTTCGTAGCGACGAATCATCTTATTGCCAAAGATTCGGCTAAGCCGGGGATCCCGGGACGTCTCAACCAGCTCGGGTTCACCAATCGCCAACAGCATGCGCTCAGCGGAGGTAGCATAAGCGCTGGGATCAGATTTACAGAGCTCCAGGTATTCCTGCAGGCTGTACTCCTCCTGCTGGGTTGCTTCATAGCGGTCCTGGTAATGGCTGAATATGGTCATGGTTGAGATCCTCCTCACCCCGTTAGACACGCAAATTTTGCGTTTGACTCAACTTCGCAACAACAAATGTAAGATAACACGGTATGCCGGTAGCGCAGGGCAGGACCGCAAGAAAAATTGTCCCGGAACTTATCGTGGTCACTCTGCTGCGAGACTTTACAGACCATTGAACGTCCACATCTGAGTACATCTCGCTTGTCGCATCAATCTGTCATGAATACAGGCGAATAGTCCCGTGAACCGGAATCGGGGGGATTGAATAGCTAGGAATCTGTTTGCGGCAACCAAGCCAGCCGACACCATCAACGCATGTACCCTCGGACCCCAATTGGCCAGATAAGTTGTCCAGATTTCAGTGCTGCAGGGCTTGACCGCAGTCTGAATGGTGCCGACGCTGTTGTGGTGTGAGCTTTGACGAGCTTCTTATTCTTGCGCAGCCATGTCGACTTCTCATTTCCGCTGCAGCAGAACCGCCGCTAACACGCCTTAGCACAACTATATGCTGTTCTACTCTGAGAGTGAACAACTTCTACAATTCAGTCGTCCAAAATTTCCGGGTCACGGTTCAAAATGCCTATCATTTCGAATTCCGACGCTAACAACAGTAATCATTAATCCCCAGGACACCAAGTCGCACACAAACCGGACAAATCCTTTTGAGGTAGTACTGGCAGAGCATCAGCGGATTGCGCTACCAATCGGCTCGTTGGCCTATACTGGATAAACCCGACGTACCTGCGCTTTCGGATGTCCCCTAACGCAGGTAGGGGTCACTGATCTTGAGGGAGCAGGAATGGACTATTCCGTCGCCTTTGCATCTACGCTAGAGTCCTACAAATGGGCAATCAGGGCTGAAGAGTTAGGCTTCCATTGCGCCTGGTTCTACGACACCCAGCTTCTAAACCCCGATGTATTCATCTGTATGGCACTGGCTGCACATGAGACCCACCGTATTCGCTTGGGTACGGGTGTTTTGGTTCCATCGAACCGTATTGCCCCTGTAGCCGCGAACGCATTAGCATCTCTGAATAAGCTTGCGCCAGGGAGAATCGACTTCGGCGTTGGTACCGGTTTTACCGCCAGACGCACCATGGGACAGAGCGCGGTACCGCTGAAGCAGACCCAGCGCTACATTGAAACCGTGCTCGCCATGCTGCGGGGGGAAACCACTGAATGGCTAGATACAGACGGCCCACACAAAGTGCGCTTCCTCGAACCGGAGCTGGGGCTGATCAACATCGAGGATGACATTCCGTTATGGTTTTCCGCATTTGGACCGAAAGCTCAGCAATTGACCGCCGATCTCTGCGCGGGGTGGCTGAACTTTGGTAGCGCAAATGCCGAAGCTTCGCTGGGTGCCATGCGCAGTCTGTGGCGCAAGGCCGGGCACGACGCCACCCGGCTGCAAAGTAATCTGTTCTTTCTCGGGGCCGTTCTGACCGGCGACCAAAACGTTGACAACGCACGTTTGATGGCCCAAGCCGCACCACTGACCTCCGTCATGTTTCACAATATGGCCGACGCAGCAGGTTCGATGGACACCGCCAACCTGGATGTAGGGCCATTGTCGGATCGGTTACAAGCGTATCTCAAGATACACGAACGCTATGAACCGGCCGATGCCCGATATCTAAGCAATCACAAAGGGCATCTGATGTACGTACGGCCTGAAGAGACCCACATAACACCGGAGCTGGCCAGGGCAACTACACTGAGCGGCACCCGAGACGAGCTCATTACGAGGCTTCGCGGCATTCGCGATGCAGGGTATAGCCAACTGACCGTACAACTGGTTCAAGGCCACGAGAGCGCTATAGAAGATTGGGCTGAAGTGTTTGCGGCGGTTTAGGGGCGACCGTGCTCACAGCGCTAAGGTCTTCAGCAACACATTAACTCGCGCCTTTGATGCTTTGCAGTAAACACTTTCTGCAAGACTTCCCCCGTTGGGGCTTTATACCTACCCCCGACTGGATTAGGGACGAAGTCCAAAGTTGACCGGTTGTCGCTGTTGCTCTAATCGTGGCTGTATGTCATCAACCCAGGCACAAAGAAAAGGGCGGGTTTCACGCGGGTCAATCAGCTCGTGTACTGCGAATGACTCGGCAGCCGGATAGGGCGATCTGGCGGCAGCCAGCTTTTCTTCCAACTCCTCGCGCATGGCGTCAGGGTCATCCGCCTGTTTAATTAACCTGCGAAAGGCCACTGCAACACCACCCTCAACCGGCAGTGGACCGGCAGAAACAGATGGCCAGCTCAAAATGTAGTTATCCGGCGCGAAATGCGCGGTCGCAGCAACACCAAAGGCCTTGTGCACCATCACACTCGCCCAGGGTACGACCGAGGTTGCCGCGGCCGCACAAACGGCCATACCGTAGCGAATTGTCCCCGCAGCTTCCGCCTCCGGACCAATCATGAAGCCAGGTTCGTCAATAAACGTAACAATTGGAATGTGGAAACTATCGCAGGTCTCGATGAACCGGCGTGTTTTCTGCGCGGCATCGGCGCTCATGGCTCCCGCAAAAAAGCGGCAGTCATTGGCCAGAATACCAACGCTTTGACCATTAACACGTGCATAACCCGTGATCAGGCTGGGACCGAACTGGGATCCGTATTCAAAAAAGCTCTCCCTATCGACCACGGCGCTAATCAACTGGTGCATATCGAACGTTTCACGCCGATCTCTTGGTACCAATGAAATTAGGCCATCTTCACAGCGATCTACCGGATCCGTGCAGACCGTTCGCGGTGCGCTTTCCCATGCATTTTGCGGAAAGTAGCTCAAGAAGGTACGCAATTGTCGAAAGGCGTCGTACTCATCCTCCGCAAGATTATCGACAACTCCAGACTTGAGATGGACTTGAGGGCCCCCAAGTTGCTCTTTAGTGATCGCTACGCCCAGAGCCCGCTCGACCACGGCGGGCCCAGCAATCAACACCTGCGCCGTTGTGCGCGTCATCACGGTGAAGTGCGACGCTACCAGCCGGGCAGCGGGAAGACCCGCCACCGGCCCCAGCGCGGCTGAGGCTATCGGAATTTTTTGCATGGCCTCGGCAATGATCTGCAAGCGCGGTGCGAGATGCGGCGGATCACCAACGGTACGAGGCTTCTTCGGATCCTGACCCGCACCGGCCACGCTCCCACCACTACCCTCCATCAGGCGCACCAGCGGCGAGCGCAAATCGATCGCATAATGCTCGGCGAAGACGCTTTTTCGATAACCCGCGCTGTTGGGCGACCCTCCCTTTAACGTAAAGTCCTCGCCGCCGACCACGACGGCACGTTGATTAATGCGGCCCTTTCCCAGTAAATAGTTCGCCGGATCAAACTGTTCAACTTCTCCCGTGTCATCTAGCGTTGCTCCACCCGCCATACGCCCCAACTCGCGGAAGCTGCCCTCATCCAGCAGGGCGTGAAATCGCTCTCGCAGCGTAAGCTTGCCCATTTTGTGATGTCGCGCTATCGATTGCTCACCGCCTTGTGCCTGCGCAAGCTTGCGGCGCTTCTCTATCTCATCTACTTCTGGTTGCCAGCTCATACTTGTCAGTCCTCACTCGTATTGATTCGAAGCAGGATTTGACCCGATTCAATGAGATCGCCCTCGCCCACTTCAACGGCAGAGACTTTTCCGCTGGCCGAGGCTATCAGCGTGCTTTCCATTTTCATTGACTCTATAACGATAAGAGGCTCACCTCGCTCAACAGTCTGTCCCGCTTGAACAAGGGTCCGCAAAACCTGTCCAGGACCATGGCTTTTGCACTGTCCGTCGCTGTCTGAGGTGTCATTCGCGAAGTCAGTGTTAGCGGCCTTAAGCGCACAGTTTCCCAATCTGGTATGCCAAAGCCAAAGCGCGTCACCGGACTCGGTCACACCAAAACACATTTTTTCCTCGCCAACCTGGACAACGAGCTGGCCACCGGCAAGATCGAGCTCGAGCAGCTGAACCTGTCTTTCAAAGTCTCGGAACTCAAAATAAGAGGCCGAGACCCAAGTCCAAGGAACGCTATATTTTCTACCATAGAAGACCCAACTACTGAGACGTTCAAACTGATAGCCCCCGGGCCAGGGCGCAGCGTCCGCCGCGGGTGGATGACTCGCAAATCGGACAATGGTGGCAACCATTAACACCGTCTCAATATCGGGGGATGAGGGCTGCGATGCGGCAATGAAATACTCGAGCTCGCGCTCAATCGTTTCAATCTGTATGCCGCGCTGCCATTCGCGGCTAGCCATAACTGCTTGCAAAAAGGCCTGGTTAGTCTCCACCCCACTTAGCTGCAAGCCCGAAAGTGCATGGATCATACTTTTGGTAGCAGTGCTACGGTCGCCCTCATGTACGATAATTTTGCACAACAGACCATCGTAGTGATGGCCTATTTGCGTACCTCGATCAACGCCTGCATCCAATCGAACCTGTGGCTGTTCGATCATGGCAAAGGATTCAATTGTGCCGGTAGCGGGGAGAAAACCCCGAGCAGGCTGTTCCGCATAGACTCTGGCCTGAATCGCGTGGCCCCGACAGTGCACATCCTGTTGTTGCAGCGCCAGCGGCTTACCGCTTGCGATCGCGATTTGTAGTTCAACCAAATCCAAGCCCGTTACGGCTTCGGTGACCGTGTGTTCTACCTGCAGCCGCGTGTTCATCTCCAACAAAAAAAACTCATCCCCGGACAACAGGAACTCGACTGTACCGACACTTTGGTAGTCGACAGCGCGAGCAAGACGCACTGCGGCGTCCTGGATTTTGCTACGTATGGCATCGGGCAGCCCCGGTGCCGGGGTTTCCTCCAGCAGTTTTTGCCGCCGCCTCTGACTGGAGCAATCGCGCTCAAACAAGTGTATTAGATTGCCCTGCTGATCACCCACTACCTGAATCTCAATATGGCGGGCATCAGACAGCAGGCGCTCGATCAGCAGATCAGCACTGCCGAATAGGCGCTGAGCCTGCTCTCGTGCCTCCTCTAGATTCCGCGACAAATCTTCAGCGCTGTGCAGTTCGCGCATACCCATGCCGCCGCCTCCGGCAGAAGACTTGACGAGCATAGGCAAGCCGATGGTATTCAGGATGGCGTCGGAATCAATTTGATCTTCTACGCGCAGCGTATAGGCCGGAATCACCGGCACGTCATGTTTCATTGCAATACTGCGAGCGCTGATCTTGCTTGCCATACTTTCCATCGCCGCACGCGTTGGACCAATCCAGATCAAGTTTCTGGCTTCCACTGCGGCCGCAAACTCGCTGTTCTCCGATAAAAATCCATATCCGGGGTGCACGGCATGGGCACCGCTTTTACTAGCGGCGTCCAAGATAGATTCTATATTGAGATAAGAATGCTCTGCGCTAGCGGGCCCTATGCAAAAGGCTTCATCGGCCGCGCGCACATGCGGTGCATCCCGATCAGCTTCCGAATAAACCGCCACCGTGCCTATCCCAAGACGCCTGCAGGTAGCGCCAACGCGCAGAGCGATCTCGCCACGGTTGGCAATAAGAATTTTCTCCATCAATTAAACCTGGTGCGCATATTCGTGACTGATTTTACCGTTTAGGTATGATCTTGCATGCCGAGGGCACAATCCAGTGGAAATTAGTGCTCCACCTGCGTAAAGGTATGGAGCAGCAGAGAATCAGCAACCCGGTGGCGCGCTGGCGTTACCACCGGGAAGAACGCCGCACATGGCTCCATCCGACAGTGTGAAGCCTGCGTACACCTAGCTGTATCTTGCGTTCTATCAGAACGATGCCCGGCGCAATATGACAGTGGATCTGGCTAACAGCCTGTTCTTCTGCGGTAAACGGCGCGCCACTATTTTGAGCCAGTAAATGAGAGTATTGGTTTAGCAATGAATCTTGGGAACACTAGCCGTCTTGGTAAGTCAAAATAGATACCACTAAAGGATGCTGCAATACTGGTTTTATGATGGTTTTCGTAGTTTTGATTTTAATACTGCTGGCCGCTGTTGCACTCCCCGGATTATGGGTCAAACGCGTTCTAAAAAAATACAGCGAACCGGCCGATCGCTACCGCGATCAGGGGACAGGCGCTGAACTCGCTAGACACCTCCTCGATCGCTTTGACCTCAACGAGGTTGCTGTCGAGGCCACAGATCTCGGTGATCACTACGACCCTCAAGCCAGGGCTGTACGGCTGACCCCAGGTAACCACGATGGTTGCTCATTGACGGCCATAACAGTGGCGGCGCACGAAGTGGGCCACGCAATTCAGGACTCACGCAACGAGACCTTGTTCAGGAATCGACAACGCCTGGCGAAACTAGCGGCCCGAGGCCAGCAGATCGGTAGCATCTTCATGATCGCAGCACCCGTCGTCATGGTGCTTACCAAAGCGCCAGGGGCATCTCTGCTTTTTTTAGCCATCGCCATTCTCTCAATGTTGCTGGGTACGCTTGTCCATCTGATCACCTTACCCGTGGAATTTGACGCCAGCTTCAACAAAGCGCTTCCTATTCTCGAGTCGGGGGAGTATTTGCATGAGGGTGATCTAGATCACGCCAACCGCATACTGAAGGCGGCGGCATTCACCTATGTTGCCGCTTCGCTCATGAGTTTACTCAACCTAGGGCGCTGGCTGGCGGTGTTACGCCGCTAGCAGCATGGTCTGGTCTCATCTTTGCCAAAAAATTGGTTGCGCCCGTCCCATCAATCTGCGCTCAATAACCCTCGTCTAACGAGTCGGTTCAGCGATAACAGTTATGGGGCGAGGTCTTGTCTTTGGCTTGATGGCGGCATTTTGCTGGGGAGCGCACAGCGTAATTGTGCGCTATCTCACCAGTGGCATGAGCGGACTCCAAATTGGCGCAATGCGCCTGTTGATTGCCGCAGCCACTATCTTTCTCATGCTAAAGCTCATGCGAGCCACCATATCGATTAATTGGCGGGACCGAAATTTTCAACTTGCGGTGATCTTCACCGTTATCAACTACGTTTTCTTTCACGTCGGTTTGCAATATACCGGCGCGGCCAATGCGATGGTTCTCGAGAACACCGCTCCCATATTTGTGTTGTTATTCCTGTATGTATTCGCCAAAGCAGCCGTCGGCTGGAGGCAACTCACTGCCACCGGTATGACGATCATAGGCGTGATGCTTACGGTGGCAAATGATCTTGAACTGGATGGGACACGCCTTACAGGCGATTTACTTGAACTGGCTGCAGGTATTAGTTGGGCCGGGTTTCTGATCGCTAGCAGTCGAGCCATGCTGGCATCCGATTCTACCCAAGAGCGTTTGAACTTTCTGTTGGGCGTATTCCTGTGCGCTGGGGTGCTGATGTCACCATTGATTTTGATCAACCCTGCCGTCCCCAGCTTGAATGACAGCCTATTTCTGATTTTGCTGGGTCTTGTTCCCACAGCACTTGCCTACTATCTATGGTACGAGGCCGCGGCCAGAATTTCCACGCTGTCTGCAACGCTGATGTTCGCGCTTTCCGTTGTATTCACCTTTATCAACGCTGCCATTTTTCTGGGCGAGACAGTAAGCTGGTTGGGCGCACTGGGCGCTGTATTGATCGTGATTGCGATCATGCTGATCAGTAAAGATACACACCCGGACAGGCAAACATAATCGGCTTATCAGGGGCAACACCTGCACCAACTGCCTGGAACCGGCTTAAAACGCAAGCCGGCAGGCCGCCGTGGCTGAGAGCATTTCACCACATCAGCGTTGGAATCATTTAAGCTTGCCCTATGTGGACAGTGACGACTAACCCGTTACCGAATTCGACATCCCTGCATATACGCTGCCAACGGGGTTTAACTCAGCTTTGCTTTCTGGAGTTTGTTCGAGCACTGGGTGAAGAAGCTGAGTTTAGAAATGCGTTTTTGCAAGCGCTACGCTCTCTGCCGTTTGAGGCATTCCGCTGGGAGACACCCCCGGTGACCGCGAACAGGCTTGACCGCCCGTTCGAATGCATCGTGCATAATAGCCCCGATCTGATCAGGCCTGCGAACCCCGATGACTTTTCCACATACTTGGACTCGAAATCGCTCGCCGTGAGCTTCCCAAATCTGGGCGCTGATGCACTGTTAGTAGCGCCCTGTCCTATATCGGCATCTGCGAATTACTCACACCTCGGTGCATTCCACCGGTCAGCTCCCAGTGAACAACAGCATGGCCTGTGGACCCGTGTTGCCGACGCTGTGCGTGCTCGCCTCGGACCTCAACCGTTCTGGCTCAATACGGCCGGGGGCGGAGTAGATTGGCTGCATGTGCGGCTTGATAGCAAGCCCAAGTACTACCGCTATAGTCCTTGGCGACACGTCCCGGCTAACGATGCATAGCGAACCGCGCCAGGGCGACTGAACCGCCAAAGCTTATTTGAACGTATTAGCGATGTTGACACCCTTAACGCGAAAGTTCGGTCTGCTGGTCAGGACTGATAAACCCGAGAGACAAAGTGATAACAGACATTAGTGTAAAAAAGTGGGTTTTTGCGCCAATCCTATTGAGCACATGGATGCTCGCCAGCTGCGATGGATCTTCCTCGGATAACAATCTCATGGAATCTCTAACTGGCAGTCCATTGCTGGGTTGCACTGATACAGGCAGCTGCACTTCGAATCCACCGCTTACAATCGACGAAACCAGACCTGCACAGGCGTACATACCGACGGACTACGATGCCGCCACCTCCTACCCGCTAATTATTGTGCTACACGGGCGCGGTGCCACGGGCGCAATACAGGCGTTTTATTTCGGCTTGCTAGAACGTGTGGATAGGCAGCAATTTGTTTTGATCGCACCTGATGGCACCTTGGATGTCTCGGGCAGGCGCGTCTGGAATGCCACGTCGGCGTGCTGCGCTTTCACGCCGGAAACCCAGGCGGTAGATGATGTGGCTTATATCCGCGGGCTGATTGAACAGGCAGCCGCTACCTATAATATCGACCCCGCCCGTATCGGCCTAATTGGCCATTCAAACGGCGGCTTTATGTCGTTACGAATGGCCTGCGAGGTATCCGAGTTGGTGACCTCCGTAGTCAGTCTTGCGGGATCGACCTTTGCAGACGCGAGCAGCTGCGCTCCCGCGACAAACCCCGTCAGCGTGTTGGCCCTGCATGGAACTGATGATGATACGATCCTTTTCGACGGTGGAGAAATTCTCCCCGGCGTTGAGAATGCAGGCGGCAAGTATCCCGGAGCTATAGAAACTATCAGCCGGTATGCAGAATTAGCGCAGTGTTCTGGGTCAAGTACCGATCGTGAAAACCTGGACGTCATCGCAAGCATTCCAGGCCGGGAAGCGGATATTCTCTCCTACACGGGCTGCGTCGACGGGGTCGATGTCGAACTTTGGACGCTACAGAATGGATCCCATGTTCCCGGACCATGGCAACCGGACGCACTGGACTCGATGGTGCGATGGCTGACCGACCACGCACGCGCATCGTGGCAGTAGTCTAAAGCGTCGTCCTCCGATCAAATCATGTCGCTTATGTCTACTGGCGATAGTGCCCACATCTTTATTGGGACATGACCTGAAGGTGGTTTTACGTGTTAGATTTATGGACTGGTACAAACGATACATCGCGAAATACTAGGCATAGACTACTTACGCCATTCGCCCTGTCACTCTTCTTACTTATCACGATTCAGTTCAACGCCACCTTAGCCAGCCCTGTGATCACATCAGAGGCTGAGCCGTATCGCTTCGGACCAGCCAGTGTCAATGGTATCGGCAAGTTTTACATGGGCAGAGAGATATCCCATGTGATGGGTCATCTCGGCGCAGGTTGGCTCGAGAGACCAACGCGCATAAGAGAAGAGCGAACTGATTTGCTGCTAGACATGCTGAACCTGCAACCCGGACAAACCGTGGCTGACCTGGGCGCCGGTACGGGCTATTTTTCGTTCCCAATGGCCGAAATGGTCGGAGAAAACGGCCGTGTCTTAGCCGTTGACATAGAACCCTTGATGTTAGCGATTATTGAAAACAGAGTCGCCAAGAAGAATATCAGCAACATTGAACTGGTACTGGCAACGGAGAAGAATCCCTCTCTTCCTCAATCCGCAGTCGATGCCGTCTTGATGGTCGATGCATACCATGAGTTCGCCTATCCACGGGAAGTGATGGAACATGTGGTAGACGCACTGTCTGAAGATGGGCGTGTTATTCTCGTGGAGTATCGCGATCAGGATCCGACGGTACCTATCAAACCATTACATAAAATGACGGTTGAGCAGGCCCGTATGGAAATGGCTGCCGTCGGCCTGTTTCTGGAGCGCGTCTACGAGCAGCTGCCATGGCAAAATGTCATGATATTTCGATTGTCCAAGTGATGCAGTGACGCGCATGCACGGGTCGCTCTGGATGTGCCCGGCTATTGCACTCATCATGCACCTATCGAAAAATGTAACACCTGCTCGCATCAGCTGAGTGTGTAATCCTCATGCCATTAAACCGCGCGGGGTTTTTGCAGCGATCAGGTCGGCGATTTTTGCCTCCCTACTCGCGAATCCAGACCAACTCTCCCACAATGCTGAGATCACCCAGTGGTATCGGGGGCGTTGTCAAAGTCAACTGATCCTCGCTCAAACGATAAAACCGTAGCTGTTCTCCTCCAATCCAGTTGGGGAACAAACTGCCTTCTACGTGCGTGGTCAGGGATTTCTCTTCTTCGTTCATCTCACACTTTCCGTAGTATGCGAGATAACCGCGAAAAGCCGCTATCGTCTCTTCCGGGGTCCCGCCGGTAGGGCTATTGTTGGCAAATACAGGTCTATCCCGTTTCATCAATTGCGCAGACATATAGCCCGACTCCGTAAATATCGCGAGCCCGGTGGCATCATCACCAAACGGATAGATCACCTCGCCAATTGATGTACGGAACTCTGAAGAAATCAGGCGCCAAGTACCGATAAACTGCTTCATACACTTCTCTTTGCATGTCCAACAATGGAAGTGATCCTAGCACAGCTCACCCTGCGTAGATGCTCCTGTATAGCGCGCTACATAGACCATCTTAGCGCCTTCACGTTTGGAACTGTTTTCAGCAAATTCGCCAGGGATATACTCGCCAGCTCAACGTTCGTAAGCGAATATGAGAGTAACAGGCGGGCGAGGACTGTTACCCTACATAAATAGTATGTCAACACTCATGACAGACAGCTTTAGGAGTATCGACAATCAACCACAGGATCGTCCAGCAGCGCCAGTATGCTATGGCGTTGACGGCTGCCGAGGTGGGTGGGTCTGCGTCAGGCCTGCAGAGAATCGCTTGAGTTTTTCTATCCATAGCCGGTTTTTGGATGTTATCAAGATGGTATCGTCAGACGCCAGGCTGTTCGTTGATATTCCCATTGGCCTACAAGACAAGCGATCGCCAGATCGGGCGTGCGACAGAGAGGCGCGCAGACTGTTAAGGCCTAAGCGCAGCGCGAGCGTGTTCAATGCACCCATACGCGACATTCTGTACGAGGCTAGCCATCATCAGGCCAGCATAAAAAGCAAGCGTCTCATCGGCAAAGGTATCAGTCGGCAAACCTATAACATCATGAACAAAATCATTGAGGTGGATGAGGCTATCCGCTCTGGTAAAACACAGGGACTTCATATCAAAGAGGCTCATCCTGAATTGTGCTTCTACGGTTTAAACAAGCTGCAACCAATGCAATACAATAAGAGAACTCAGGAAGGCTATCAGCAACGCATCGCCCTACTTGCGAAATTTATACCCGAGGTACAGAGGCAGCTAGAGGAGACCTTGGAAACATATCCCCGTCGGCTCGTCGCGCGCGACGACATGGTAGATGCTACTGTCATCATGTTGGCGGCGACCATGCACCAGCACTGCATGCGGATACCAGAGAGACCAGTGCTGGACACCGCGGGCATAGCGATGGAGATCTTATTTCCGGTCGCTTAGCCGATATTCGCTAAACAGACGCAGACATGACTTACAAAGGCTCAAAAGCCTATACTGCTACTCATAAAAACACTGGAGTCCAGCATGGATCATCTCACCGGGCTAGATGCCACGTTCCTACATCTTGAAACGCCAGAAACACCGCTGCATGTAGGCAGCCTGGCGATGTATGAGCTACCGCCAGACTACACCGGAGATTTTGTCGCCGATGTGAACCAGCATATTCAAAGCCGTCTGCATCTCGCGCCTATATTTCAGCGCAAGCTCGTCAACATGCCCTTTGATCTGGCTAACCCGGTTTGGGTGAAGGACGAGCACCTGGATATCGAGCACCATATTCGCCACGTGATCGTGCCGCCCCCGGCTTCACGTGAACAGGTGGATAGACTGGTGTCGCGCATCCATTCCAGCCTTCTAGATCGATCTCGCCCTCTTTGGGAAATGTACGTTTTGGACGGATTGCCGACACCGTCAGATGCGCCTTCGGGTACGAAACTGGTCGGTGTCTATAGCAAGTTTCATCACGCCGGACTGGATGGCATGGGCGGTCAGGTGCTGATGCGCGCCATTATGGATACCACCCCAGAACCGCGCACGGTGAAACCACCGAAGGCGCGGCTGGGAAGCCTCAGCCAACGTTTCGGTGTGGCGGAACTTGCCTCCTCAGGGGTGAGGCACAATGCCGTGCAGACTGTTAAGTTCGCCAAGATTTTACCGGGCCTGGCCAAAGCAGCCGGCCGCACCCTTCGACCACCTGCTACAGAGACTGGGCGTCAAATTGAATCGGGCAAGACAAGCTGGCTCGCGCCAAAAACACCCCTGAATGCAGCCATTACCAATCAAAGGAGCTTCGCGCGCTTTTCTATACCAATTGATGAGGTAAAAGAGATTACCCGGATTAATAAAGTCAGCCTCAATGATGTCGTTATGGCGATGTCCTCAGAGGGACTTGTGCGCTATCTCTCTGACATGGGGTGCCATCCCGACAGGTCACTAATGGCGGCGGTTCCCGTGAGCCTTCGCCCCGAGGGTAATACCGAAATGACCAATCAGGTATCTATGGCAAGAATGAGCCTTGCCAGCACGATTAGAGATCCAATAGAGCGCTTGCACGCGATCAGTGTGTCCAGTGAAGCCACCAAAAACGTGATGCGTGAGATGAAGTCAATTCTCCCAACGGATTTCCCGTCTC
Source organism: Pseudomonadota bacterium (assembly GCA_039178015.1). Classification (GTDB taxonomy): domain Bacteria; phylum Pseudomonadota; class Gammaproteobacteria; order Pseudomonadales; family Halieaceae; genus JARRPM01. The sequence continues at coordinate 17,847 of JBCDFM010000014.1, forward strand.
TGGGGGCACCCTGGCTCTTTAGCGCTCTGGCAAACATGTTCGCCCGATCGCGATTGGCCAATGCAATGCCGGCCTTTGCCAACGTGGTCATCTCGAATGTCCCTGGCCCTGACGTCTCCTTGTATTTCGCGGGCGCAAAACAAATCAGCACCTATCCCGTTTCCATTCCCTATCACGGGATGGCGCTAAATATTACCTTACAAAGCTACAATGGTTGGCTGGATTTTGGATTAGTCGGCTGTAGACGAGCGCTGCCCGACATCGCCGACCTGGGTAAGTACATGCAAGCGGCGCATGGCAGACTATTGAAGCAGAGCAGGACACTTGAGGGGCAGATCATCGACAAAGCAGCCACGGTGAGCGGCACCTCGCATAACTCGACAGTGAACAAGCACAAGGCGAAGCACCAATCTCGCCCCAAACCCAAAAAAAAGAGCACTGCTAGCGCTAAACCTAAGGTCAAGGATACACCTAAGACCAAAGCCAAAACCAAACGTTAGTATATTCGCCGCTACGAACTAGGCTGCCGCTAACGAATGCAGGTCTAGGTTGTGTATTTGATTGCTTTCATCTGTTACGCGGGATTGATCGTGTTTGCATCTCTTGTGCAGCATGGTAGTGAGGGGGGGACCCATCACCTAGATAAGCTATTTCATATAGTGGCGTACGGTATCTTTGCTGTATTGGGCTACCAGGCCTTGAAGGACAAGTCTGTGTATTTACCGCTATGTATGGCTATCGCCGCCTTTGGCGCGTTCCTCGAGCTTTTCCTGGCATTTACACCAGGTAGGAACATGTCCGGTCTGGACATGCTTGCCAACGCTGCCGGCGTGGCGCTGGGCGCCATGCTGATGACACGTAAGCCTGGATAACATTCACGATGGTATTGTTTTCAGACTCTGAAACTAGGAACGCGATCGCAGGTGATCTTTAAACACCATCTTCATCATCTCGCTTTCACCCAGCTTGTTGAGCGCGGACTGCTCTAACTGGCGAACCCACTCTCTGCTGACCGACATCTGATCAGCGATTTCTGCCCTGGACAGTGGCGGGCCGTCGTGTAGGCCCCAACGTTGAATAACTACACGCTGTTCGGCCGCATCGAGCTGCTCGATCTCTCGCAACAGCCGATCATTTAAAGATGCCTGCTCGGCTTCTTGACCTGGCTCTGGAAACGGGCCCCCTGATGTGGCGTCCAGGAGCGTGGAGCGCCCATCTTCCTCGTGACTCGGCGTATCAAATGACACACCAAAATTGCGTAACTGCAGTAGCTCTCTAGTCTTTTTTACAGGAAGACCAATGGCACTCGCCAGTTCAGCATCCAGAGGCGCAATACCCAGACTGGCCAGCTGTCTACCACGCTCGCCGTGTACCTTGCCCAACTGCTCCTGAACGTGAGCAGGATAGCGAATGGTGCCCGCAGAATCAGCCACATGGCGCTTTATGCCCTGGGTGATCCAATTAAACGCATAGGTGCTAAATCGATAGCCACGTTTAAACTGAAATTTCTCCGCTGCTCGCAACAGACCCAGATTACCCTCCTGAACCAAATCCGTGAAAGCAATCCCCTTGTTTCGATTACGTCCGGCAATCGTAAAGACCAAGCGCAGGTTGTGTTTTATAAGGAGATCTCTCGCCTCGGTATATTCCCTGATACCTTTTCGCAGTGCCTTCTTGGTCGCTGATTTAGGGCTTGATACATCTGCGTATTCCCTTGTCCAATGTAATTCCCAGGCGTCTAGCGCAGCAGCGACCGCGCTATATCCATGGTCCAGATCATGGTAAATCACCGCCTCGGCCATGCCGACGACAAAACTGGAGGGCAGATCAAGTGCATGGAGATGGCCCACAAGCCGCTTTTTTGCGTAGGGTTTTTTAAAGCTTGCGGCAAGCGTCTTCGTTTTTTTTGCGCAATCCCCTTCAGGCAGGAAATCGGCTAGCTCCCGCCTCAACAGAAGGCGATGCTTCCGATCCTTAAAGCAGTCTATTTCGGGCAGAGGTTCACAACAAGCTTTGGCCCATCTGGCCAGATAGTGACGCGAGCAGGGGTCTTCAACCATATCATCTAGAAGTTGATGGATAGCTGACCATTTTCGGGCATCAATGTCTTGTTCTTCTTCGCGACTCAGTAGATCGTAGTTGCGGGCCTGGGCATAGAGACGCTCAAGTTCGTCGTCTTGCCGCACAGGTACATCTGGAATCATTTCTGCACTCCACTTGCTTGCATCTGATTTGATACGCAAGAAATATCAAACTGGATACCTAAAACACGCGCTTTCTTGACTCGCCCGAGCGTTTGAGAGGGGCATCGGAATTACCAGGGAATCGCATCACCTTGCCAGTCGAAAAAACCACCCGAATCGGTGACCGCAAGCTGGTCAAGCACGTCCACTAAGTATTGGGCAGACTCTGAAGGGGTTAGCACTCGGTTTTTGTAAGCGGCCGTTATAAATGGCTCTGAAAGACGGGATTGCACAGTCCCGGGATGTAGGGCAACCACGGTCGACCGACGGTGACTCACCCGCCATTCAAGGGCGATATTGCGTAACAACATATTGTGAGCTGCCTTTGCGGCTCGATAGGCGTACCAACCCCCTAAGCGATTATCCGAGATACTGCCAACGCGTGCCGAGAGTGAGGCCAGAACGGAGCGTTCCTCATGTTTTAGCAGGTTGCCGAACGCCTGTGCAATCAGAGGGAGCAGCGCGGCGTTGACCGAGAATGACTCCATCAGCGCCCTGTGCTTGACGTCGCGGAGTCGCTTTTCTGGCTGCAATCGCTCGTTATGCAGCACGCCAACGGTATTTATCACTAGATGAAGTCGCGTGACCTCCGCCGCAACCCTTTCGGCAGCCGCGGTTATCGTACGCTCATCTGCCAAGTCTATGGGTAGATGATTGACCCTATCAAAGGATTGAGCCGATCCTTGATTGCGGCTCAGCACTGTCAATTGCGCCAGGTTTGGGCGCTTCAAAAGCTCGTTTCGAAGCGCCTCACCTATCGCTCCGTCTCCTATAATGACCGCATTGAACTCAGCGTGGCCCAGGAGACGATCGCTCACTGTCGATGCGATGCCAGACTCACTCAGGAGCCGGGCATGATCACAGCGTCAATGACGTGAATAACCCCGTTTGAACCAACAATATCCGTTGCGATGACATTCGCGCCATCGACGGTGACACCTTCATCGGTTACGGCGATGGCAATGGTATCGCCCTCTAACGTGGTCGCCTCTGTCATCTCAACCACCTCAGCAGCCATGACTTTGCCAGGGACAACATGATAGGTCAGGATAGCGACCAATTTGTCTTTGTTCTCCGGCAAGAGCAGCATATCAACCGTTCCCTCTGGAAGTGCAGCAAACGCCTCATTAGTGGGTGCAAACACTGTGAAAGGTCCCTCTGCGGACAAAGCGTCTACCAGGTCAGCGGCTTGTACGGCTGCAACCAGGGTAGAGAAGTCGGGGTTACCCGCTGCAATTTCCACCACCGTGGGTTCTGGCTTGGCCATTGCCGCGCCCTCGTGGTGAGCAGCACTGACAACAGTCGCAGCAAAAAGTGAACAGCTCATCAGGATGGCTGTGAAGAATTTTCCAGTCAGGGTCATTGTTGTTTCCTCGCGCATAGTAAAATGCAGAGCAGGATCACTCTGCCTGACCTACCTTACGTGAGTTCACAGACAGCGGATCTAAAGCGAGGAAGAAATCGCTGTGGGGAGTCCTGCTTGCTCGGGTCGAGCCGTCAATAAATGCGGCGCTACACTCTCAATAGCCGTCAGCGTCTTTCACGCTAACCGAGATGAGAAGTGATGCGGCACGCGTTACGGTCAGTGGCTAGGGGCGACATCGTGTTCCCGCAATCACTTCTGTTGGGGCGCACTGGGCAAAACCTGGCTGCGTGCAGCGCTATCAAACCCCGCATCGATCATCTTGAATCGCTGCTCAACCGCAGAGCGATAAATACCGGTATCGGTAAAAATATACAGATCACCCGCTTCCAGCGCTTCGACCAGACGCCGGCCAACCAGGTCCACATCCATGCCACTCTTTACCCAATCTTCTACCGTCTTATCCAGCGGGTGGGAACCGTCCGCAGGCGCATCGTTAGCAGCATAACGCTCGGGGCGATTCCGCTCTGACTCGTAAATACGAGTTTTGACAAAAGCTGGACACAATACGCAGACCCTTATCCCCTGATCAGCCAGTTCCTGAGACCAACCCTCAGACAGAGCCACAACCGCAGATTTTGTCGCGTTGTAGGCGCCGCCAAATGGCAGTCCGCCCAAGCCGGCCATCGATGCGACATTGACAATCCAGCCACCCTCTCCATGAGACTTTATATGTGCCACTGTGGCTTTTGCCCCATAGACAATACCCATCAGGTTGACATCAAGTGTCCAACGCCAAGTCTCGATACTCTGCTCCTCCAATGGTCTGCGCTCACCCCCAACTCCAGCATTGTTTACCAGCATGTGCACTTTGCCAAAATAGCTAACGGCTTCTTCAAACACCGCCGCCCATCGCATTTCATCAGCAACATCGAGGCCGAGAGCGAGCACGTTTACACCCGACTTCTGCAGTTCGTCAGCCGCCTTTTCCAGGCTGTCGGCGTTGATGTCGGCTAACACGATATTCATTTTCTGTTCACCCAGGGCACGCGCAATCGAAAAGCCTATTCCTTCAGCGCCACCGGTGACCAAGGCGGTCTTGCCCCGTAATTCATCCATAATTCATAACTCCTAACTTGTGACTTTTACCTATTTTGGGAAGCGCTTGACCTTCTGCAGGCTGCCCATACCGTCATCCCCGATAGCATGATCTGGCGCGTGAGCGACTTGTCTCGCCACTGGCGCTAATGCGATTAAGCACTTAGGCGATAACATGCGCTTTTACCGTGATTATTTGCGCTGGCTATGCCTTTGTAGCAGGCCCATCCAGGGCGATTTGCACCCGCCAGCGTCAACACTAAGATGTGGATGCTGGCACAGCCAGCCCATATTCCAGCCCCTTTATCAACGGATCAAACTACTCCGTAGGCGAGCATAGCGTCCGCGACTTTCTTGAAGCCCGCGATATTAGCGCCCTTGACGTAGTCAATATACTTACCGTCACCGGAGCTGCCATATTCTACGCAGCGGTCGTGGATTCCCTTCATAATCTCTGTTAACTGCACATGGAGTTCATGCTCACCCCATGATTTGCGCACAGCATTCTGACTCATTTCCAATCCAGAGAGCGCAACTCCTCCGGCGTTTGCGGCCTTTCCTGGCGCGTAGAGTATTTTGGACTCATCTAGCACCTTCTTACCCTCCAGGTCAGTGGGCATATTCGCGCCTTCCGAAAGGGCAATACAGCCATTTCTCAGCAGCAATCTGGCATCTTCACCACTTAACTCGTTTTGTGTGGCGCAAGGTAGCGCAAGCTCACAGGGTACTTCCCAGGGCACCGCATTCTCGTGGAACTGCGCCCCTGAAAATTCCTGAGTATATTCGGCGATACGGCCTCTGCGCTCATTTTTGAGCGCTTTAACCCACTCCAGCTTTGCCTGGTCAATCCCCTCTGGATCGTAAATATAGCCCCCCGAATCCGATAGCGTAAGTACTTTGCTGCCCAACGCTATCAGCTTTTGGGCTGCATGGATCGCCACGTTACCCGACCCCGATATCACCGCGCTTTTTCCCTCTACGCTGTCACCGATATGTTCCATCATATTCTGTAAAAAATACACGGCACCGTAGCCAGTCGCCTCGGTTCTGACCAGACTACCCCCGAATTCCAGCCCCTTTCCCGTCAAAACACCTGTGAATTGATTGGTGATTCGTTTGTATTGCCCGAACATATAGCCAATCTCACGAGCCCCCACGCCAATATCGCCCGCTGGAACATCCGTATCTGCACCCACGTGGCGATACAACTCCGTCATAAATGACTGACAGAACCGCATCACTTCATGATCTGTCTTGCCCTTGGGGTTAAAGTTGGCCCCGCCCTTGCCGCCGCCCATGGGCAAACCTGTCAAACTGTTTTTGAAGGTCTGCTCAAATGCCAGAAACTTAAGCACGCTCTCATTGACACTGGGGTGAAAGCGTAGGCCACCTTTATAGGGACCGATCGAGTTATTATTCTGCACCCGCCATCCACGCTGTACCCGGATGTTGCCACTATCATCTTCCCAGCACACCCGAAAACTGACCACGCGATCCGGCTCGGCAATGCGACGCAGAATTTGGTACTTGTGGTACTCCTCTTTGTCCGCAATGAACTCAAAAATATCTTCCGCTACCTCCTGCACTGCTTGCACAAATTCGTGCTGACCGGGATTGCGTTTTTTTACACCCTCGATAAATGTTGCTAGATCCACATGATCGGTAACCGCCACTGTCGCTCTCCTGTCAAAGTTTTGTCTCGTTCATTGGACAGCTGGTCGTCAAAACCGTTTTACGAGCAGCCCCATTATGGGTCGCCAAAGACACGTTTTAGATGCGCTTCATTGAGTGGTCGGGACGCGAGGGACACAAGTACCATTGCAATAATCCCCGCCGCTGAGCCCAAAGTTGCGCAGGCGAAGGGGTTAATTGCCTGCGACTCCAACCATACGCCTGCTGATTGCAGGGGTCCACCGTTGAACCATTGCCCCTGGATGGCACCTGCCTTAAGCAGGATAAATGTCAGCCCACCAACAACAAAACTCGTCACTGCACCGGCTCGAGTTGAGCGCCGCCAAAGGGCTCCCAAAAACAGCGGCCCCGCTGAGGCCGCCATCATGCCGCCCACGCCCGTCCACACGAGCAGCGCTATATTCATATCCCGCGTAAACCAGGCTATCGCTACAGCACATAGCAAAACCATCACGGTGGCGATTCGACTTATGGTCAACGCCGTCGCGTCAATTCGCGCCGGATCATGACGAGCTCGACCGCGTGGCGCAATCGTGCGCCGGTAGATATCGTTTGCGAAAATCTGTGCGCTGGACACGACCAGTCCATCAGCCGTCGACATGACGGCGGATAGTACGCCCGCTCCGATCAGGGCCGCTATCCAAGTGGGTAGTGTTGCAATAAACAGCGCAGGTATAGCATTGTTTGGGCTGTTACCTTCCATTAGCAGATCATCACCCAGCAGCGCCCTCGCCAGTATCCCGCCACAAGTGATGGCCGGCAGGAGCAAACCACAGACAAAGCTTAGAGTGATAAATCGCCTCTGATCCTCTTTGCTTTTTAACGCCCATAGCTTGTTGCCAATATGCGGTAGCAGGCCCAGTGGCAAATGCGCGCAGAAGATGGCGAATAGATCCCACCAGGAATCGAACAGCGGGTTACTTTCGTTAAACGACGTGGTTAGCGCAGGATCTATCTCGTCGAGCTTTTGCAGAACGCCACTGAGCCCGTCGCCAACTCCAAAGCCGCTCAGGAACATGAACAGGACAAAAATCGCCAGTGCCAACATCAGCGCACCTTGGATCCCATCTGTCAAAATATCTGCGTGCGCGCCGCCGAGGGTGACGTAGAACATCAGAATCGCCGCTGTGACTATCAAGGCTGACAGCGTCTCAAGTCCCAGAAAGTTGAAGAACATGACCGCGCCAGACAATAACTGCCCGGCGAGATAAAACAGTAAGAGGATGGAGAATATGGCCGCCAGTAGTCGCAGCAGGTCCGAATCGAACCGGTCTCCTAGGTATTCTGGGATCGAGCGGCTTCCAAAATTGTCACCTGCTCGTCTGATAATGACAAGACACACCAAGACGCCAATATAGATGCCCAAGGGATATACAAAGGCATACCACAACGAGGAGAGTCCAGCCTCATACGCCAATGCTGGCAACCCTAAAAATGTGGCTCCGGAGGCCGCAGTCGCAGTCATGGCAAAGGCCAGAAAAACGGGGCCGTATGCTCCGCGAGCAGTGGCAAAGTCGTCGCTATTTTTGACACGGCTCATACCCACCAAGCCGAATATCAGCATGAGCGCGATGTATAGAACTAGAAAAAACCACCCCCAAAATATTAGAGGTGTAAACTCCATACCCAGGATGGTCATGCTCTATCTCTTATTGCAGAACCACGATAACTGTTATTGCTTTTCGCACCACCGTGAAGCTAACCGCTACATCCTATGGCCCGCCACGACGCCCCGTCGTATCTTGACGGCCCTTCCAGAAGCCGTTGCTCCGGTATCGGGAGCGCTCTTAATTCCCACATAAAAAAAGCGATGGGGTGTATTGTCTTGAACCCACGCCGCACAAGTAACTGCTATCACTGCCCTCTTTTAGGGTTCATAAATATTTCGATTACCAATTTCGAACCACTTCAAGTGCAGATTGATAAAGAGGCCTGTTTTCTCAAAGGCAAGCAGATAATTCCTCAACAAATTCTCAAACTGTGAATCACCCATCGCTATCGCAATACCCAAAGGTTCAGTCGACAAAGGCGGCATCACTAATTGCAAATCCGAGTCAGGGTGTTGCTGTCGCGTCAGCGCCAGAATTGGCATATCGGCGACCAAGCCATCAACGTTATCGCTCAGTAGCTGCTGAACACCAGCATCATAGTTTTCCACAGCAACCAGCGATGCCTTAGGAAGATTACGCTGCACAAAGCTCTCACTGGTGGACCCTTTCAGCGCTGCCAATTTCACACTGGAATTGTTGAACTCTGCGCTATTTTTTTTGCCGTCGATCAGTTCTTTCGTTGTCAGCATAGATTTGCCCGACAGCATGTAAGGGCCAATAAAACTGACTGTACGCGTTCTCGAGGGCGTAATGGTAATGCCAGAGATAGCCATATCCACTTTGCCCGACTCCACCGCCCCCAGGATCTCGCCAAAGGGCATCTGGACGATCTCCAATTTGACTTTCATGACGTCAGCGAGGGCCTCGGCCAGATCCACATCAAAGCCAATTAGTGATTTGTTGTTGCCAAACACAAAATTGAACGGTTGTTGGTCGCCGGACATTGCCACCTTGAGCACACCTTGCTCCACCACCCGGTCCAATACCGGACCCGCGGCCAGCACTGGCTTGGACAGGATGAATGCGAGTAGAAACGTCGCTCCAAAAACCAACTTGGTTAATCTGTTTCTGAGTCCGGGCATAGCGAGATCCTTTAACATACTTTGAACAGCGGTCCAGACGTAAGCTCCGCCGACGGGTCTTTCTAGGCGGCAAAGCATATCGTCAGGCGGCCCGATTCGCCAGCCTTCCTTGAAAGCGGCTTAAACGCGAATAGCGAGGTTTATTTGCATTCGGTAAGACCTGGCTTAAGTTCGCCACGCCGCGCCAGTGCGGTTCATGCGTGCGGTGGGAGGTTGATCGACTGTATAAAGCACTACCTATTCTGTAAACGGTAGTGTTTGCATGCTAACTGAGCGCGAGATCGCCAAAACGCGAAGGCGTTAAACAATCCAAGAGGTTTCGAAGGCGAAACCCCTTTCGCTAGTGATACTGAGACACGGACCACGGCCACGGCGAAGGCGCTATTGAAGCGCCGCTGAGAAACGCTGGCCCAGCAGGTACGACTATTGAGTCAGACGCTGCTACAACCTTTCTGACAGACTGGCTAATTTCCCGCCAGCTCTGTTTCTCGCAAGCGAAATTTTCCCAACTCTGTGTTGTATTCCGCAGCCGCCGCCTCGGCCAATCGAACATAACCGTCGTGTATCAGACTCGGTAATCTATTCGCCCGGCACTCCAGATAGCTCTCGATAAGGTCAACATAACCTGCTACCTCTTCTTGAGCGGCCAACATGGCTTCCGGACTAGCGGACGCGCCATTTGGAATGACGGGCTTCGCGCTAACACCCGGCACTTGGCAACTTGCGTAAGTGCTGGTGTTGAAAGAGAGGAAGGCGACTAGCGCCGCTGTGAATGCATATCTTCGTGTTCCCATGGGATACCTCCTATCGCTCCATGTGTTACCACACGTTACCTATATTCCCATGACGAATTTGCAAAATACAAGACACTTTTCGTGAATTTTTAGAGATAAATTCATGTATTTTAATAAAAAAATAGAAGGGCTTGCGCCCTCAACTAGTGCGGCGCACATATTTGGTAACAAAAATGACTCATAAAGTAGCAATTGCGCCAAAAAGTGACGAGGTACTATTGGGAGGGCGCGGCAGGCGCTCGTCGCTGCACAAGCGGTGTGCATTTTGCCGATACAGTTTACCTGGCCCACCGGTATACTGCGCACGCTTAATGGTCTCTGCCCGCTGCCGTTCAAGACAGAGAATCAGCCAGAAACAGTCCACTGAGGAGTGACGCGTGTACCAGCACTTTATGTATTTAGCCCTGCTTTTAACTAGCAGCATCGCCAGTAGCGTTGTTGGTGCAAAGGAGGAAAGTAACATCGAGTACCAGGCTTCAATCGCCGAGATCACCATCCCCAGTGCAGGTTCGCGGATGCCTGGACTGATATACCTGGCGGCGGGTGAAGGTCCGCATCCAACGCTGATCCTGCTGCATGGTTTCCCAGGTAACGAGCGCAACCTTGACCTCGCGCAAAGCGCCAGACGCAGCGGTTTCAATGTGCTGTTCTTTAACTATCGCGGGGCCTGGGGAGCAGAGGGAAGCTATTCTCTTCTGCAACTGGTCGATGATGTACAAGCGGTGCTGACTTTTTTGCGAGAACCGTCCAATGCGAAGCAGTATCGTATCGATGTTGATCACCTGTCTTTACTGGGACATTCGCTGGGGGGCTACACAGCGCTAGCGGCGGGATCGCAGGATGAAGGCCTCGTCTGTGTAGGGGCAATAGCACCTGCCAACTTAGCTCTCTGGAAAGACTCTTTTGCGGCGAACGACACTACATCTGATCGACTCACGGCCTATGCCGATGGCCTGTTTATGTTAAGCGGCTTCGATGGCGCAGTGATGCGCGAGGAACTCAATACTGCAGCAATGGCGGAGCTCGATACACGAGGATTTGGAGAGGGCCTGAAGGCCAAGTCCGTTTTTCTCGTCGTCGGCGATCAGGACCCGGTCACACCGGCGGAGACCATGCTCGACCCCGTCGTGCAGGCATACCAGCAAATTCCAGGCTTGCAGCTCGAGCATCATGTCATTTCGGGGGATCACTCGTTTTCCTGGAGTCGACTCGAGCTGATCGACCTGGTGCTGAACTGGCTCACAAAAGACTGTCGCTAATAGCTCTTTACACTGCATTGCGAGCACGCGATATCATCGTGGCGCATAAGCTGCAGCCGTAGCCATTAAATTCAAAATGATCTGCTCGCGCATACCTGGAGCCTACTGGGAGACCGCCTAATGAGTGATGAAGTCTTATCCGCCGTCGTTCAGACAAACTTCGCCGGCAGCGCTATCATTCACGTAACTGGTGGGTCTGCGGATTGCTTCGCCGCAGGACCTCGACTCGTCTTCCAGCGCCATACTATGAGACCTTAATGGATCAGGCATCAGGTAAACAAGCCATTACACTGCAGACACTCAAGCGCGAGAGTGGCCTGCTCGTCGGCCTCATCACCCTGGGCGCATTTCTGCTGTTCGGAAACACATCGCTATCATCACTGTCGGGCACCGTCGCACCTCTGGTGTATTTTTGCTGGTTGTTTCCGGTCATGCTTTGGCTTTCGTTCGGGGTGGTACACCACGCTGACGGCTTGGCGATAAAACTGGGTGAGCCTTACGGCACACTAATTTTAACGCTCTCCGTGATCAGCATAGAGGTGGTCATGATCTCCGCGGTGATGCTGGCTGGCGCTCAGTCTCCTGAGTTAGGCCGGGATATGATGTTCGCGGTGCTGATGATTGTGCTAAACGGCCTTATCGGTTTGTCTCTGTTGTGCGGCGGTCTCAGGCATCTGGAGCAAGAGTATAACCTGAGAGGCGCAAACACTTTCATGGTGGTACTGATCCCGCTAGCCATCATTAGCTTGATTCTGCCGAACTTTACGCAATCAAGCGAGGAAGGCACTTACTCAAACTGGCAAATGGTATTTGCGATGCTCGTATCGGCCGGCCTCTATGCGGCGTTTCTTGTTGCACAAACGCTTCGGCACCGCGGCTTCTTCACAACCGAGAGTGAAACATCAGTACACGAGCACAAAGATTTTGAACTGCATTCCGTCGGCTACCACACCACCTTACTGCTTGCGAATATGTTGCCCATTGTCTTCCTCTCGAAGAGCATGGCCAAGATCATTGATTATCAAATCGCTGTTTTCGCTGCGCCCGGTGCTTTGGGCGGCGTCATCATTGCCGTTCTGGTGTTGGCACCAGAAGGTCTGGCGGCGATCAAATCCGCGATTAACAATCGTCTGCAGCGCTCCATCAATATTTGCCTGGGTTCGGCACTTGCGACCATCGGGATGACAGTACCGGCGGTACTCTCTATCGGACTGGTAACTGGCAATAAGGTGATTCTCGGGCTCAGTCCGGTGGACTCTATACTCCTGGTGGTCACGATTTTGGTGGCCCTGGTAACATTCTCGAGTGGCAGGACCAGTATCACCCATGGCATCGTCCACCTGGTGCTGTTTTTGACCTACATCATGCTGGTCTTCGACTGATTGCTGCTGGACAACATCGGCAACGCCTTGCTAAGAGGCTCAGCTGTTTGTGACACCGGTTTCAAGTAAAAGCAGTTCTCATGAAGTAGGTGACGTTGCCAACAGTCGCAATATCACCTATAACATTAGGGTTAATCCAAACGTCGGAGAGTTGCCTATGCAAACCCAAGCTGATTCCTTTATCGAGAGTGAGCAACCGGCATCTCTGCTAGAAGTCTTGGTTCCCATTCTCGAGAGTGCCCCCGCCGCGGATCTGCCGCTGCTCTTGGCATGGCTGGAGCGACTCGCCGCGGACAAATACCGAGCGTGGGCCAGGCAAACCAAGGATGAGATCGAGATTAAGGGTCTTCTGGAGTGTGCCTACCGAGAGGATGCAATTGCTGAGTTTATTGAACTGATAGAGCCTCAATCCGATTCGCGGACGCAGGCCCTAAAAGCACAATTTCCAGATATGGAAGCTATGTACGACTCTGTGTTGGACGGGCAAGACAGGCGGGAACAGCTCCGGCGTCAGGCGGAGGGGGAACTGGGTGGCGCGACCTTTCTTAGACAGTTTGCCCAGGCACATTCCGGCGCAACGGCGGCACAGTTTGAAGCGCTGGCATTTTATGAAGAGGCGAACTCCAGCTTTCTCAACTTTCTCATAGCATAGACGCAACGGGTCGAACAGGCGGGTCGGCGGGGGCTTGTGCCAGCCTTGTGACACGGACAAAAGGCGCGTGACTTCAAAATGCAACCGGGGACTTCGACACACGAATAGCCTCAGGGCACAAAAACGACGCGCCCAACCACCTTGCCCTCTCGCAGTGCCTTAATAGAGTCTGGACCTGCATCCAGCGATCGCGCTTCTACTTCACAGGAAACCTTGCCCTGTGCCGCCAGCTCGAGAATATCGGCCAGGTCTTTGCGGGTGGCAACCGCCTGTGCCAGCAACCTCACCCCTTTGAACCCGCATAGCGTCATAGAGATGGGTGTCTCTCCGCCGGGAACCGCGCAAAGGGATATGACACCGCCGTAAGCGACCACCAAAAGGGCTAGCGAGTGGGCCTCGTCCGAGGGAGCTGTCACCATCACCACGTCCATATCCAGGGCCATCAGCTCGGGTAAGTCATCGGACTTGCTGACGTCATAAGCCAGATCTGCGCCTAACTCTTTCGCCATAGATAGCTTGACGGCGTCAATATCCATGGCGACCACTTTGGCACCCATTGCCTTTCCAAGTTGAATTGCGAGATGACCCTGGCCGCCAATGCCGATCACCCCAAGGCAGGTACTGATGCCTACCTCGGCTTTTCGCAACCCGCCCAGAACCGTCATGCCGGCACAGGCC
>JBCDFM010000015.1:0-31661 GCA_039178015.1 Pseudomonadota bacterium
CGCGCGAGAATGGCAAAACGGCAATTCCCGATGGGATATCATCGATCTGCTGCGAACAGCCTATGCGCTTAGACCAGACGGTATAGAGTGGCCATTGCGCGATGATGGTTTACCAAGTTTCAGGCTCGAGGAATTGACTGCAGCCAATGGCATCAGTCATACGGATGCACATGACGCTCTGGCTGACGTGCAAGCCACGATAGCGATCGCGAGATTGGTAAGGGCTCGCCAGCCCAGACTATACGCGTATCTCTTTGAGCACCGGGGCAAACGCTCTGTATTGCGTTTGCTTGATATAGATGCGATGAAGCCGCTGTTGCATGTCTCAGGTATGTTCGGCGCGAAGAGACACAATATTGCCTTAATCGTACCGCTGGCAGTGCATCCTACTAATCGCAATGAGATTATTTGTTACGACCTCGGCATCGACCCCGCGCCTGTGTTGGAGTTGAGCGCGAGAGAGATAGGACAGCGGCTTTTCAGTCCGACTAGCGAGCTGCCGGCAGGTAGTGAGCGACCGGGGCTGAAAACCGTTCATGCAAACCGGTGTCCAGTTTTGGTTACCGCAAAGATGGCTGATTCGAAAACCGCCGAGCGCTTGGGGATCTGCAGCGCCACTTGTCGAAAGCACCTCGCTGTGCTGCGTGCATTCCGCGAACGTAATCCGCGGCAATTTCTACAAAAAATACAGGAAATCTTTGCTTTGCGTCGATTTGATGAAATCACAGATCCCGAGCGTATGCTCTATAGCGGCGGTTTTTTTTCGGCTCGAGACAAGGATCTGATGGAGTCTGTTCGCAACGGTGATGCCGCTGAGTTGGCGAGCTCTACCTTTGCTTTTGAAGACGCCCGGCTGTCAGAAATGCTGTTTCGTTATCGCGCTCGTAACTACCCGGACAGCTTAGAACCTGAAGAATTAGCTCGCTGGGAAGAATATCGTTTTGAACGACTGACCAACCCGGCTGCGGGCGCCAGTATCTGTATGGAAGAATACATGCAAGTCATCGATTCGCTCTTAAGCTCAGGTGAACTCAACGCCCAACAGCAGGCTCTGGTAACTCAGCTCCAGGAGTATGGTGACGCCCTGTTGGCCTAGTTTGCGAAAGCACTTGACCGGTAATACGCACATGGGCAGGGTGTTCTCCTGCCCATATAATACATGCCAGCTGCAGTGCCTGATAGGGACGATTGCTTCTGTCGTATAGGGGGATTACTACTTTGCATTTTGCCGGCAGCCATATTCTCTCAGTCCATCAGTTTGAACGGGAAGATGTAGAGCGTATTTTTGCCGTTGCAGACCAAATGGGCCCCTATGCCAGACGTCGTCGGGTGACGCGGGTTTTGGATGGCGCCATCCTTGGGTCCATGTTTTTCGAGCCTAGCACGCGCACACGGGTTAGCTTTGGCAGCGCTTTTAATCTGCTTGGTGGGCAGGTACGCGAAACCACAGACATAGGGTCAAGTGCCATCGCCAAGGGTGAGTCGCTCTACGATACAGCCAGAGTACTGAGCGGATACTCCGATGTGATAGCTATGCGGCATCCCGCCGAAGGTTCCGTGGCGGAGTTTGCCGCGGCCTCGCGCGTACCCGTTATTAACGGCGGTGATGGCAGCAACGAGCATCCGAGCCAGGCGCTTTTGGATCTCTATACGATTGAAAAGGAGCAAAGACAGCGCGGCCGAGGAATTGATGGTTTGCGGATCGCCATGGTAGGAGATCTACGTTTTGGTCGTACTGTACATTCACTGGGTAAGCTACTGAGGCTGTTCGATGCAGTACAGGTCACGCTGGTGTCTCCTGGGGAGCTGAAAATGCCGGGAGAAATTGTCGAAGACATGCGTACTGCTGGAATGGTGGTGACCGAGTCAGACGCCCTGGAAGCCAGTATCTCGCAGGTCGATATTGTGTACTCAACGCGCATCCAGGAAGAGCGTTTCAGCAGCCAGGACGAGGCGGATCTTTATCGTGGCCGCTATCGATTGAATCAGGCTATCTACACTCATCACTGTGAACCTAACACTGTGATTATGCACCCGCTTCCAAGAGACTCACGCGACCACGCCCGCGAGCTTGACGACGATTTAAATGACAATCCTAATTTGGCCATCTTTCGGCAAACTGACAATGGTGTGCTGGTGCGCATGGCGTTGTTTGCTATGACGCTGGATGTGGTAGATCAAGTCGACAAGCACGCCCGAGACGTCAACTGGTATACGGCGGGGCGGTTCTAGTGGCGCTGAACCTAACCTTTGGTGCCCAGGATGTGCGCATCCTGAAGGACGAAGAACCCTTTTCCGGTTACTACAAGGTTCGCCGCCTCACGCTTCAACATCGCCGGTTTAATGGGGGTTGGAGCAAAGCTATAGTGCGAGAGGTGTTTGAACGCGGGGATGCGGTTGGCGTACTTCCCTATGACCCGATCACTGATCGATTGGTGTTAATCGAGCAGTTTCGACCGGGCGCGATTCGTGCTGACGCAAGCCCCTGGATGTTGGAGCTGATCGCGGGTGTGGTGGAACAGGGCGAGAGTGACGAGGCTGTGGCACATCGCGAGGCCCTTGAGGAGGCAGATTGTGAACTGGCAGAGCTGCAGCCCATAGCGACTGTGTTGCCCAGTGCGGGAGCCTGCAGTGAACAGGTCAGATTGTTTTGTGGCAGGGTATCCAGGACTTCTCTGGGAGGTGTGCATGGACTCCAAGACGAGGGTGAAGATATTTTAGTTCACTCCGTCAGTCGAGAGGATGCGCTGGAGCTGGTCGCTCGCGATTGCATCCCCAACGGCCACACACTGATCGCACTTCAATGGCTGCACATTCACGGGTCTGATCTCAGGGAGCGCTGGAGCTGAGGCTGTCCGCCGCCTGAGCTAGCGACTATGTCAGACAAACACCTCGACGAGTCAGCCGCCGGGACTGCCCCTACTTTGCTGAAATCCAGTGCCCTGGTCGGCAGCATGACGATGCTGTCTCGCGTCTTAGGTCTGATTAGAGACGTCGTCATCGCGGCGTTTGTTGGGGCAAGCGCTAATGCAGACGCATTTTTTGTCGCCTTCAAAATACCTAATTTCCTGCGTCGTTTATTTGCCGAGGGCGCCTTTGCTCAGGCCTTCGTGCCGGTCCTTGCGGACTATAAGCGGGACGGCAGTCTGGAGGCTGTTAAAGCGCTAGTAGACCGAGTCGCGGGTGTTTTAGGTGGCAGCTTGTTGCTGATTACGTCATTGGCGATTGTCGGAGCGCCGGTGGTGGCTGCGTTATTTGCGCCGGGTTTCATCGATCAGCCTTACAAGTACGAGCTGACTTCGAAGATGATTCGTATCACCTTTCCGTATCTGCTTCTGATATCGATGACAGGCTTCTGCGGCGCAATTCTAAACAGCTACGGACGTTTTGCCGTTCCGGCTTTCACGCCGGTATTCCTCAACCTGTCTCTAATTTTTGCAGCTACTGTAGCCGCACCTTGGTTCCAAGAACCGGTGCTAGCGCTTGCATGGGGTGTTTTTTTCGCAGGTGTAATCCAGCTACTGTTTCAGATTCCGTCCCTGTACCGCCTGGAGCTGACGCCGAGGCCGGTATGGGATACGGCTCATCCGGGCGTCAAACGAATTGTTAAGTTAATGATACCGGCGCTGTTTGGCGTATCGGTCAGCCAGATCAATCTCTTACTCGACACGGTGATTGCATCCTTTTTACCCACCGGCAGCGTGTCGTGGCTCTACTACTCTGATCGCCTCGCGGAGCTTCCGCTGGGCGTTTTTGGCATCGCTATCGCCACGGTAATACTGCCCAATCTGTCTGCGCACAGAGCGGCTGAGCGCGAGGCGCAGTTTAGCCTGACCCTTGACTGGGCAATGCGTTCTGTGCTCCTGATAGGTGTGCCGGCTGCGGTAGCGCTGATTGTGTTAGCTAAACCGATACTGACAACACTGTTTCAATACGGCGCTCTTACACCTGAGGATGTCCGCATGGCTTCGCTCAGCCTGCAAGCATATGCGTTCGGTTTAGTGGCCTTTATGTTGGTTAAAGTATTGGCCCCTGGCTACTACGCGCGAAAAGACACGGCGACTCCTGTGAAGATTGGCATCATCGCTATGGTATCCAACATGGTGCTCAACGTGCTGTTTGTTCTGCCCCTTTTCTATATTTGGAATGTGGGACATGTGGGTCTTGCACTGGCCACTTCTGTCGCCGCTTGCCTGAATGCGGCTTTGCTACTGCGAGGGTTGCTGCGCGATGACGTCTACCATTTCCGCCCAGGGTGGCGCGGCTATACTGCGCGACTGCTAAGCGCCACGATCGCAATGATGGCCGTGCTGGTTTGGCTAAACCCAGATAGCGGTGATTGGCTGTTCTGGGGCTGGCAGCGACGGGCAACAGAATTGCTGTGGATTTGCAGTGCGGGCGGGATCGTTTATGTGCTGGTGCATGCCCTTCTAGGGACACGATTTAAGCACCTGCGCACGCCCTCAGAGCTCTAAAGCGGATGGGTATTATTCCCCCTGGGACGTGATCCCGAGAGATAGGCGGCTGCTCCCACTTTCGATATACTGCCGCGTTTGGATTGACGAGGTATTTCCTGGACGAATGGAACTGATTCGCGGCCTGCACAACCTGCGGCCACGGCACCGGCGTTGCGTGGCCACATTAGGCGCTTTCGACGGTGTACATCTCGGCCATCAAGCGGTTCTCAGACATTTGCTCGAGAAAGCCGAGGAGCTTAGCTTACCTTCTCTTGTCATTGTGTTTGAACCGTTGCCGAGGGAATACCTGGCGCCATTAAAGGCGCCCGCGCGTATCATGAGTTTCCGTGAAAAATTTTTCGCTATGCGTAAGTTGGGTGTCGATAGACTGATGCGGATTCAGTTCAACGAGAAGTTGCGAGAAATGACAGCGCAGCAGTTTCTAGACGATATTTTTGTCGAGGGGTTGGGTGTACGCTATGTTGTTCTGGGCGACGATTTTCGCTTCGGCAATGACCGAGAAGGCGACCTGGAGTTTATCCGGTCGCAGGGCACGCGCTATGGTTATGAAGCGTGTTCAACCTCGACATTGTCAATAGATGGCGTACGAGTTAGCAGTACTCGTATTCGAGATGCCCTGGAGCAAGCTGAATTTGCGGAAGCCGAGCGCCTATTGGGACGTCCCTATACTATGTCAGGTAAGGTGGTATATGGGCGACAGCTAGGTCGGCGCCTTGGAACACCAACAGCGAACATAGAGCTACATCGATTGCGCTCACCCTTATCAGGTGTGTTTGTAGTCAGGGTAACGGGAGAGGGCCTACTGAATGCGCCTGGCGTCGCGAATGTAGGAGTGCGTCCCACTGTTAATGACAGTATCAAGGCCAATCTTGAAGTACACCTTCTGGATGAGGATTTGTCGCTCTATGGTAAGCATATAGAAGTAACTTTCCTGCAGAAACTGCGGGAAGAACACAAGTTTAATTCAGTTGAGGAACTGAGAAAGCAAATAGCAAAGGATATCGAAGCGGCACGAGCCTGGCTTGTCCAGCATCGATAACAGTAGTTTGAAATGAGTGATTACAAGAACACGCTAAACCTACCGCAGACTGACTTTCCGATGAAAGCCAGTCTCGCCCAGCGTGAGCCTGCGCGCCTGAAGCGGTGGCAAGAAATGGATCTTTATCGAAAAATCCGCGAGTCCCGCTCAGGTAATCCGAAATTTATCCTGCATGACGGGCCGCCCTATGCCAATGGGGAGCTTCACCTCGGGCATGCAGTGAACAAGATTTTGAAAGACATTATCGTGAAGTCGCGGACACTCTCCGGGTTTGACGCACCCTACGTACCGGGGTGGGATTGTCATGGTCTGCCGATCGAGTTAAATGTAGAAAAGAAAGTGGGGAAACCTGGAGTTAAAGTGTCTGCGCAACAATTTCGCGAGAAATGCCGTGAGTATGCTGCGAAGCAGGTCGATGGACAGCGAAAGGACTTTATTCGCATGGGTGTATTGGGGGACTGGTTTGATCCCTATCTCACCATGGAGTTTGGATTCGAAGCGAATATTGTTCGCACGCTCGGGAAAATCATCGAAAACGGTCATTTGCATAAAGGCTTTAAGCCCGTGCACTGGTGTACCGACTGCGGCTCAGCTCTCGCTGAAGCTGAGGTGGAGTACCGCGACAAAGAGTCATTTGCGATCGATGTCGCTTTTGACGTTGTTGAGCCAGAGTTGGTTGCCGAAGCCTGTGGCGCAGCTTGTTCTGGCAAGATCGCCATACCCATTTGGACGACTACACCATGGACGCTTCCGGCAAATATGGCGGTTTGCCTGCATCCGCAGCTGGATTACGTATTGCTCGCGGGTCCGGAAAGAGCCTTACTTTTGGCCGAGGACTTGGCATCATCATGTGCGGAGCGCTTCGATCTGGGTGAACTGCGAATACTGGGTCGCTGTAAAGGCAGTGACCTGGAGGGTGTGTCACTGCAGCACTGCTATTTGGATCGACAGGTTCCCGTCATCCTGGGTGAGCATGTTACGACTGAGGCTGGAACCGGAGCTGTTCATACCGCACCTGCACATGGTCAAGATGACTTTATTGTAGGGCAGCGTTATGACCTTCCCGTATATAATCCAGTGGCTGGAAATGGCGTCTATTTGCCCGAAACGGAGTTCTTTGCCGGACAACACGTGTCCAGGTCAAATGAAGCAATCATTGATCTTTTGCGTGAGCGAGGCACATTGCTGCATGCGGCAGCCTATCATCACTCTTATCCACATTGTTGGCGGCACAAGACGCCACTTATTTTTCGTGCGACTCCCCAGTGGTTTATCGGCATGCAGGAAAACAACTTGTTGCCGAATGCGCTTGCAGCGGTTGACGGCGTTAATTGGTTGCCAGAGTGGGGTAAAGCCCGTATTGATTCCATGCTAGAGGATAGACCGGACTGGTGCATTTCGCGTCAGCGAGCGTGGGGGTCGCCGATCACACTGTTTGTGCACAAGTCCACAGGTGAGTTGCATCCACGGACGACGGAACTGATCGAACAAATTGCCGACCTA
Organism: Pseudomonadota bacterium; assembly: GCA_039178015.1. Taxonomy (GTDB): domain Bacteria; phylum Pseudomonadota; class Gammaproteobacteria; order Pseudomonadales; family Halieaceae; genus JARRPM01. The sequence continues at coordinate 7,021 of JBCDFM010000015.1, forward strand.
ATCGAAGAGCGCGGCATTGACGCCTGGTTCAATCTAGATTCCGAGGAACTGCTGGGCGCCGAATCGGAGCACTATGACAAAGTAAATGACACACTGGATGTCTGGTTTGACTCGGGCGTGAGTCATGCTTGTGTCCTTCGTCAGCGAGCAGGCTTGCATGCACCGGCCGATCTCTATCTAGAGGGGTCAGACCAACACCGCGGATGGTTCCAATCTTCTCTACTGACCGGAATTGGTAGTTACCGTGAAGCGCCCTATCGTTCGGTATTGACGCACGGTTTCACCGTCGATAGTGAGGGTCGCAAGATGTCGAAATCTATCGGCAACGTGATTTCACCCAATAAGGTGATGAATGACCTGGGAGCGGATATTCTCAGATTATGGGTCGCTGCGACCGATTATCGAGGAGAGCTTGCCGTTAGTGATGAGATACTCAAACGTACTGCCGACTCCTATCGCCGCATCCGCAACACAGCCCGTTTTTTGTTATCGAATCTCACGGGTTTTGATCCGGGCGAAAATCTTCTGCAGCAGCAAGATATGCTGTCGCTTGATAAATGGGCGGTAGATAGAGCAGCTCAGGTTCAAGAAGAGCTGCTCGAGGCGTATGACGCTTACGAATTTCATCAGGTATATCAAAGACTCCACAACTTTTGCGCTTTGGACCTGAGTGGATTTTACCTGGACGTTATCAAAGATCGGGTATACACCACCGGTGCCAATAGCAAGGCCCGGCGGAGTGCTCAAACGGCCATGTACCACATCGCAGAGGCTTTGGTGCGCTGGATAGCACCTATTTTAAGCTTCACAGCCGAAGAGATCTGGGAAAACCTACCAGGCGAGCGAGGTGGATCGGTGTTACTCGAACAGTGGTATGAAGAGTTGCAGCAACTGGATGCTGCTGAGCCGCTGGGTCGAGAGTACTGGCAGCAGCTAATTCAGGTAAGAACTGCGGTGAATAAAGAAATGGAAGCGCGGCGAGCGGCGGGGCAGCTGCGAGGCTCTCTAGACGCGGATGTTACGTTATATGCCTCTGAAGCACTGCACGAGAAGCTGGCCACTTTGGATGATGAGCTGAGGTTTGTATTGATTACTTCTGGGGCAGCAATCGAACCCCTCACAGCTGCGGAGACGATGGATGCACCGTCTGAGGTCAGCGGGCTCAAAATTCGGGTGGTGCCGTCCCAGCACGAAAAGTGCGATCGTTGTTGGCACCGCAGGCCAGATGTGGGTCATCATCCAGAACATCCAAGCCTTTGCGGTCGTTGCATTGATAATGTGTATGGTGATGGCGAACAACGACGTTTCGCGTAACGGCTGGTTAAGCGTCTATTGGTACATACTGGCGGCTCTGGTGATTTTGCTGGACCAGGTGACCAAAGTGCTTGCCAATACCCAGCTGGAGTATGGCCTGCCCGTCGAGGTGTTTTCTTGGTTTAATCTCACGCTTCAATATAATACTGGAGCGGCATTCAGCTTTCTCGCTAATGCAGGTGGTTGGCAGCGATACTTTTTTAGTATTGTGGCGCTAGTGATTAGCGCGGTGCTTGTAGTTTGGCTATATCGAATGCCTCGGGAGCAGAAGTTGCTGGGTCTGGCCTTAGCGCTCATCCTGGGCGGGGCGTTAGGTAACGTTTGGGATAGAATAGCGCTAGGCCACGTAGTGGATTTCATCTCCGTGCATTACGGCGGTTGGTTTTTTCCAGCGTTTAATATAGCTGATTCCGCCATTAGCGTGGGTGCCGTCTTAATGATCTATGATAGCCTGTTTGGTGGTACTGCCAGATCCAATACACAGCGAGGTGCGGAGGCAGAATGACCGAGGTTAAAGTACCTGTAAGCGAGGGCACACGCGTATTCGTCAATTTTTCAGTGAGCCTAGAAGATGGCTCGGAGGTCGACTCAAATTTTGGCGGAGAACCGGTGGCCTTTGTCGTCGGTGACGGCAGCCTCTTACCTGGTTTTGAACGCTTGATGTTCGGTATGTCTGCGGGTCAGCGCCAGTTATTTACGGTGACACCGGAAGATGGCTTTGGGCAGCCCAACGATAATAATGTACAGTATTTGCCACGTGCGCAGTTCGACGATGACACTGAGTTGGAAGTGGGGCTTGTCTACTCTTTTGCCGATGCCGGAGGCGGCGAACTGCCTGGAATGATCGTCGCCTTTGACGACGACGAGGTGACGATTGATTTCAACCATCCGCTGGCGGGCCGGAATATCCTGTTTGACGTGCTGGTACACCGCGTTGAGCCGGTAGACCTCCACTGATGGATGTCCATCTCGCCAATCCAAGAGGTTTTTGTGCCGGTGTCGATCGCGCAATTGACATTGTGAATCGCGCACTGGAGGTGTTTGGCGCGCCCATCTATGTGCGCCATGAAGTGGTGCACAATAAGTTCGTCGTGGAAGATCTCCGCTCGCGAGGAGCGCGATTCGTTGAAGAATTAGACGAGGTACCCGACGGCTGTATTGTGATATTCAGTGCGCATGGCGTATCCCAGGCGGTCAGGCGGGAAGCTGATCGGCGCGAGCTAAAAGTATTTGATGCCACGTGCCCGCTGGTGACGAAAGTGCATATCGAGGTTACGCGATTCAGTAAAGAAGGGCGTGAATGTGTTCTGATTGGCCATCGTGGTCATCCCGAAGTTGAGGGCACCATGGGGCAGTACGATCGCACTGCTGGCGGTGATATCTATCTCGTCGAAGACGTGGATCAGGTAGCGAACCTTCAAGTTAGACGCCCTGATAAGCTGTCTTATGTTACTCAGACTACTCTTTCAATGGACGACACCTCTCTGGTGATAGATGCCCTGCGAGAGCGCTTTCCGAACATCAAAGGCCCTCGCAAAAACGATATCTGTTATGCCACACAGAACCGCCAGGACGCAGTTAAACAACTGGCCGGTGATTGCGATCTGATGCTGGTGGTGGGATCACCCAATAGCTCAAACTCCAATCGCTTGCGTGAACTGGCACAGCGTATGAATACAGAAGCATATTTGATCGATGGCGCCGAAGATATTGATCCGCGGTGGCTTGAAGGCAAATCTCGCATCGGCGTAACGGCAGGTGCATCGGCACCGGAAGTGTTGGTCAAGGAAGTGCTGGAAGGCCTACGCAGGCACGGTGCCAAAGCGCCGGTAGAAGTGTTGGGACGCCCTGAAAACGTCACCTTCTCACTTCCGCGGGAATTGCGCATCGATGTGAAAAATATTTGATTAAGCAAGCGGCCTGACCAGGCTTTATCTTGGTCCACGCACCACGCACCACGCACCACGCACCACGCACCACGCACCACGCACCACGCACCACGCACCACGCACCACGCATCCGCCAGCTCCTTGATTGCACTATAGAGATCGCGGCCGTCCAAAATCTATCAACTTAGAGCAGACACTAGCTCCTGCAGCTACCACGGCATATCTTGTTCAGCAGGAGGTTGTGATGCTCGAGAAGACTGTCTTTAAACATCAAGTGGGTATAACTCTTATCGAACTTTTGGCAACTGTGCTTGTGCTTTCGGTGACCGTAGCGCTGGTCGCTCCCACTATGCATGGGACACTGATGTCTAATCAGCTGCAAACCGAGACGGTGCGTTTTATTGATGCCTTCAATCTCGCTCGCTCGGAGGCGGTGCTGCGCAATGCTGCTGTAAGTCTGTGTCCTTCGAAGATGTCTAGCACCGGGCTTGCAGTCTGTGGTGGTACTTTCGATGACGGTTGGATTCTGTTTACCAATGTTGATCGTAAGCCCTCGTTTTCGCCGTCGACTGACGAAGTGCTGCAGGTTTTTAGCCCGATCCCGTCGGGCCTACGATTGACTAACTCAGTAGGTGATCGCGCTGTCGGTGGGATAATCACTTTCCTTCCGGACGGCTCATCTCGCCGTAACTTGAGCCTACTCTTCTGCGCGATAGGCAGCCCATCACTCGCTTCTCAACGTGTCGTGCTGAACTCCGTAGGACGAGCGCGCTCGATTAAAGGTGATACCCAATGCGCCTGAGACAAGAGCGTTGGCATTGCGCTCAAATGGGTACGGGCCTGATTGAAGTATTGGTAGCGCTATTGCTGATATCCATGGCTGCGATCGGCCTTGGTAACATACAGATATCCGCAGGCCACATCGCCCTCGAGGCGGAGCAGCGTCGGGAAGCGGTGGTACTGATAAGCGACCTGTTTGAACGAATGAGAGGCAATCGACAAGCACTGCCGCATTACCATTTTCACGAAAAGACTGGTGAAAGAACCATAGAAACAAGTCTATTTACCCGAGACTGTAGTGCTCAGCCCTGTGATCCTGAACAAATGGCCCACTGGGATCTGCAGCAGTGGAGCCGATCTCTCAATGGAGGAGTTACTGCGGATGCTGAGGCAGGTTTGAACAGGCCAATTGCCTGTGTGACGGTGATTGACCGAGAGGTTGTTGTTGAAATCGCCTGGCAAGGTCTTGGTGAATGGGATAGGACTCCGGATGGTGCCACCTGCGACGCAGACGCGCCCATTGATGTAAGCAAGAGCAGGCATTATCTGCGGTTGGCAAGTTGGGTGGGAGCAAAATGATTCTAGCTCAGTTCGTGCATGCAAGGTCTTGTCGGGAATGTGGCTTCTCGTTGGTTGAGCTGACAATAGCAATCGCTCTTGGCGTGACCCTGTCTTTTGTAGTCTGCCATTTGCTATTGCAGAGTAAAAGAAGCTACGTTGCTTCTCAGGCTCTGGCCAGGATGGAAGATAATGGTCGCTACGCGATGCGCTATCTTTCTCATGAGCTTCGTATGGCCGGACATCTAGCTGACATTGATCCGAGAACCCGCGTACGCGCAATGGTATTGGGTTCTGCTTGTTTCAATTTCCTAATGCGAACGGAAGTTCCGTTCGTACACTCCAATGATGTGACCGAAGATGGTCAACCGAAAATAGATGTAGAAGCTTTGCCGGGGGACTGCCTGCTTCCCGGTAAACATAAGGCTGAGTCGGATATTTTGGCTGTTCGCCGCTCCGCAAGCCAGCCCTCTCTCTTATATGGATCTCACTACGCGAGTGTCGATTCGAACGATCTCTTTGTGAGTCGCCAGAGCGAATATCACCTCCCTGTTTTGCAGCGTGGTCGCGACGTAAACCGCAATGGCGCGAGCTGGCTCTATCAGCCACAGGTGCTGTTTGTTCGTAACTTCTCCACACTGCAAGGGGACAACATTCCGAGCCTTTGTCGAAAGCGACCTGGTCGCTCAACCAATCGAATGGCGCCTACGGAATGCTTAATTGAGGGCATTGAGATGCTTCAAATCGAATACGGTTTGGATGACACAGGTAATCTCCAGATAGATAGGTATGTTGCTGCGCCCACCGCGGATGATCTGGAGCAGGCGGTAGCTGCGCGACTTTATATTTTGGTCAGGAGTCTTCGTGAAATCGCTGGTCATACGGACTCAAGAAGTTACCGACTTGGTAGTAAAGTGATTCCCGCCGCAAGAGATGGTTATCTGAGACGCCTCATGCAGACCACTGTTTTATTGCGGAATAATGCGGTGATGCATCTGTGAATATAAGCAGACCCTATTCGCCTTCTCGCGGAATGATCCTACTGATGACACTGATGATTTTACTGGTCATTGGGATAATCGCCTCGACGCTCTATCGAACCCATCAACTGCACTTGAAGGTGGCGGCCAATGAGCAATTGCGGGTTGCCGCAATCCAACACGCTCTAGCGGGTGTCGATAGGATTATGGGCGATGCTGAAAATTTTGCGACCGCTCATCATCTCCCGGAGCCAAGATGCACCTCGATATTGGCGTTCTCAGTTTGTGGGGATTCGTCCCTTGAGCTGAAACCGAACAGGCCAGGGGACGAGAACCTGTATGCCATGATACGCGGCCCACTTGTGCTCCCTGGTGGGATGTCCAGATCGGTGATTTCCGCTGCCACCAGTGCGGTGCACTTTAACACTACGAAATTCGAAATAGAGGTAGCTTACCGCGGTGCAACCGCCGCGGAGGGGCGAGCCCATATTGTTCAGGGCGTCGCTGTTCGGCAGCCAATTTCGAGCCAACAACTAGGGCCATTGCGATGAAGTTGGTCCCGATCCAACGGATCTTAGCAACCTGTATTCTTGGCTTTGCACATATCGTGAGTGCTGACGACATCGATATCTTTGATAGCGGCCATCAATTGGGGAGTTACCCGCTGCGCGTGATGTTCGCGGTGGATCTGCGACAACAGGGTCTAAAAGAAATCTGTAGTGACGCGTCCTCGGGATACTGTCGGAATCTGTTGGGTGAACAACTATACGACGCTCTGGACCTAGTGAGTATCTCGAAGGAGAGCGATAACAGTTACGCGATTGTAAACAGAGGGGACGGGCGGCCTGATACCGCACAAACAGTTCCCGACAAACCGCACCAGACGCTTGCGTCCAGTGCCTGGCGAGACACTCCAGTAGACAACTTTCAAGTCCTACGTGCAGCTATTCGAGTGGTGCTGAAAAATTTGGTGGCAAGATCAAACGAGCTAGCGCCAGAAAGGCAAATAGAGGTGGGTTTGATGGCCATGCGCGCCGAGGGTTGTGTGCGAGCGGTCCCACCTTCTTTGCGGGGTTCTACTGCAGCGACATCCATAGGCTGTACTAGGGGCGCTCATATACTTAAGGGCTTTACCAATATCAATTTACCGTCTGATCTGAATGATTGGCTGATAGCACTCGCGGCACTGCCTTATCCAAGGCATCCGGCGCCCTGGGTTCTGGAGCCGGGTCCCGGCCATACGTACAGGATCCGTGATATCTACCTGGAGCTTCACCGTTATCTTAATGGCTACCCAGTGTTCGGCGGCTCTCTTGATGGACTCGGCGACGGGAGCGAATCCGCGGGCGGACTGCACGTCAGCGAACAAAGTCGCGTGAACAACGATAGCCTGCAGGCAGATTCCGGTGTCAGTTTGACTCCTATACTGCCAGGACCCGACCCGGAAATTCTGCAATCGACGTCTCTGGATTTCAGCGACGGCCCTGCTGTCGATGCTTATTATCGAAAACCTTCTGGAGCAAGCGAATCCTGTGCAGGAGTGAGAATGGTTCATATTTTGTCTGGATCTTCAGACTCGTCGCAGAGCACAACGGACAAGGCGATCGCATTGCCGCCGTCTGCGTTTGGTTTGGGTCTGCAGTTGCCAAGCGGGGATGCGGGTGACCTGGCGCTCGTGGAGTTTCTCGCAGATCCGAAAAGGCTGGCGCCATTGCCTAGCCCAGTTGAAGGCCCGGCGATCAAGAGCTACTTCCTCAAGATCGAACCCGGTGAGTACGCAGAGCAATTGGCAAAAGTGGGTGGTACCCAGCGAGCGCTTCCTTTGTCGAACCCTAACAATATGCTCTCGACGTTTGAAACGGTGCTATCACTGCCATCGGGCGAGAGTCACTCAATGGTGGCAGCCGCGGAAATTATCAACGGCAGTGACAGTGCGCAAAATGTGAGAGATCTATTTTTCCCCATCTTTGGTCGACATACTGCGGGCCGCTGGGCGGGTAACATCAAGAAGCTTAAAATCTCCCGGCTTGGAGAAGGCTTGGGTTCGACGCAGATTATAGCGCAAGCACCTCTGACGGAGCCGCCGACGCCCGCGCTGTCAGATGAGGATGGACAGATTTTGCCGGACGCCCTAACTTTTTGGACCGATCCCATGGGGTTCGACGTGCTGACTCCGGATGCTAGTCTGGATGAAGTAATCGGGACGGATGGCCGTTCTGTTACCCGTGGTGGAGCGGGGCAGCAGATCAGAGGTTTCCTCAGCGATAGACCGGGATCGAACAATAGTGAGGTTGGTGCACGGCAGCTGTTTACCCTTAACCCCGGTGGGGCGAATGAACTGCTGCCGCTAGATGCCAACCTTGCAACACTAACAGCGCTAGCACCGCTGTTCAGTTCACTACAGGGGCATGACCAGCAAGACCTGTTAAACCTCATTCACTGGATAAGGGGCCAGGACGCCTTTGACGGCGATGGCGACGGAGAAACGCAGGACTCACGCGACTGGCTGCTGGGCGACCTGCTGCATTCACGACCACTCGTGATTAACTATGGAGCGAGGCCGGGGAGTGGATACGGGAAGATGAACCCCGATGTGCGCCTGTTTTTCGGCAGTAACGATGGTTTCTTTCGCATCGTCCGCAATACCTGGCCCGATGGTGAGGAATCCGGTGAAGAGAGCTGGGCGTTTTTGCCTCCAGAGTTTCTGTCGATGCAGCAACAGCTGGCGCTAAAGCGTATTGAACCGAGACATGCTTATGGCATGGATGGAGAGCCTGTTGCTGTGCTTAATGATACTGATGGTGACGGGACAATTGATCCGAAAGACGGCGACAGTGTTTGGGTGTTTATCGGTCAGCGACGCGGCGGTCAAAGACTTTTTGCTTTCGATATGACTAATCCTGATTCACCGCGATTGATGTGGGCCTTGAGCAACACAACGCCGGGGTTTGAGCAGCTCGGACTCACATTTTCTACGCCGCGCGTAGCGAATATCGACCTGGGTAGAGGAAAGCCTGAGTCCGTGCTCGTGTTCGGAGGTGGCTATCATGGCGGTTGGGATGGCGCTCGCCGAATAGGCAAAGATGGGGGTTCAAATACGGATTTCATTGGAAATGCTGTCTACGTCGTCACCCCTGAGACCGGTGAGCTCGTCTGGTATGCATCCGGGCCGGGCAGAGAAGATGTTACGCTATCTCCTGGCGGTCGCGAGACCGTCGATGCCCTGCAGCATAGTATTCCCTCACCGATCAGTATTATTGATTCGGACAACAATGGAGTCGATGACCGAGCCTATGTAGGCGACAGCGGTGGCAATGTCTGGCGTATCGATTTCAACTCAATAGCTGCGAGTGGCGAGTCCAGTGCTGCAGACGTTGCGGCCAATTGGAAGGTATCTAAAGTCGCGGCACTGGGTGGGAGCGGTATTTCGGACAGGCGCTTTTTTCACGCACCTGACGTGACACTCGCTAAAGATGATGCGGGTGACTTTGTAGGCATAGTCATTCTTTCGGGTAATCGAGCAGCGCCCCTGGACATGACGCCCACGAACTATGCCTATCTTATAAAGGATCGATGGGTATCAGGGTCTGTGGACATTCAGGCGATTACACACGCGCAATTGGACGATGTCACCCCGTTGTGTAGTGACCAGAATGACATCGAGTGTCAAGCCCCCGGCCTTGTGAACGGGTGGAAAATGCAGTTGGCTTCTCTCGGAGAAAAGGGGCTTTCCACGCCAGTCATTGCTGACGGCAAGCTGTTTTTCACAACCTATGTCCCGGCCCGGAAAGATCTGTCCATTCCCTGTGAACCCGATGTTGGACGTGGCAGGCTGTACGTGATTAGTCTGGAGGACGCTTCTCCCGCGCAGGTTGCTACCGGGCGTTTACAAATTGCCACGCAAGAAAATGCTGTGCGTTATCGAGATTTGGGTCAGGGAATGCCGGGAGACATAGCGCCCTTCGATTCTGGTTTGTTAGTACCGGGCGCCAACTCTGAAATCGCTTCAGTCTTTCCACTTCAAAGCGCGCCCATCCGTCGTAGCTATTGGCGGGAATATGGGGTTGACGAGCTGTAGGTTGAATCGACGCCGCTTCGGTGGAGAGAGCATGAATGGGTTTTCTCTCATCGAGTTGCTGGTAGTGCTCGTCATTCTAGCAGGTCTATTGACAATCGCGTTTCCCGGTTATGAGCAAGTGGTAAGAAAAAGCGCTCGAGCGGCGGCAAGAGTAGCATTACTGGATGTTGTAACTCGCCAACAGCAGTTCTTTATCTACCATAAGCGCTATGCAACAGACCTGGCCGACCTAGGTTTGCCCAGTGAGTATTTTATCGACGCGCGTGGTGACGCTGTCGCACAACCTGCGGCGAGTTTCGAGATACGGTTGCAGATTGAACAAACCGGTTATTCTGGGGCAGAAGCACTCGCGGTCAATAGACAGAGCAGAGATGCTGGTTGCTTGCGGCTTGTTTTGTCGCAAATTGGGCGACGGTATGCTTCGGCAGTCGATGGTAGGCGAGCCCTAGATTGCTGGTAACGGTTTAGGCGTTCTCCACCGAATTACTTTGCCACGATAGATTTATCCATCATGTCATAAAAAGCCTGGATTGGCTGTCGCTGTTCGTCTTGTAAGAAATTCCTGAATTCACTGTGCATTAGTCTTTTTTTGGCTCACCAGTGACCGTTCGTCGGTTTAACTTACCGATAGTCGGTGTTTACTCAGCGAAAAAGTCGACTAATGTATAGTTAATGCTTTACAAACCCAGCTAATTCGTTCCTGCGGATGTTCAACTCCTTATGAGCCAAAGGCCAAAGTCGGGCTTTACTCTCGTGGAAATGATGGTGGCAATTCTTATATTGGCCGTCCTCCTGGTATTAAGTGCGCCCGGTTTGAATAACCTGATCAAGAATAACCGGATGCTGTCTCACGTCTACTCAGTCCGCGCTGCACTTAACGGTGCGAGGGCGGAGGCTCTGGCTCAACGCAGCACTGTGACGCTGTGCCGAAGCGTTGACGGTGAGACCTGCGCGAGTGTACCTGGGGATTGGAATACGGGCTTTGTTGCTTTCCTAGACGATGGTGCCGATAGCTCCGTAGATGACCCCAACGAGCTGATGGTAATTTCAAAAGTCATTGATGAGAACCTGCTCACTATGGAGTACAGCGCAGGCGATGCTGTTCGATTCGACAGCCGTGGCTATGCCGTCCCGGGTACTCAGGGGACTTTTACCGTGTGCGATGACCGAGGAGCAGATTACGCACGGGGGGTGAGAGTGAGTGCGGGTGGCGTTGTTACGGCCCTAGATCCAAATGACACCGCCTTTATCTGCCCCTGAATTGCGCAACCAACAGCAGAATTCACGATAAATTGGCAAGGTACTCGAGAACATGATGCAGAAACAACATGGTTTCACCTTGATTGAAGCGCTCATCGCGTTCGTGATTTTATCGGTAGGGTTGCTAGGTATTGTCAGTCTGCAAGCGATGGCGAAAACCTCCCAGCATTTAGCGATACAGCATACTCGAGCAGTGACTCTGGCCGATGCAATCGTCGAGCGAATTCGTGTTAATCCGGGAGGCATCGCCACCTACAATATCGGTCTAAATAATCCAATTGATGGCGAATACTTTACGAGCGAGCCCAGCCCAGACTGCCGAACAGCCCCATGCAGCGCGAATGAACTCGCTACTTATGATTTGTGGTTATGGGAGCAGTCGCTGATGGGCGAAGGAGCAACCGTCGGTGGGCAGGGCACGTCGGGCCTCATCAACCCCCACGGCTGCATCTTGTTTTCTCCCGCCACCGGTCGTACCCGCACAGGACAACTAACGGTCATTATTCAATGGAGTGGTCTGCACGAATCTTACGATGCGGTACAGGATAGCGAGGTCGTCTGTAATGACGAAACCGTAACTGCAGGCTCTGATGATTTTCGTCGTCAAGTCGTGAGCAACACTTATGTCGTGGACGAGTCGGAGTTTTGAAAAGTATGGACTGCGTAATCAAAAAAGCGGGAAGGGGCTTTTCTCTTGTCGAGCTGTTAGTCGGTATGGTGCTCGGTTTGATTCTCATCGGTGGCGCAGTATCTATATATCTCGCTTCAAAACGTTCTTACGTTGAGGTGGAGCAAGTTGCGGCTTTAACAGAAAGTGCGAGATTCGCAGAGCAACTGATCGGAGATTCCCTGCGGCATGCCGGTTTCTTCGGAGAAGTCACTGCCAATGCGATCGAAGTAGACGCCAATCTTACTGGCGTGGTGGGCGACTGCAGCGGTCTTGCCTCCGCTCACAACCTCGTTCAGTTTGTGTTCGCGGACACGATAGATGGATCTAACAGCGCGCTGGGTTGTATTGACGATGGCATGGTGGGCACCGACGTCCTGGTTATCAAGCGAGTTCTGCCGCGACCCTACACCGATGGTCCCAGGGATAGTTTTGATCCCAATGATCCCGCGCAGAGCGATGGTGCTATAGATTTTCCGGCTGTATTGCAGAATGACAAAACCTATGTAGTTGCCAATAACGTGGGTGGTGTTTTGTTTGACGGCAACGATCCTGCGCCGACGATAAACCTGGGTGGTGAAGTACCCGGTGGTAGCGCATGGGAATACAAGTACGAGGTTTACTATATTCGTGATCCGGATCCTGCAGGCGACGACGACGTTCCTCAACTGAGCCGCAAAATCCTTGTCTGGAACGGCACTGCAATGGAGCTACAAACCGAGGATGTCGCGGAGGGCGTTGAGAATTTGCGTATCCTGCTGGGATACAGCAGTGGCACAAACGGCGATGTGGACACCTATGAAACACCCGCTCAGATCAGCACGTCCGGCTCATGGAGCAACATCCAATCTGTTGAGGTATACCTTTTAACGAGAAGCGCGACCAAGGACGTCCAGTATACCGATGCAAAGCAATACCAAATGCCGGGAGAGACGATTCCGGTGGCCAACGATAACTACCGTCGGCTAATGAGTCATGCCAGTGTGTCTCTGCGTAACCTGAAACTTTTGGTCCGAGGTGGAGTATGAAAACAAGCAGTTGTCGGCCTGGGCAACAAGGAGTAGCGCTGGCAGTCGCGTTGCTGTTTCTATTGGTCGTCACCGTAATTAGCGTAATCGCAGCAGGAAACAGCTCACTAGGTCTGAAGATGTCAGATAATCTTGCAGATTCCTATTCATCCTTTCAATCTGCTGAGGCCGGCGTTACTGCAGTGCTCTCCTTAGTTGATACGGCCAATGACCCATTTACTGGTTTGGATACCGCGGATCCATTTTCGGCGTTTGATCCGAACGATCACCCGTTAAGCAATTTGCGGGACGGCGCTGCCTCGGTCGACGCCGAAGTGATCCTTTCGACTGCCGCAACGACATGTCCTTTGGAAGAGGCAGCGACTGCCTCCAGCGCACCTCTGTTTGATTGCGAGTTTTATCGAATCAACTCGGAGCACGAGGTGCCAAGAGAAGCACGAACTCAGGTTGAATTGGGCGTAGTCAAAAAGATCGTCGGCGCTGGAGCTCAATAGCTTCGCTCGTTATGTGATGCAAAGAAAACGCTATTGGGACGTCAAGATCGGAGGAAGCTCACATGGTGAGTGAAAAGTTAAACATATATGGCCTTACTTGCTTAACGGCGTCTATGGTTAGCGCTCTGTTTAGCGCGGATGTGAGCGCAGACGACACAGAGATTTATCGCACCAACCCTGCATTGGCGAATGAACGTGCACAGATTATCTTGATCTTTGACGACTCCGGGAGCATGAGCACGGTAATAGAGGGAGTTCGTGCTCAGTACGATCCAGATAATGCAAGCTATACCTATGATGGCATCAATAAACTTCCTGGCAATAGGATATATTGGTCCGCAGGCGATACATTTTCGCCACCAGATCCGGACTCGCCGAACTACTTTGAGATAGACAGTAATCGGTGTGCGACTTCGCTGGCCCCGCTGCGGGATCCTGGCTATGTAGTGGTTAGTGCAAGTCGTTGGTTTGAGGGTGAAAACTTGACTGGTGATGGCGCGGGATGGCTGCCGCTGTCCAGCTTGAATACGACCCCGACTCATGTCGATTGCCTGGGAGATGTGATCGCAAGCAATCAGCTAAATCCGGGTGTGGCAGATGGTTATCCCCAAAATACGAGTGTGGATGGCAGTGAATACGGGCCCTCAGTGGATGCAAGTGTAGACTGGAGTAATGCGTACACGTTTTATAGCGCTAACTACTTAGATTACTGGCACGACACCTCAGTGATTGTCGATAGAACGCGCCTTGATATAGCCCAATCGATTATCACAGACACAATATCTGCGAGCCCTACTATTGATTTTGGACTTGCTCTGTTTAACCAAAACAACGGCGACGACATCAACGATAGATTCAATGGCGGCCGCATTGTGCAAGCGTTGGTCAACGATCTCTCCGAGGAAGAGCGCGACACACAGCGCACTGCACTGATTGATGCGATAAACGCCACCACGGCAAATGGCTCTACGCCGCTATGTGAGACCACCATGGAGGTCTATCGATATCTCGCCGGTTCTGGAGTGGTATATGGTAATCAAAAGCATCCAACAGATGATTTAGCGCCTAGGGATAGTGATGCAGAAAGTCCGGCCGGTACCTATCAGTCTCCGATCTCGACGTGCAGCACCTTCATTGTCCTGGTAACAGATGGATTGCCACGCTACGACTCTGACGCGAATGCAGCGATCAAACAGCTCATTAATGCCGGTAGTTCAAGCTGCCAGACCTACCTGACCGATGAAATGCTAGACGGAGAACAGCTAGCAAAGGAAAACTGCCTGCCTGATCTCGCCGCCTATATGGCCAACAATGATTTAGACGGCGATGATACAAATGGGGTGCAAAGCGTGACCCGATTGTTCACTGTGGGCTTCCAATTGGAAGAAGAGGCAGCGCCATTGATGCTAGACACGGCCCTTAGTGGCAATGGCAAGTACATCGCAGCGTCAAATCCCGAGGAGCTTGATGCCGCGTTTAAAGAGATCATCCTATCTATCCTTACGGACGGCAGTACCTTCACCTCACCAGCCGTGGCCGTTAACACTTTTACACGTACCCAGAGTCGTAATGAAGTTTTTTTCGCCATGTTCCAGCCGGATGAGCGGGTAGATTGGCCAGGTAATATCAAGCGGCTGAATGTTGAGTTTGGTAGCGAAGGCGCTGTGTTAGTGGATGACAACGGGGACGCGGCGATTGATCCCATCAGCGGGCAAATTAGTACCACCGCCGTCACGGCTTGGGGGAACAATATTGCGGACGGACCTGATGTGCTCAGCGGCGGAGTCGGCGCTGTGCTCGCAGCACGCGACCCCGCCTCCCGCGTGATACTCAGCAATACGGGCACCAACGGTGCTTTGCAAGACTTTGGCAGCGCGAATATGACGGCTTCAGCCTTTGATAGCGCATGGTCAGAGCTCGATCTATATGACTACTTCGGCGTGGCCGACGAAACAGAGTTTTTGCGAGCGCTGGATTGGGGCCGTGGATACGAGAATGTGGATGATGGTGCTGGCAACCTTATACGCCAGCCCCGTAGTTGGATCCTCGCGGATATACTGCACAGCAGACCGTTGGTGGTTAACTACGGTGCGCGTAACTCGACGAGCGAAGATGACCTCGATTTGAGGATTGTTGTCGGGACAAACGCGGGCTTTCTCCACATGTTCAACAACGAAGATGGAGCGGAGGATTGGGCATTTTTTGCGAAGGAACTCGCGCCATTGCTCAATATTCGCCGTGTCAACGAGGTGGATGACGACCATTATTACGGGATAGATTCTCCGCCAGTTTTGTATTTAGAAGACCTGAACGTGGACGGGACGATAGATTCTGATGCGGGTGACAAAGCCTATGTTTACACCGGGCTGCGTCGAGGAGGCCGTATTCTGTATGCGCTGGACATATCAAATCCCGACAATCCTGCACTGCTTTGGCAGAATGACCAGACGGATGCAGGGTTTGATGAGCTGGGCCAAACGTGGTCTGTCCCGGTTGTTGCGAAAATACCGGGTTACGCTGACGACAACGGCGTTGCCAAGCCTGTGCTTATCTTTGGTGCCGGGTACGACGACGTTAACAAAGATTCTGCCGGACTGGCCTCGCCGGACTCGCAAGGCCGAGGCCTTTTTATCGTCGATGCGGTGACCGGTGACTTAGTTTGGAGTGTGACCCCGGCTGCAAATTCAGAGACAAACCTCCAGGAAACAGCGTTAGTGCATTCGGTTGCTGCGCCGGTTAGCATTCTGGACAGCAACGGAGACACGCTGACCGATCGTGTGTATTTTGCCGATACTGGGGGCCAGCTATGGCGTGTTGATCTTCCTGGGAACGAGTTGCCCGATGCGAATCAAAACCAGTGGCGTATTGTTAAACTTGCCAGTGTGAATGGTGGTACGCGTGCGACAGATAGACGCTTCTTTAACGCGCCTGACGTAGTCCGCACTGCTTACGCAGGAGCGGCCTTCGACGCTATCCTGATTGGATCTGGAGATCGTACTAATCCGAATGATGTGGATGATCCGAACGATCCAAACTTGGTCGCTGTTGATAACCAGTTCTATATGATTCGTGATCTGGCAACAAATCCCTATTTCACAGAAGCGCCTACACCGGACGAGTGTAGCGCTAACCCGCCAAGTGTGGACTTTCGGTGTCAACTACCCCTAGATCCGAATGACCTATATGACGTCACGGATAACGCCATCGAGCTCGGGTCAGAGGCAGAGCGGAGCGCTGCGGAAGCGGCTCTGATCGCGGCGGATGGCTGGCGACTAGATCTACAGGCGGATGGCGAAAAAGCGCTGGCTAGCTCCATTACGGTTGCGGGCAAAGTATTCTTCACCACATTTTCTCCGGACTCCGGGGCTGCCGACATCTGTGAGCCTATCCCCGGTGCTGGGCGGCTATACGTCGTCGATCTGATTACTGCAGCGGGAGAATTTGATTTCGATAATAATGGCAATACGGACCGAGCCTGGATCATCGGTGCACTGCTTCCCGATACTCCATCTCCTCATTTCGGTGAGGACGGTGAAATCCGCTTGCTTCTGCCACCGGGTAGCGGTGGTGGCGGCGAGGTTATCAGCCCATTCCTGACGGGTGGGCAGGTGCCGAAGCCCAGGGGCAGTTATTGGTTCAGGGAAGACTATTAATGTTCATATCGAGCTTTAGACACAAGAGTATGCTGTCAAAAGGGTTCACTTTGATCGAGGTGATCATTGTGATTGTGGTGGTATCCATACTGATGGCGATAGCGTTGCCTGCCTACCAAGACAGTCTCACAAAAGGCCGTAGAGCTGACGCCAAGGAGGGACTGATGGACGCAGCCAATCGGCAAGAACGTTTTATGCTGGATCGTGGGACATATACTCAGACGATGACTGAGCTTGGCTTTCCCAACAATCCCACGCTGTCTAAAGAGGAATATTACACCCTAGAAGTAGAGGCGCCTGACCCCAACTGCCCGATAGCGAATTGCTATCAGCTCAAAGCAACTCCGGTCGCAGGTGGGATCCAAAGCGAAGACACGAGGTGTACGAATTTTTTTATAAAGTCGACTGGGGCTAAGACAGCAACAGGTACTACTGCTGCCGAATGCTGGTAGACCATCGGAACGTGGCTGGGAAAACGACTATGAATATCCGGATTTTTATCAGATTAAAAGTGCGCTCGGTCGCTCTGGCTGTACTTCTCGCTGTGCCTTCGGCCCCTCTTTTAGCCGCTGACAAAGAGTTCGCCTGCAAAGTCGTCACTATTGGCGGCTTTACTGGTATCACTCTGGTACAGGCCGAGAATAAAGCACTGGCTGCGGAAGCCGCCAAGGGTGCTATGGCATTTACCATTGACAACCAGACCGGTACCGCAAGGTCGGTTGTCAGATGTATTGATCGCCGAGAAGAGCGGTTTTCGGATTATCAGTTTCAGCAGTTTTTTGAGAGCATTGGGTTGTAGACTGCCGGTCGCGGAATCCAAGTTGAGGCAGACGGCTGTACATCACGGGTCAGGTGTAAGTCTCAGCTCGTGTCTGGACAATCCTCGCGATCGACGTGTTCTGTATCAAAGTATCACCCGCGGAGAAGGGCTGGGCCGCTAGTCCTCCAGCCCCAACTTCTTTAATCGATACCTCAGGCTTCTAAAACTGATGCCGAGTAGTTTAGCTGTCGCGGTTCGATTCCAACGACTCTCCTCTAACGCTTTGCTGATGATCTCTTTCTCGACGGATTCGAGATAGCCTTCCAAATCTCCTCGGGCTGCGTCCAAGTTAGCCTCATTGGCTGGGCTTACTCGCTGCAAGGGTATGACG
Source organism: Pseudomonadota bacterium (assembly GCA_039178015.1). Taxonomy (GTDB): domain Bacteria; phylum Pseudomonadota; class Gammaproteobacteria; order Pseudomonadales; family Halieaceae; genus JARRPM01. The sequence goes on from JBCDFM010000015.1 coordinate 24,873, forward strand.
TTGTCTACGCTTGTACTTGGAGTAGACGATGCCGGAGCCGGAGCTGTGGCGAACTGGAGATCGTCTGCAGTGATAATGGTCCCGTCCGATAACGCAAGGGCTCGTTCCAACATGTTTTCCAACTCACGAACGTTGCCTGGGAAGTCATAAGACTGAAGCGCGTCGATGGCTGATTCTTCCAAAATGGGCTCATCGCTACCTTCTTCTCTCGCAATGCGGCCCAGCAAAGCCCTGGCGAGTTCCGGGATATCCTCCTTGCGTTCGCGGAGGCAGGGTACGTTAACGTCGATGACATTGATCCGATAGTACAGGTCATTCCTGAACCTGCCTGATTCAACTTCAGTTACGAGATTTTTGTGAGTTGCGCTTAGCAGTCGTACGTCCGTCGACTGTTCTTCATTAGCGCCGACAGGGCGAATGGCTTTCTCTTGGATTGCTCGCAATAGCTTTACCTGCATCGCTATTGGCAGGTCGGCTACTTCGTCCAGAAATAGTGTGCCGCCCGCGGCAGCCTGAAAGAGGCCGATTTTGTCCTGGTTGGCGCCTGTGAAACTACCCTTGTTATGACCGAAGAGCTCGCTTTCCATTAACTCTGGTGGAATTGCACCGCAATTTACCGCGACGAACGCTCCCGAGGCCCGGGGACCATTTTTGTGTATCAGTCTTGCAACAACCTCTTTACCACTCCCGGATTCGCCATGGATATGCACGGGAGCCTGGCTGCGCGCCAGCTTGGCTATCTGTTTGCGCAGCTGCTGTAATGCCTCTCCAGAACCGATCAAGTCCTGATCTACCGCGCTGTCAGTTTTGCCTGGATCTTTTTCCATCTGCAAGGCGGAGGTCACCAACTTGCGCAGTGTTTCTAGTTCAATCGGTTTACTGATAAAGTCGAAAGCGCCTGCTTTGAGGGCCGAGATAGCCGCTTCAACACTGCCGTGTGCAGTGATCATCGCCACTGGTATTTGCGGAAAATCTTGTTGTATGTACTCGACCAAACTTATGCCATTGCCGTCGGGTAGGCGCATATCGGTGAGGCAAAGGTTAGGCTTTTCGTCTAGTACTTTCGTTCTGGCTTCTTCCAGCGTCGCAGCGGTGCAGGTATGCAAACCCATCCTGCCAAGCGTAATATCGAGAAGCTCCCGAATATCCGGCTCGTCGTCGACTATCAAAACACTCTGCTTACTCATTGATCCACCTCATACGGCGTCTACAGGGCGCGCTGATTCAGCGATACGCGAAAACAGCTTTCTCCCTGGTTTGTCAGCCTGTAGTTCAAATCAGCATTGTTTATTTCACACAATTCCTTGCAAAGATACAGCCCCATACCGCTGCCTTCCTCAACCGTGGTGAAAAAAGGCTCAAACAGCTTGCCTTGATCAGCCGGTGGAACACCAGAACCCGTATCGATGACGTCAATCAGGCACTGGTGTGCCGTAAAGTCCATGCTCACCACAATTCTTGCACTCTCCTTCTCATTTGCCATAGCGCTGTGGCGCAAGGCATTGTCTAGCAAGTTTGCCATTACACGTTGCAGGTTTTCTGGGTCAAATTCCACTAATAACTCGCGATAATCACATTCTATTGACACGTCGGCAGGCCTATTAAGTGCCCTGAGATAGCTTCCGACGAACTCATTTAGCCACTCCGATAGCATGATGTATTCTGGTTTAGGGGGCTCCCGCCTCGAAATCTGCATCACGCTTTCGACAATCTGATTTACTCTCTCACAATGATGTTGAATGATGTCGGCCATTCGCTGATCAGTTGAAGAAAGATCGGATGATTCCTGCAACAGTTGTGCGGCATGGCTGATCGCACCTAAAGGGTTTCGTATCTCGTGAGCGATACTGGCGGTCAGTCTGCCAAGGGATGTGAGCTTCAGTGACTGCGCGTACTGCGTAACAGGTGTGTAATCCTCAACAAAGACCAACGTTTCACCATGTGCATTCCCCTGGAGTTCGCGAAAGTGGGCAATCACCAGAGGCGCGCCGGGTGCCACAGTAAAAGGCTTGGCTCGATGCTGGCCAGAGTCTTTCCAGTGCTCGAACTGGTACGCTAGATCTGCACTGTAATCGGCAAGCTGCCGACCCTGCTCGACTGCGACAGGTCGCTCCGGCGCCAGCAGGCTACTGGACGCCTTATTCATGACTCTTACCAAGCCCTCATCATTGACCAGCAATATGCCGGTATCCATATGCTGCACGATTTGCTCGTTGAGGCGCTGCAGGTTGTAGAGATCGCTGGCCCGGTTACGCGCGAGCTCCTCCGCCCGGCCCAGTCTACCGGCGATGGCCTGCACCATGATGGATACACCGAAAATTAGTGCGCCAAGGAGGCCTGCGGGGAATAGCGCGCTAGACTCAAGCGTGCCATAGAGTATCAACCTGGTGGTTCCGACAAGAATCGCGATAACACTGAGTGCTGCAATTAGGGTGGCAACTGTTCGGTTGGTAAGCAGAACGGCGCTTGCCGCTGCCGTCACAACGAGCAGAATGGGCAAACCGCTGGTCATACCGCCACTGCTGTCGGCCAATAGTGTGATCGCAACGATATCGATAAAGAAAATCAGAAATAGCACTTTCTGATTCTGATTCAGGCGGGTTGAGAGGGAGCCCGCCAGCGGGACACTGGTAGCCAGATAAGCTAATGCCACCGTTAGATAGAACGTCGGATTTAGCGCGCCAACCAGCTGCCTGGTGTTTGGGCTGACTAGCATGATTAATAACACCACTGAGAGTAGCGAGCGATACGCAACGTAAATACGGAAGAGTGCGAGATTCTGCTGTCCCGGCGAGTGGGGTATCGGACGCGTGAGTATGGCTGGCCGGTTCAATGTTTGTTGCGTTCCCAAACGTGTACAGTGTCAGGCATAGCTAGTGTAACAGGCCTGCTGAAGAAGTGAGTGCTGCAGCACTGGGGCTGTTCATAGACTGCACTTTTCTGGACAATAACGCTCCGTTTTAAGATCTGAGGTATTCCATGACCCGTCTCAGCATCGTCATGGCGCAAATTAACACACATGTCGGCGACTTTGAGGGCAATGCGGTCAAGGTTGTCGACGTTGTGAGTCGTGTCGAAGCAAAAGGCTGCCCAACCGTCGTTGTGTTTCCCGAACTGACCTTGAGCGGTTATCCGCCTGAAGATCTGCTGCTCCGTCCCAGTATTGAAAATCGTGTTCAGCAGGCGCTTGCGCGGGTACTTGCCGAAATAGACCCCGATATCTATGTCGTTATTGGCTTCCCGCGTCGTGTTGAACATGGACTCTACAATGTGGCTGCTGTACTTCATCGAGGACAAATACAGGCTGAGTATCGGAAACAAGCGCTACCTAACTACCAGGTATTTGACGAAAAACGCTACTTTACCGCGGGCAATGAACCCTGTCTGGTCGATATCGCTGGTGCGAAAGTGGCCCTTAGTATTTGTGAAGATATCTGGGAGCCTGGGCCGACTCAGCAGGCGAAAGCGGCTGGCGCACATGTGGTTATTAACATCAATTCGTCCCCTTATCATATCGGGAAGCGACAGGAGCGTTGGGATCTCCTCGGCACGCGAGCCCGCGAGTCCGGACTGCCCATCATCTACGTCAATCAGGTGGGCGGTCAGGATGAGCTTGTCTTTGATGGCGGTTCTTTCGCAGTGACTTCTACTGGGGAAGTACTCGCCGCAGCTCCGAATTTTACCGAGGGAGAGTATCGGATCACCCTAGATCTAACCGGGAATCCACCTACTATCACCGACATGAGTATCGCCCAACCCATAGATGATCTGGAGGCGACTTGGCAGGCACTGGTGCTAGGCGTGCGCGATTATGTCAACAAGAACGGTTTCCCAGCTGTTGTGCTGGGACTTTCTGGCGGTGTGGACTCCGCTATGACGCTAGCCGTTGCAGTGGATGCGTTAGGACCAGATCGAGTCGAAGCCATAATGATGCCCTTCCGATATACATCTTCTATGAGTGTGGAAGACGCGGCGGAGCAATCCAGAATGCTAGGCGTTTCACATCGCGTGATTTCCATCGAGTCTATTTATGACGCGTTTATGGAAAGCCTGAGTCCAGAGTTTGAAGGCTACCCGGTCGATACGACGGAGGAGAACCTCCAGGCTCGCCTACGTGGTGTGCTGCTGATGTCTATATCAAACAAAAAAGGCTCGCTGGTGTTAACCACAGGAAACAAGAGTGAGTTGGCTGTGGGTTATTCAACCCTATATGGCGATATGGCTGGTGGATTCGATGTGCTTAAAGATGTACCGAAAACACTGGTGTTTGAGCTGTGCCGCCACCGCAATCGGATTAGCCCGACGATCCCACAGCGAGTGATCGATCGACCTCCTTCAGCAGAACTGGCACCCGACCAGAAGGATGAGGACAGCCTTCCACCCTATAATGTCTTGGACCAGATTCTGGAGCGCTATGTGGAGATGGATATGAGCGCGAAAGACATTATCGCCAGCGGTCTGCCGGAAGAGCAGGTACGTCGTGTGATACGCTTGGTCGATATCAATGAATATAAACGGCGACAGGCCCCAATTGGAGTTCGAATTACGCGACGTGGATTTGGACGTGACAGACGCTACCCGATCACCTCCGCGTGGAGGATAGGAGACTGATTAGCTGTAAGACTAGCGTACGGGCCTATTATCAAACTGGGGCGCGTCAGGTGGATCGAACAAGCCGAAGCTGATGCGGTTAATCCAGGACCGTTGGAGACCATCCAGGGTGTAGACACTCTGGAACTCCCCGTTTTCATCCAGTGAATAGTGATCGGGGTAATTTGTCGCGAGCACGTTTATCGTCTCTCGCGCCAATTCGTCATAGCCCAGCAAGATATAGCCTTGCGCCATCACGGCGAGCCCATCGGCGACGGCGGGCGTACGCTGAAAATTCTCCACAACGTACGCGCCTCTGTTAGTGGCTGCCAGATAAGCACCACGTCGAAAATAATAGTTAGCAATACCGATTTCGTGACGCGCAAGCAGATTGCGCAGATAAACCATTCTTGCTCTGGCATCGGCTGCATAGGGGCTCGCAGGATAACGGGCGACAAGTTGTGCAAATTCGGCAAATGCCTCTTTCGCATGCCCCGTGTCCCGTTTGGTGGGATCGCTACTCACAAAGCGATCGAATATGTCGGTGTTGACTGTATACGCCGCAAGGCCCTTCATATAGTAAGCGTAGTCGACATTCGGATGTTGAGGATGCAATCGAATAAAGCGGTCGGCGGCCTCGATGGCCGCTTCGTGCTCGAACGCCTGGTAGTGAGCGTAAATCAGTTCCAACTGGGCCTGTTCTGCGTATTTGCCAAAGGGGTAGCGTGATTCCAATAGCTGTAGCGCGCGCACACCCTGGCTGTAGCTTTCATTGTTCAGAAAGGTTTGGGCCTGGTCGTACATCTGCTGTTCACCTGAATCTGCGAGCTCGGGCAGTTCTTCGTTGCTTGAACAGGCAGCCAGCAAGGCTGCCATAGTAAGAACTTGGATATATTTGAAATGCTTCATCAGATTGTGCTGGGGTCGTCGTGGTAATATGACTCGGATGTTTGCGACGCCATTTAACCACAGCCGCGCGAGCGCATAAACAGCTATCGCATGACGGATATTATTGATCGTTCAAGCGCTGTGCCAGAGCGGTGCAGTGGCAAGAGGCTGGATCAGGTTGCTGCCGAGGTCTTTCCGGAGTATTCACGCTCGCGTTTGCAATCCTGGATTCGCAGCGGTGAGCTGTGGGTTGATGGCAGAACGTGTAAACCCCGAGACAAGGTGTATGTGGGCGATCAGCTGCTTCTCAAGGCTGAACCGACACCTGAAGTTGAATGGCAGGCACAACCTATCGGTTTGGATATTCTCTATCAAGACAGTGACCTGATCGTTCTCAACAAACCGGCCGGCCTAGTAGTGCATCCCGCCGCCGGCCATGCGGACGGAACGCTGGTGAACGCACTGCTAGCTCATGCACCCCAACTCTCGAATATACCGCGCGCGGGCATCGTACATCGCCTAGATATGGATACTTCGGGCCTTTTGGTAGTTGCTGCCAGCCTTGCAGCGCATGCAGGGCTGGTTGCACAGCTGCATGATCGGACAGTAAAACGTGAATACCTTGCTGTTTGCGTGGGGGCCATGACGGGGGGCGGCACGGTGGATGAGCCTATCGGCCGTCACCCCAAAGCGCGCAAAAAAATGGCTGTTCTACCCTCGGGGGGTAAGCCGGCTGTGACCCACTACCGCGTTGAACGCCGATACGGCCATCACACACTCATCGCGGTCACGCTGGAAACCGGTCGAACACACCAAATAAGGGTTCATATGGCACATAAGCGCTATCCATTGATTGGTGACCCACTTTATGGCGGTAGACCGCGCATACCAGGTGGCGCTGCGGCCGAGCTTGTTGAGATGCTGCGTGCATTCCCGCGTCAAGCGCTGCATGCTCGCGCATTGGGTTTCAGACATCCAGTCTCTGATGAGGATATGTACTTTGAATGCCCTCTCCCGACTGATCTCGTACAGCTATTGGCGGTGCTGGACCGTGAGGACCCCCTTATTTGATGGACACTGTTGAACCAGAATGGCCAGCGCCGGCGAGCGTCATAGCCTTTACGACTCTGCGCGTTGGAGGAGTGAGTGAAGGGCGCTATGAGAGCCTTAATTTAGCCGATCATGTGTTCGATGACCCAGATGCGGTCGCAAATAATCGCCGAATTCTGTCGGATTATCTCCCAGCTGGAATGCGCGTAAGCTGGCTGAATCAAGTGCATGGGAACCGCGTGGTTATCGCCGATGAGGTAA
>JBCDFM010000016.1:0-31210 GCA_039178015.1 Pseudomonadota bacterium
AGCGGATTGTGTCGTCATCAACATGGTGCTTCACCATACGCCCGCACCCGGCGAGGTTTTCAGAGATGTCGCGGCAAGACTCTCGCCCGGCGGAGTCATCGTGGTCACGGATTTGTGCAGTCACGATCAGGTTTGGGCGCGCGAGAGCTGCGGCGATCTTTGGCTGGGTTTTGATCGAGCGCAGCTGGCCAAGTGGGCCAGTGATGCAGGGCTTACCGAAATCGCGGGCGATTACCTGGCACAACGCAACGGGTTCCAAGTACAGGTGCGGCTTTTCGGAAGTCCGGCCGCCGACTAAACATGCCAATAAGGATGCAACTATGAGCGAGTATGCTATTTTCACCTCCGAGTCGGTCTCTGAGGGCCATCCAGACAAACTTTCCGATCAGATCTCAGATGCCGTGCTCGATGCCATCCTCGCAGACGATAAAGATGCGCGAGTGGCGGTGGAAACGATGGTAAAAACCGGCATGGCTATTGTCGCAGGCGAGGTGACTACCTCCACCTACGTCGATCTGGAAGAGGTGGTGCGTCAGGTCATTCTTGATACCGGTTACGACAGCTCTGATGTCGGTTTCGACGGCGCGTCATGTGCGGTTCTAAACGCGATCGGCAAGCAATCGCCTGATATCGCCTTGGGCGTCGATGAGACGGAGGATCATGAGCAGGGCGCGGGTGATCAGGGTTTGATGTTTGGTTATGCCACAAACGAAACCAGCGTGCTTATGCCCGCGCCAATTTATTATTCGCACCGGCTGGTTGAGCGGCAGGCCGAACTGCGCAAATCTGGAGCACTACCCTGGTTGCGCCCAGACGCGAAAAGTCAGGTCACTCTGCGCTATGAAAACGACAAGCCCGTAGCCGTGGACGCTGTGGTACTGTCAACTCAGCACGATGAAAACATTAGTCAGGCCGATATTCATGCCGCCATCAAAGAACAGGTCATCCAGACCGTGCTGCCCGAGGAATGGCTGCATAAAGATACTCGCTACCATATCAACCCAACAGGCCAGTTTATCATCGGCGGCCCGGTCGGGGACTGCGGACTCACTGGTCGTAAAATCATCGTCGACACCTATGGCGGGATGGCGCGCCACGGCGGCGGTGCTTTCTCAGGCAAAGATCCTTCTAAGGTAGATCGCTCTGCCGCTTATGCAGGGCGCTACGTCGCCAAAAACATTGTCGCCGCAGGGCTCGCAGACCGCTGCGAAATCCAGGTCTCTTACGCGATAGGCGTAGCTGAACCAACATCTATTTCTATCGATACATTTGGAACAGGCAAACTCTCGGATCAACAGATTTCAGAGCTCGTGAGGGAACACTTTGATCTGCGCCCCAAAGGACTAGTAGCAATGCTTGACCTGAAACGGCCTATCTATCGTAAAACAGCTGCTTACGGACACTTTGGACGCGAATTACCTGAATTTACCTGGGAGAACACGGATCGATCGGACGTCTTGAAAGCTGCCCTTTAGACTTGCAAGTACACCGAGTCAGGGGCGACTTCGAAAACCCCGCACAACGACTAAAAGTATTTTGACCGGCAGCGCGCTAGCTGAGAGACGGGCCGAAATGACACTGTAAACCGAAACGAGAATTTTTAAATCAGATCAAATGGGATCGAGAGAGGAAAACACGATGAGCACAGCAGAGAAACTTGAAACTAAAGAGGATTACAAAGTCGCCGATATCACGCTGGCCGATTGGGGGCGTAGAGAGCTCGATATCGCAGAGGGCGAAATGCCCGCTCTGATGGCAATGCGTGCGAAATACAGTGCGAGCAAGCCACTGGCTGGAGCCAAGATTCTGGGCTGCATTCATATGACCATTCAAACAGGCGTTTTGATCGAGACGCTTATCGAGCTGGGCGCTGAGGTGCGCTGGTCGTCATGCAATATTTTTTCCACTCAGGACCACGCAGCCGCGGCCATTGCGGCAGCGGGCATTCCAGTCTATGCGTGGAAGGGGGAAACTGAGGAAGAATACGATTGGTGCCTGGAGCAAACGATCCTTAAAGATGGCGTACCTTGGGATGCGAACATGGTCTTGGATGACGGCGGCGATTTGACCGGCATGCTGCACGAGAAGTTTCCCGCAATGCTGGACAACATCCACGGCATCACCGAGGAGACCACCACCGGTGTACATCGCCTGCTGGAAATGATGGAGCAGGGCGCACTGAAGGTACCCGCTATCAACGTCAACGACTCGGTCACCAAGTCCAAGAACGATAACAAGTACGGTTGTCGCCACAGTCTCAACGACGCGATTAAGCGTGGCACCGACCACCTGCTGTCCGGTAAGAAAGCACTGGTTATTGGCTATGGTGACGTTGGTAAAGGCTCTGCACAATCCCTGCGTCAAGAGGGCATGATCGTACGCATCACGGAAGTGGACCCCATCTGCGCGCTGCAGGCGTGTATGGATGGCTTTGAAGTTGTGTCGCCTTTTAAGAACGGAATCAACGACGGCACCTCGACTTCCATAGATGATCGCGTACTGGAAAACATCGACCTGCTGGTAACTGCGACAGGCAACTACAATGTGTGCGACTCTAATATGCTGTCAGCCCTCAAAAGCGGCACTGTCGTCGCCAACATCGGGCACTTCGATAACGAAATCGACACCGCCTATATGCGCCGCGAATGGGACTGGGAGGAAGTGAAGCCACAGGTGCACAAGGTATACCGCGATCGCGCCAAAAATGACCACCTGCTCCTGCTATCTGAAGGTCGGCTGGTTAATCTCGGGAATGCGACAGGCCATCCGTCTCGAATTATGGACGGCTCATTTGCCAACCAGGTGTTAGCACAGATCTATTTGTACGAGCGTAAGTTCGCCGACCTGGATGCCGATCAAAAACCGGCTGCTCTTACGGTGGAGGTGCTGCCGAAAAAGCTGGACGAAGAAGTAGCGGCTCATATGATCGAAGGCTTTGGGGCCGTCATTACCAAACTCACATCACAGCAGGCTGAATACATCAATGTGGCAGTCGACGGCCCGTTCAAGCCAGACTTCTACAAGTACTAAGAGAATCGGACCATGTCCACGCAACGCGCGAGAATCAGCTTCGAGTACTTCCCTCCCCGCACAGAGGAGGGACAGGCTAAATTGTTGCACGAGACAACACCTGCGCTAAACGAGCTGAATCCGACCTTTTTTTCCGTTACCTACGGGGCAGGCGGCACCACCCGGGAAACCACACTGGGAACCGTCGCCGCAATCAGTGACAAGAACATAGACGTCGCACCACATCTGAGTTTTGGTGGTGACAGGCAAGACGCTATCGCGACACTGATTGATCACTATCAGTCCATGGGAATACGAAGGCTTGTTGCGCTGCGTGGGGACATGCCCTCAGGTATGGGCGGCAGATCGCAACTGGTTTACGCTAGCGAGTTAGTTGGCTTTATACGTGACCGGACAGGCGATCACTTTCATATCGAAGTAGCGGCTTACCCAGAGATCCATCCCGAGGCCAAGAGTTACGATAGCGATATTAATTTTCTCAAAGCTAAACTGGATGCGGGTGCTGATAGCGCGATGACGCAGTACTTCTTCAACGTTGAGGCCTACTTCTACTTCCTGGATCAGTGCGCCGCGGCAGGCATCACCAAGCCTGTTTATGCAGGGATTATGCCTATTATTAACTTTGATAACCTCGCGCGTTTCTCAAACAATTGTGGCGCTGAAATACCGCGCTGGATCGCGCAGCGTATTGCGAGCTTCGGAGATGATCAGGAGAGCATCCTGAAGTTTGGTATCGAGGTTGTCACACAGCTATGCCAAACACTATTGGAAAGCGGTGCTCCAGGCATCCACTTCTACACAATGAATCAGGTTGAACCGACCAGGCAAATTTGTCGCAACCTGGGACTATAGCAGCGGCGCAGATCTGGCCTATGCGCGTACCAAGGATTTATACGAATCAGCCGCTAACAGAAAATCTCAACATCGAACTCGAGGCTGCACCCAGCCGTCACCTGGCACGTTCACTTAGAATGAAGCCCGGTGACAACCTGATCGTTTTCAACGGTGCAGGCGGCCAGTACTCCGCTGCCGTAGAGTCAATTCAGCGCTCGGCCGTGCATGTGACTATTGGCCGCTTTGACTCGATAGAGCGCGAATCAAGCCTATCCGTAACACTCGGCATAGCAATATCCCGCGGCGATCGGATGGACTGGATCGTACAAAAAGCAACCGAACTGGGCGTTAGCGCCATCGCTCCTCTCATGTCAGAGCGCTCTGAGGTCCGACTGAAGGATGATCGTCTGACAAAAAAACTCCATCACTGGCAGAAAATAAGCGCCAGCGCATGCGAGCAGTGTGGGCGTAATCGCTTGCCCAATATTCAGCCGCCTGTGGCCATTGAGCAATGGATTGGCGCCGCCGATGCCAGCGTAAAGCTTGTCCTACACCACCTGGCCACTGCAACAAGTGCTGTAGACGAGGCCCCGTCTAGCATTGCATTACTCGTTGGTCCAGAGGGTGGCCTTAGTGATGACGAAATCGACAGAGCGCATCAGGCCGACTTTCGCGCGATGAGCTTGGGTCCAAGGATTATGCGAACTGAAACCGCACCTATCGCAGCCCTTGCCATCTTGCAGTCTCACTGGGGAGATATGAACATAACCTAGTGCGTTAGAAGCTTGATCAATTGTGGCAGCGGGCGTGACAAAACTCTAAAAAATGACCCACAGCATTCAACGTATGCTCGGTCCGCACCGAATGAAAAATCTCAAAGGCGTGCTGCGCGCCCGGCAGCTCAACATAGGCTACCGGATTTTTAGCGACGGACTGCAGCGTTGATGAAAATACCCTGGCTTCCTCTACCCAAACCAAGGAATCGTGAGTACCGTGAACAATGAGCATTGGGGGCGCTTCAGCACTCACGTGGGACAGCGGCGACGCAACATCCCACAGTTCGGGGTTATCACGCAGTTTGCCGGGCATGACCCGGTTCTCAAGGAACCCTTGTAAAGACATCTTATCTCTAAGGTCAAAGCGATCGATGAAATCATATACGCCATAAAAGGGCACGGCCGCCTGCAGGGTGGTGTCGACCTCCTCGAAGCCTGGCTGCCACGCAGCTTCGTTTGGTGTCAAAGCCGCCAAAGAAGACAGATGCCCACCTGCAGAACCACCCGTGATCGCAATAAAATCGGGATTACCGCCATACTCAGACACATTGGCTCGAATCCAGGCGATTGCCTTTTTGACATCAATAATGTGGTCAGGAAAAACTGCCCTGGGGCTCAGCCGATAGTTGATCGCGACGCAAAGCCAGCCACGCTCTGCCATGTGATGCATCAATGGCAGCCCCTGGTTTTCTTTATTGCCGATAGTCCATCCACCTCCATGTACCTGAAGTAGCAGAGGAAAACCGCCTTCTCGCGGTTCACTGGGTTGATAGATGTCCAGGTAATTTCGCCTACCTGCGTCGCCAAACCGGATGTCTTTATGCCGATTCACACCTCGTCGTTTGAATCGAAAGGGGCGAAGCCAGTGCGCCGAGTCAATATGGTCCGTAAGAACAGCCTGCCGCTGGGACGGAATTGTCAATCGATAATCGTGGCCCAGCGCCTTACGCAGGGCTACATCGAAGTATCGCGCAGTATTGAACGCCTCACAGTGCAAATACAGCAGCCCAAGCCACGACAGTAAAAAAAGAGCCAGGCCAAGTTGAGCAGTCGAGTTCACTAGCACGCCGGTGAGAACCAATACCAGGGTAAGCAATATCTGCCAAAGAATGTGAATTAGCGCTAACTCCGAGCTGAGCCATGCCGTCAGAAAGTAGAACGGGGCCAGCCAGTGAATTTTGCGCGCCCGCACAATTGCGCTCAGGGTAAAGACCGCGCTGACTAGTGCCAGAAAGGTATAGAATCCTGCCCAACTCATGGTGTCTTTGAATTCCTCGACATAACAGCCTTACTCTCGACCATTCTATGCCAGCCGGTGACTCGAGGACTACTGACAGACTGTCTGCCATGCTTGCGCCAACTCAGACGTTTGCGTAACGTAACAGCGCTAAAACACCTGCAGCGCTTTAACACGGGCCGAACAATGAAGCTAAAAGTCGGTGTGGTGATGGATCCCATCTCCATGATCAATTTCAAAAAAGACAGTACTCTGGCCATGTTATGGGCTGCCCAGGATAAAGGCTGGGATTTGTTCTATATGGAACAGCCCGACCTGTATTTGCAGCAAGGTGTATCCGGAGCCAGCATGGCCGCACTGACCGTCTATCGCGATGAACAGCGCTGGTACGATCTATCACCGCCCCAGGACAAGCCATTGTCTGAGCTGGACGTGATACTGATGCGTAAAGACCCGCCCTTCGACAACGAATTTATCTATTCGACGTATATTCTCGAAGATGCAGAGCGCCGCGGGACCTTAGTCGTCAATCGCAGCCAAAGTCTGCGCGATTGCAACGAGAAAGTATTTGCCAATCAGTTCCCCGCATGTTGTCCACCGGTATTAGTCACTGCGGATAACGCTCGTTTGAGGAGTTTTCACGCTGAGCACGAGGACGTCATCTTCAAGCCGCTCGACGGAATGGGGGGAACCAATATTTTCAGGGTGCGCAGAGACGATCCCAATATCAGTGTCATCCTCGAAGTTCTTACCCAATACGGTACACAAACAATCATGGCGCAGCGGTATATTCCCGAAATCTCTGAGGGTGATAAACGGGTTCTCATGATTAATGGGAAGCCTGTGCCCTATTGTCTTGCACGCCTTCCCGGAGGCGGGGAAACACGGGGTAATCTTGCAGCCGGGGGAGTCGGGCGCCCGCAGCCTTTGAGCGACCGCGATCTCTGGATCACATCACAAATTGGACCTTCACTGGTCGAGAAGGGTCTAATCTTCGTCGGCTTAGACATCATCGGTGATTATCTCACTGAGATTAATGTTACCAGCCCCACCTGTATCCGTGAAATCGATGCTGGCTACGATCTCAATATTGGTGCTCAGCTCATGGACGGTATTATTGAGGTTTTAGAGAAAAAGCGCTGACGTGGACAATCGCAGACAGATACACTAAAGCGCATGACACCAAAAACACGCAAGCAAGATGTACTACCTCGAAGCGGGCTACGGTAAACACAATCGATTACGCAATGCGATTATTGTGGCGGTCGCCTGCCATATCGCTCTGCTGTTGACCATCTCGTTTGAATCTAACTCTTCCAACTATGTGACACCTCAAATTGAAGTGACACTGGCAACTCGCCCCAGCGAAAGTTTGCCGGATGACGCCAGGCATATATCCAACGAGAATCAGGATGGCAGCGGCGAAGAAGCCGACTTAACTGAATTGACCAGCCCAAATAACGAGATGCTCAGCGAGGGTGAGCCTGGTCCACAGGCACTGCTGCAGCCCCAAGAGGTAGTAACCGAGCCCCAGCGCGATACGCTAACGACAGCTGCGGCTGCGGAGCGCGAGATTTCCAGCGAAGAACTGGAGCAGGAGCAGTTGCCAATGATGGGCATCAATCCTGAGGTTGATAAGCTGACCCGTGAGTTAGCCAATCTGGAGGCAGAACTGGATAGAGAGGCGCGCAGCTACGCGGAAATGCCAAGAGTGAGACGGCTTACCTCTGTGTCTGCAAAGCGGTCGGTTGATGCGGCCTACTTACTTGACTGGCAACGCAGGGCAGAAGCGGTTGGCAATCGGTATTATCCAGAAGCTTCAGTGCGATACGGTCTGTACGGCAGCTTAAGACTGCTTGCCGTCATTCGAGCTGACGGCACTCTTGAGGATATAAGAGTTCTCTCTAGCTCCGGCTATGCCGTATTAGATGAGGCCGCGGTGAAGACTGTTCGCATGGCAGCGCCCTATGCACCCTTCCCTGCTGAGCTGCGAGCCACAACAGACAAGCTGGAGATCGTTCGCACATGGACTTATGGAGATAACGGACTAAGCTCTAGATAGAGCGCAACATCCACCACGCTATTCTAAGGAAGCTGACAAGCACATGCCCGACCCATCTTCTGTGAACACCGCAAAAAGCAGTGACTGTTTGAGAGATCATTTTCTATTAGCGATGCCGGGACTATCAGAGGGTATTTTTTCTCACAGCGTCACCTACATCTGCGAGCATGGCGAGAGCGGTGCCATGGGAATTGTCATCAATCAACCGATGGACTTGTCAGTCAGTGAGATTTTCGAACACCTCGAGATCTCGACAGAAGCCGATTATTCGAAAGAGGCGGTAATGGCGGGAGGTCCCGTGCAGATCGACCATGGTTTTGTACTGCACCGCAATGGCGCCGATGACTGGGAAGCCAGCTTGAAAGTGACCACTGAGATCACGCTGACCACTTCTTGTGACATTCTCCGAGCGATCGCAAACAATGAAGGACCAAGAGATCATCTAATCGCTTTGGGTTATGCGGGATGGGCCGCTGGGCAGTTAGAGCAGGAACTGAGTGACAACAGCTGGCTCACCCTGCCCGCTAATAGTGACATCATATTTAACACCGCTCCCAACCTTCGACTGGCTGCCGCCGCATCTATGCTGGGGATCGACATGAACCTTATATCTGGCGAAGCTGGGCACGCCTGAGCTTCAGGCAAAAACTGCGATGCGTACCGTCATCGCCTTCGACTACGGTCTACGCCAAATCGGTGTGGCCGTGGGCAACTTACTCTTCAAAACAACCAAACCTCTACCAATCATCAAAGCAAAGGGCGGCACCCCTAACTGGGATGAGGTTCATCGCCTGATCGAAGAATGGCACCCCGATCTACTGGTGGTTGGCGATCCGCTGAACATGGATG
Organism: Pseudomonadota bacterium; assembly: GCA_039178015.1. Taxonomy (GTDB): domain Bacteria; phylum Pseudomonadota; class Gammaproteobacteria; order Pseudomonadales; family Halieaceae; genus JARRPM01. Next base: position 8,789 of record JBCDFM010000016.1, read on the forward strand.
GTAGCGAAAGTGAGCTCGGCAAACGGGCACGGAAATTTGCGAACGGTTTGCACGGGAGATTTGGCCTGCCGGTAGAGCTAGTCGATGAGCGGCTAAGTAGCTTTGAGGCAAAGCAAATCAGCCGCGATCGCGGCCATAGTGGCAACTACAAGCGCAATCCCATTGATAGTCAGGCTGCAGAGTTAGTATTGCAGACCTGGTTGAGTGAACAAAGCCAGAGTGCCCCAGAAGGGTCCGATGGCAATTCCTCTACCCAATCTGATGCTTGATCTGAGAGCGGGTATTGCTAAACCAGAACGCGTGAGTGCTGGGTGTAGCGGGAAGCTTACAGAAACACAACCCAGTTCAACTCAACGAGCACTCAACCTGGGGTTCCGAAAGCCCAATCAAAGCGGCTCGGCTTAGCGCCGAACAAACTTACCCGGATCTGGGGTCTCAAACGATAGTCCAAGCTCCTCACTGCCACCGCGACCACCCGGCTGGGTCTTGTCGTACATCTTGATCTGCAGTCGCACATCATTGGCTGAATCTGCATGGCGTAGAGCCTCTTCTCTGCTGATGATGCCATCTTTGTAGGCGGCGATCAGGGATTGATCCAGCGTCTGCATACCCAACTCAGTTGATTTCGCCATGAGGTCTTTGATCAGGTGTACTTCACCTTTGCGAATATAGTCCGCAACCAGAGGGCTGTTGAGCAGTATCTCGACCACGGGTGCACGCCCCTTGCCGTCCTTCCGCGGCAAGAGCTGCTGAGCAACCATCGACTTCAGGTTCAAAGACAAGTCCATCCAAACCTGATTGTGTAACTCTGCAGGGAAAAAGCTCTGTATTCGGTCCAGCGCCTGGTTGGCATTGTTTGCGTGCAAGGTGCACAGGCACAGGTGGCCAGTCTCCGCGAAGGTCAGCGCTTGCGCCATGGTTTCTGCAGAGCGCACCTCGCCAATCAGTATCACATCAGGTGCCTGGCGTAGCGTGTTCTTCAATGCAACGTCGAAGGATTCCGTGTCCATACCGACTTCTCGCTGCGTCACAATGCAGTTGCCGTGATCATGCAGATATTCGATTGGATCTTCGATGCTGATGATATGGCCCTGACTATTCTGATTGCGATAACCCACCATAGCTGCCAGGGAGGTCGATTTACCCGTACCAGTCGCACCGACAAAAATCACCAGACCACGCTTGGTCATCGCGAGGTCCTTGATGATTGACGGAAGTCCCAGCTCATCGATCGTGGGTATATCCGTATTGATACGTCGCACCACCAACCCGCACTTACCGCGTTGCACAAACGCGCTGGCTCGGAAGCGTCCCAGTTCACCGGCACTGAGCGCGTAGTTACATTCGTGATGCTTGATGAAAGTCTCTTTCTGGTCCTCGCGCATGGTGGACATTACAAGATCCCGCGCTTCCTCCTCGGAGACAGGCGCGTCGGCTATCGGAATGATTCTGCCATCGACCTTAATGCTGGGACGCGCCCCGGCCGAGACAAACCCGTCCGATGCCTTCTCTTGCACAACGCGTTCCAGTAATTGTTCAATATTCATAGACATAGTCATCTCCCACTTCTCGCGGCTACACCGCTAGAAGTTCTCCGGCATGCGGGCTTTCTCTCGCGCAACATCCCGCGTGATGATTCGTTTATCAACCATTTCGTGCAAGCACTGATCCATTGTCTGCATGCCTACTGCGCTGCCTGTCTGTATCGCGGAGTACATCTGTGCAACCTTGTCTTCACGTATCAGATTGCGGATGGCTGAGGTGCCACGCATAATTTCGTGAGCAGCCACCCTGCCGCCGCTCGCCCGTTTGAGCAAGGTTTGCGATACCACGGCCTGCAATGATTCCGATAGCATCGAGCGCACCATCGCTTTTTCCGACGCCGGAAACACATCCACGACCCGGTCGATAGTCTTGGCCGCAGAGGTTGTATGTAGCGTGCCAAACACTAGGTGTCCTGTTTCTGCCGCGGTCAAAGCGAGACGAATGGTTTCCAGGTCTCGCATTTCTCCAACCAGGATGATGTCCGGGTCTTCACGCAGCGCTGACCGCAATGCCTCGGCAAAACCCAGTGTATCGCGGTGTACCTCACGCTGGTTTACCAGACACTTCTTACTCTCATGGACAAATTCGATTGGATCTTCAATCGTCAGAACATGTTCGTACTTATTGTCGTTGATATAGTCCATCATCGCGGCAAGTGTTGTTGACTTACCGGAACCGGTGGGGCCTGTGACCAAGACCAGCCCCCGCGGCATCATCGAGATATCGCGAAAAACCTGACCCATTCCCAGGTCTTCCATCGTCAATACTTTTGAAGGGATTGTACGGAATACGCCGCCGGCTCCACGGTTTTGATTGAATGCATTGACCCTAAATCGCGCGACACCAGGCACCTCAAATGAGAAGTCTGTCTCTAAAAACTCCTCGTAGTCCTTGCGCTGCTTATCATTCATGATGTCGTATATCAGCTCATGAACTTGCTTGTGCTCCATCGGTGGCAAGTTTATGCGGCGAATATCGCCATCGACTCGAATCATCGGCGGAAGACCAGAGGACAGGTGTAAGTCCGACGCCCCCTGTTTGGCGCTAAATGCCAAAAGCTCTGTAATATCCATACGTTCCCTACTCACTCCCCTTTGCAGTTGGCGTATACAGCCAACGCCGCCCCGGGTATGGCAACCCGGCAGCAAAGCCCCATTTGTTATTCTGCGCTCGCTACCATCCAGCCCAATCGGCTACCATGCCTCACATGGACGAGGAAGCCATTAAAGCCAATATCGCAGCGCTGTTGAAAAGAGTACGTCTCAGCGCTAAAAAAAGCCAGCGAGTAAATCCAGATATTCTGGTACTCGCCGTGAGTAAAAATCACACTTTTGAGGCTGTTCAAGCGGCCTACAACTGCGGTCTGCGCGATTTCGGAGAGAACTATTTACAAGAAGCACTAGCTAAAATTGAAGCGCTAGCGTCGTTGTCGATATGTTGGCATTTCATAGGACCAATACAGTCGAACAAAACGCGCGCCATTGCAGAGCACTTCGACTGGGTGCATACAGTCGATCGGGAAAAGATCGCGAAAAGACTAAGCGATCAAAGGCCGGAGGGCATGACAGATCTGAATTTATGTCTCCAGGTAAATGTTTCTGGGGAGAAATCAAAAGCGGGTGTCTCTACGGAAGCGCTGCCTGACCTGATAACCGCGGCCATCACTCTGCCCAGAGTCAGGCTCCGCGGCCTGATGGCGATCCCCGCTCCCACCGACGATAGAGAAGCGCAGGAACGCGCGTTTGCGATCCTGCGCGAGGCCTACGAGTCTGCCCGATCAACAGCACCAAATATGGATACGCTATCCATGGGTATGTCCAACGACCTAGAGGCTGCTATCGCTCAAGGCTCAACCATTGTCCGCATCGGCACTGCTATATTTGGTCCTCGCGACGGGTGATTTTACGAGAAAGCGACGTGTATACTGGCGCACTTACTCGACACTGATATCTTCAATTACACAAAGTCAACGGGCAGTTTCTTGGACATACCCCCGATAGCATTTATTGGCGCTGGCAATATGGCCAGCAGCATAGTGGGTGGGTTGGTAGATAGCGGTTATCCCGCAGAACTCATTAGCGCCGCCGACCCCTTCCCCGATAGTCTTCACAGGCTCGGTGAGGTCGCACCCGTAAGTCTATTTGCCGACAACGTTGACGCCACATCTAATGCGGGTATCGTTGTCTTGGCTGTTAAACCGCAGGCTATGGCAGAGGCCGTCAACAGCATCGCCAGGGAAGTGAGAGCGTCGGGCGCTTTGGTGATCTCCATTGCTGCGGGAATAACCATCACTAGCCTCCAGGCCAGGTTAGGACCAAACGCAGCAATTGTGAGATGTATGCCCAATACGCCTGCTCTGCTGGCTAGCGGCGCTACCGCCCTGTTCGCGAACGACCGCGTCACGGCGACCCAAAAAACGTTTGCTAAAAAGATTCTCGACGCAGTCGGCAGCACTCGCTGGGTTTCCGATGAGTCCGCGCTGGATACTGTTACAGCGCTATCGGGCAGCGGTCCCGCCTATTTCTTTCTCCTCATGGAGGCCATGATCGACGCCGCTTGCGAACAGGGCCTGGATCGCGAAACCGCCAGCGCGCTCACGCTGCAAACTGCGCTGGGTTCCGCGCGAATGGCGTTGGAGACAGACGTCAATCTTATGGAACTCAGGCGCCGAGTTACCAGCCCGGGCGGTACCACAGAGGCCGCCATCGAGAGCTTTGAACACAGCGACCTGCGTCGAGTCGTACGCAAGGCAATCAAGGCCGCAAAGGATAGAGCCGTCGAAATGGCTCGCGAGATGGGCTAAGGGAGAGACCACTCATGGGCGCAGTCAATGACATCTTTGCATATCTGGTACAGACATTTCTCAGCCTTTATCTGATCGCCATGCTATTGCGATTTTTGCTGCAGCTAGTGCGCGCTGATTTTTACAATCCAATCTGTCAGTTTCTGGTCAAAATTACCAACCCTCTGGTGCTGCCGCTACGAAAGATTGTTCCGGGTGTGGGTGGTCTGGATCTGGCGTCATTGCTGTTGGCTTATCTTTTACAGTTAGCAGGTATTGCAGCGCTGGTCTACATCAGACTCGGCGGCTTTCCGCCCATCGGTATGCTGTTGATCGGCAGCGCGCTTGGCCTTGTGGGTCTTTTGGTAAATATCTATTTTTTCGCAATTTTAGCGATGATTATCGTCAGCTGGGTCGCCCCTGGAAGTCGGCATCCCGCGATTTATTTACTATATCAAATCACAGAGCCAGTGATGGCCCCTTTTCGGAACATGCTGCCGGCAATGGGTGGCCTAGACCTATCACCGATCCTGGTATTCATTTTAATCAATGTCATTAGAATCGCGCTGGGTCACATGGCGGCGGCAGCCGGTGTGCTGGGACTCACTCCCTGGCTAGGCTAACCCCGTGGCTATTAAAGATCTAGCTACGCCATGAACCTGCCCAAAGACGCAAACTCAGTTGGCATAGTCGCCCCGACCGTAGCGCGCTTTGAGGAGCCGCTTACCTTAGCATGCGGCCGCGATCTGCCCAGCTATGAAATCATCTATGAGACTTACGGCAGGCTAAACGCTGAACGCAGTAACGCAGTGCTGGTTTGCCACGCACTCAGCGGTCATCACCACGCTGCGGGTTATCACAGCCTTGAGGATAAGAGGCCTGGCTGGTGGAATGAGTGCATTGGCCCCGGCAAGCCCATCGATACCGATCGTTTTTTCATTGTTAGCCTCAACAACCTGGGTGGCTGTCACGGATCAACCGGACCTAAATCGATAAACCCTGATACCGGCCAAGCTTGGGGCCCTGACTTTCCACCCCTGCGTGCTCGCGACTGGGTCAACAGCCAAGCACGTCTGGCCGATTACCTGGGCATTGAATGCTGGGCGGCGGTAGTGGGTGGAAGCCTGGGGGGGATGCAAGCGATGCGCTGGGCCTTGGAGTATCCACAGAGAATCAAGCACTGTATCGTCATTGCCGCTGCCATGAAGCTCAGCGCTCAAAATCTCGCGTTCAACGAGGTTGCAAGACAGGCGATCTTATCCGACCCTAGTTTCGCTGAAGGTTACTATGATAGAGAAGGTTCGCCACCGACGGCTGGGCTTTCACTGGCTCGTATGGTCGGTCACATCACCTACCTCTCCGACAACGCGATGGCCAACAAATTTGGTCGTGATCTGCGTTCGGGAAGCTTTGACCAGGGCACGGAGGAAAACGTCGAGTTCCAGGTGCAGAGTTACCTGCGTTATCAGGGTTCACAGTTTTCCAATAGTTTTGATGCCAACACTTACATTCTGATGACCAGGGCGCTGGACTATTTCGATTTAGCGCGGGAGTACGACAACGATGCTGTTGCCGCCTTTAAACATGCCGAATGTAGCTTTCTCGTTATATCGTTCTCAACTGATTGGCGGTTCTCCCCTGAGCGATCTCGAGAAATCGTCGATGCCCTCATTGCCGCGGATAGACCAGTCACCTACGCCGAAATAGAAGCGGACGAAGGCCACGATGCCTTCCTGTTACCCATTCCGCGTTATCTAGACGTGTTCCGCGCCTACATGAGACGAGTGGGGACTGCTTCCTGATGCGCTTAGATTTGACGCATATCCAGCGCTGGATTGCGCCGGGATCGCGTGTGCTCGATTTGGGCTGCGGCGATGGAGAGTTCCTGGAGATCTTGCGTGAGCAGCGTCAGGTTCGCGGCACAGGAATTGAGATTGGCGAGCGAGAAATCACTTCCGCCGTCGCCAGAGGACTCAACATCGTAGAGCAAAACCTGGATGAGGGGCTAGCAAATTTTCCAGATCAAAGCTTCGATACTGTTGTCATGGCACATGCTATACAGGCTGTCCATTACCCCGATCGCGTGCTGGATGAAATGCTCCGCATTGGCCGGGAGGGTATTATCACTTTCCCCAATTTCGGGCACTGGCGGTGCCGATTTTATCTGAGCACCAAAGGTCGTATGCCCGTTTCACGATTTATGCCGTATAACTGGTACGACACGCCAAATATACATTTTTGTACGGTGAATGATTTTGAGGCACTTTGTGAAGAAAAAAAAATCCGCATATTGGCTCGGGATGTGGTGGGCCATACCGAGGGCAAGCCGATGCTCGCCAGCGCTTGGCCTAATTTGTTCGCCACCACCGCCATCTACCACATCACGCACTAAAGTGCGTCGCGTTTGCCAGGCATGGCCTCTTTCGCTGGCGTTTGCTTTGCTCATTGTCGCAGATGGTAAAGCGCTTGCGCAGCAATCAGAAATGTTCGGGCCCTACGAAGTCCACTACAGTGTGCTTAACACAACCTTTATCGAACCTGATGTCGCCGCCAGCTACGGCATCGTACGCGGCAATCGCCGGGCCATGCTGACACTAGCGGCGAGAGAGGAATCGGCTCCACCCGGGCAAACACTGCCTATGCAGCTCAAGGGGAAAACCTGGGACCTCATGCAAAGCCAAACACTGGAATTTCAAACAATTCGCGAGGGCACAGCCGTGTATTACATCGCGGACTTCAAATTCATCAATGAAGAGTGGCGCTTCTTCGAGATTACCTTCAGACCCGAAGGTGCAAGCGAAACTTTCACGCTAAAATTCAAGCACCAACTATACCTCTAATCATGTTAGGAACAGCACTGAGTAGAGTCGTACTAGCCAGTGGCAACTCGGGCAAGCTCAGGGAACTACAAGTCATTCTTCGACCACTTTCTCTTGAACTGCTTTCGCAAAACCAATTCGACGTTCCAGATGTCGAAGAAACAGGACTCAGCTTTGTAGAGAACGCTTTGCTAAAAGCCAGGGCAGCAGCCCGCTTTTGCGGTCTGCCCGCCATTGCAGATGATTCCGGTTTAGCGGTGGACTTTCTAAACGGTGAACCCGGTATAAGGTCTGCGCGCTACTCTGGTTACGGTGATGACGCCAACAACGCAAAACTTCTTTCCAAACTCGCCGATGTACCGCAAGAGCAGCGCGTTGCTCGATTTCATTGTGCTCTGGTTTTTCTGCGAAACGCAAGTGATCCTATGCCTGTGATTTCCCACGCTAGCTGGGAAGGCCGCATTCTGACCTCACCCCGAGGGGAAAACGGTTTTGGCTACGATCCGCTGTTTTTTGTTCCCGAATACCAGTGCAGCTCCGCAGAGCTTGATCCCGCGGTAAAAAATCGGATAAGTCATCGCGCAAAAGCGAGTGCCGCATTATTAAGGGCACTGCAAAACAGTTGATGGCGCTACCGGAGCTCAGCTTGTATGTTCACCTGCCATGGTGCGAGCGCAAGTGCCCATATTGTGATTTTAACTCCCATGAATTCAGCGAGCTCCCTGAGGCAGAATATGTCGAAGCGCTTCTGAGGGATTTGGAGATAGATGCCGCGATGGCGCAGGAAAGAGTGATCCAAAGCATATTTATTGGAGGCGGCACTCCAAGTTTATTTTCCGCTCATTCACTTGAACATCTGATTCGCGGCGTGCGCTCACAAATCGCTCTGGACCCTGACGCAGAGATAACACTGGAATCCAATCCGGGTAGTGCGGAGGCGGAAAAATTCGCTGCCTTCAGAGAGGCCGGCATCAACCGACTATCAATCGGCGTGAAGAGTTTCAATGACCAGTATCTGCGTGCGCTGGGTCGCGTGCACAACGGCGACCAGGCGCATGCGGCCTGCGACATGGCGATCAGTGCAGGTTTCAATAACTTGAATATCGATCTCATGCACGGTCTGCCAGGTCAAACTGCCAATACGGCCTGCGCAGACCTCGAGTGCGCAATAGACCATAAGCCGCTCCATCTGTCCTGGTATCAACTCACCATTGAGCCGAATACCGTTTTTCATAAGCGATCTCCCGAGATTCCCCGAGAGGATGTGTTGGCTGAAATTCAAACTCGGGGAGCAGCTATCATTGCTACGCATGGCTTTAATCAGTACGAGGTGTCAGCCTACGCACGCGCAGGGCACCGATGCCGACACAATCTGAACTACTGGACGTTTGGTGATTATCTGGGTATCGGGGCAGGAGCGCATGGCAAGGTCACTTTTTCAGACGGTCATATTCTACGTTACAACAAAACGCGGCAACCTGATCACTATCTGAAAGCGCAGCGCACCGACCTCATCGCAAAGCGGAGCAGCCTCAAGCCTACGGATGTGCGTGGAGAATTTGCTCTCAACGCATTGCGATTAAACGAAGGCTTTTCGATCAAGCTGTTCGTCGATAGGACAGGGCTAGATTCAAAAACATTGGAGCCCACGCTAAGCGAGTTTGAGGAGCAAGGTTTATTGCAGATCATAGGAGACCAGGTTAGCGCGACAGATTTGGGTAGACGCTTCCTGGATGATGTTGTCGCGGGCTTTTTCTAGCGATATTCATGTAGGCCGAAGCCTTGTTCAGCGTCGCTTAAAAACGAGGTCCCAAACATCATGGCCTAGCCGTTCACCCCTGCGCTCAAACTTGGTGGCCGGACGCCCATCCCCCTGCGGAGCAAATTCACCCAGACCATAGCTGTTGACCAGCTTTTTTTCTGCACTCATTACAGCCATCATCTGGTGTGCATAGTGTTCCCAATCAGTTGCCAGATGGATGGTTCCCCTCTGTTTCAGCTTCACGGCCAACTGCGCTACCAGCTCAGCCTGAATCAGGCGTCGCTTATGGTGTTTTTTTTTGTGCCAAGGGTCGGGGAAGAAAATCTTTATGCTATCTAATACTGCATCTGAGATGCAGTCGCGCAGAACATCCACAGCGTCGTGGCAATAGACTCGAATATTGTCAACGCCTCTTTCTTCCATACTATGAAGCAGCTTGCCGACACCCGGGCGATGTACTTCGACACCGATAAAATTTGTCTCTGGTGCTGCCTCGGCCATCGCCACCAACGAATGGCCCATCCCGAATCCGATTTCCAAGACGCAAGGGCCGCCGCGTTTGAATATTCCATTTATGTCCAGCGTTTCGCCATCGTACTCAATCCCGTACCGCGGCCAATATTGATCAAAGGCGCGCTGTTGAGCCGGGGTCATCCGCCCTGCTCGGAGCACAAAGCTGCGTATTCGCCTTGGTGTTTCAGAATGAATCACAACAGTTTTATCGAAGCTCAGGTAGGGACAAGCGAACGATTATCTCAAGTACTTCCAACTCGCCGCAGCAAGACAAGCCCAGCCAGCTAGGAACGCCAATCCACCTAGCGGCGTAATCGCGCCTAGCCATCGAGCACCCGTCAAGCTCAACAGATACAGGCTGCCCGAAAAAACAATAATACCAATGAAGAACAGCAGTCCACTGCTGCGCAATAAGCCTCCTGGCGATTGATATAAGGCGAACAAACCGACAGCGAGTAGAGCAAGGCTGTGGTAAAAGTGATAATGCACTGCCGTCTCGTACACACCCATACCATATTCATCTAGCCGGTTATCCAGAGCATGGGCTCCGAAAGCACCGAATGCGACAGCGAGCAGTCCGCTTATTGAGGCCAACATAATAAACCATCGAGCCATGCGGGCGTCCTGTCAGCAAAAGGTTTAACGCAGAGGCTGAATCGCCTCTGGCGGGGTCAGGCAGACAACGCCGTCTTGAGTTTTTTCATCGCACTCTGTTCTAGCTGGCGAATACGCTCTGCAGAGACCTTGTATTGCTTAGCCAGCTGGTGCAGCGTAGATTTTTGTTCTGCCAGCCACCGCTGGGCAAGTATATCCCGACTGCGATCGTCCAGCTCTGCCATAGCGTTTCGAAGCCGTTCTTCGCTGCTTTCCTGCCAGTCGCTCGCTTCAATAGTTTCTGCAGGATCCGCACTTTGATCCTCAAGAAAAAACTGAGGAGCCTGCCAGCCACTTTCATCGTCGACGTTGATGGGGGCGTCATAGGCGAGGTCTCGGCTGCTCAGGCGTCCTTCCATGCGATGGACTTCCTTGACATCCACGCCAAGATCATCGGCAACGGCCTGTGCTTCATCCGCGCTCAGCCAAGCAAGATCCTTTTTTGCGCTGCGCAGATTAAAGAACAGCTTACGTTGCGCTTTGGTAGTGGCTACCTTGACGATTCTCCAATTGCGCAAAATATATTCGTGCATTTCCGCTTTGATCCAGTGCACAGCAAACGAGACCAGACGAACACCCTTCTCAGGATTGAAGCGCTTGACAGCTTTCATTAAGCCGACGTTACCTTCCTGAATCAGATCCGCTTCGGCTAAGCCGTACCCCGAATAGCTGCGCGCAATGTGGACGACAAATCTCAGATGCGACATCACCAGCTCTCGAGCAGCACAAAGATTATCGTTGTAATAAAGATCCTCAGCTAACGCGCGCTCGCGATCAGCAGTCAATATCGGTATGCTGCTGACCGCCTGGACGTAAGCCGGTAAATTAGCGCCAGGCACCATTTGATCGACTGGCTGCAAGCTGTTGCTCATTCAATACTCTCCCTACTTAGCTGCGCAATTTTAGCACTCTTTATATTAGAGTGCTAATGTAGGAAAAGTTCCTCAGACTCGAAGATTTCACAAAATAATATCTATATATAACAAAAGCTTAGGTGGTATCGACAAACCGGCGCTAGATCAGCGAGGCTGGATATCAACTAAGTGTCGGGTAACGGCTAGCCAAGCGCCTGCCAGGCCCAAAAGACCGCCTAAAACTATCAAATTGAGCCCTCCCATAACACCAAGTCCGGATAGCCTGTAGCCACTCTGGTAAAGCTGCGCCAACTCTGCAACCGGCCAGGCGATAAACCAGAGTGCAGCAGCGACTAAAATGGCCGCAAATGCACCACCACCTACTCCGTACCAAAGGCCAGTATAGAGAAACGGCCGGCGCACAAACGCATTGCTGCCGCCCACTAGTTTCACAATCACAATCTCTTCACGCCGGTTTTCGATAGCCAAACGAATTGTGTTACCCAGAATGAGCAACACCCCAAGGCCCAGTAGCGTGCCTACTGCAAATACAATTCTCCGCCCAAGTTCCATGGCACTGTTCAGGCGGGTCAGCCATGCGGTATCCAGCACGGCCTGGGCCACATCGGAACGCTCTTGTAGTTCGGCGCGCACGGCCTCAGGATCAGCCTCTGCGACTGGCGTCAGCAATATCATATGCGGCAGGGGATTGTAGTCCAGGGTGTCGAGTACGTCCGCAAAACCGGATAGCAACCTGAATTCTTCTAGGGCTTGGTCTTTGGATAAATATCGCGCCTGCTCAACACTAGCTTGGGCAACTAGCTCGGTATGCAGCCGGGTCGCTTGCTCCACATCTAATGAGTCGTCGAGAAACAGTGAAATTTGAGCGGGGCTATCCCAGTTCTCACTCACCTGTTGAATATTTTCTAGTGCGACGCTCAGGGCCGTCGGCAGAGCGAGCGCGATGCCAATGACCAGCCAAGTCATGATGCTCGAGAAAGGATTGTCTAGCACACGATGCATGCTGTCTGCAGCAGAGAGCCTGTGATGACGCGCCCAAGCGCGAAGACGATCACGTAACCCGGTGCGACTTTGGCTCGCGCCGTCCCGACGAGTCGTTGGACCGGACTGCGCCCGCTGAGTCAACTCTAGCTTCCCGCCACGAGGCGGCCTTCGCGTAAGGTAATGATGCGATGATGCAGCCGCGATATTAGCGCGAGATCGTGGCTAGCAATCATGACCGTGACTCCTACCCGATTGAATTCTTCGAATAGCGCCATAATTTCGGCAGAGAGAGCCGGATCCAGGTTACCCGTAGGTTCATCTGCCAACAGTATTTTCGGTCTGCCAACCACCGCTCGCGCAATTCCCACGCGCTGTTGCTCACCACCTGAAAGCGTGACCGGCATAGCGTCCTCGCGCTCCAGCAGTCCGACCTTGTCCAGCGCGGCTCGAGCCCGACGGCCTACTTCGCGGTAATCGTAGCCGGCAATGACCAAGGGCAGCGCGACATTGTCAAACACACTGCGATCCAGCAGCAGTCTATGGTTTTGAAAAACAACTCCGATATGGCGTCGATGTTTTGGGATTCCGCGCGATCCAATTTTGGATAAATCCTGCCCCGCTACGGTGACACGGCCGCGAGTGGGTCGCTCCATCAACATGATCATCCGCAGCAAAGTGGTTTTACCTGCGCCCGAATGGCCCGTGATAAAAACAAATTCATCACCGCCTATATCAACGCTCACTTCCCGCAGCGCGTCATGTCCCTCTTTATAGCGTTTGCTGACCCGATCAAATTGGATCATGCAGTAGCGTCTTCGACTGTAAACAGCGCCTCAATGAATTCCTCAGCATGAAAGGGCCGCAGATCTTCGGCGGACTCCCCGACACCGACAAAGCGAATGGGCAGGTCTAGCTTTTTAGCTATAGCAAAAATGACGCCACCTTTGGCGGTGCCATCCAGTTTTGTCAGGGTGATTCCGGAAACGCCTACCCATTGCTGAAATTCCGCCGCCTGCGCCAGAGCATTCTGGCCAGTACCAGCATCGAGAACCAGCATGACCTCGTGTGGCGCCCGGTCATCTAGCTTGCCCAGCACGCGAACCACTTTTTTCAACTCTTCCATGAGATTGTCTTTGTTGTGGAGACGCCCAGCGGTATCGGCGATCAAGACGTCAATTTCACGTGCCTTGGCTGACTGCAATGCGTCAAATAACACGGAGGCGCTGTCAGCCCCCGTCTGTTGCGCTACTACCGGTACCTCATTGCGATCACCCCAGGCCTGGAGTTGCTCCACAGCGGCTGCACGAAACGTATCGCCCGCCGCAAGCATCACGCAACGATCTTCTGCAAGATAGCGCTTTGCTAATTTCCCGATAGTGGTTGTTTTTCCTACCCCATTAACGCCAACCATCAAAATGACATAGGGTTTATGGCCAGAGACATCAAGGTTCTGCTCACAAGGACGCAATAACGCCAAAAGCTCATCCTTGAGCGCTGCCTGGAGTCCATCAGCGTGGGTGAGCTCTTTACGCGATACGCGCTCTGTGAGCCTTCCAATAATATCGCGCGTAGCATCTACACCGACATCTGCTAATAGCAGTCGCGACTCAAGTTCCTCCAGCAGATCTTCATCTATTTCCTTGCGACCGAGAAAAAGCGTACCCATGCCCTGCACCAGGTTTTCACTAGTGCGCCCAAGGCCTCGCCGCAAGCGAGACAAGAACCCGACTTTGGGGGTATCAGCGTTCGCTTTTTTGCTGTCAGAGCTCTGCTTCGATTGTTCTTCGGATGGTGCTCCAAGTTGCTCGTCAATTTCGGAGTCAGCCTGTACTGATGTTTCAGCGCCTTGGTCTGAAGAAGCTCTCTCGTGCTCCTCGCTATTTTTGCGTTTGAAAAGTTTCATAAGTGTCGTGCTACAGTACGGCAGGGCGACCGCCCGTGAAAGTCGCCTATCCTATCACCCTTGATTGTTGTGAATAAATGGTCAGAACCGTCAAGCGCTCCCGCCGGCAAAATACGCTTCGCATCATTGGCGGCAAGTGGCGCGGTCGCAAACTCTTGTTTAACCCAGAGATAAATTTGCGCCCTACCCCAGATCGCGTGCGCGAAACACTTTTTAACTGGTTGTCTCCAGAAATTAACGGCGCTCGCTGTCTGGACCTTTTTGCCGGTAGCGGAGCACTGGGCTTGGAAGCACTGTCCAGAGGCGCAATCAGCTGTGACTTTGTGGACAGTTCAGCAGCGGCTGTTGCCCAAATCCAACAACATTTGAGAGTGTTACTGAATGAGCCGTCAATGGTATGCCAGACTATGGTGGCGGAACGCTTCCTCTCGAAAGCAGAATTACCTTACGATATCGTTTTTTTGGATCCGCCCTTTGACCTAGAACTGCTCGAGCCCGCTTGTTCTCAGCTGCATCACAACAGGCTCATTACTGAAGGAGGTTTGGTGTACGCCGAGAGCCATATTAATTCTGCTGAGCTAGTGGTTCCGTGCAACTGGGGGCTCTTGCGAGATAAATGCGCAGGTGAAGTAAGATATCGTTTATTTCAAAACCAACGAATCACCACAGATTGAACCCTCTTGCGTCCGCTGACACCGCCGCTTCTAGATTGTCGACTATAGGTAAATTGTTTACCATCCGCTGCTCTTCCTGTCAGGAAAGGTCCTGCGTATGCGAACTCATACGGTAATCTACCCAGGCACTTTTGATCCCATTACCAATGGTCATGTTGACCTGACCGAGCGCGCAGCCTCTCTATTTGAAAAGGTTGTGGTGGCTATAGCGTTCAGTGAAAAGAAAACGCCGCTTTTCACCTTAGAGCAGCGCATTGAGCTCTGCGAACAATCTCTCAGCCACCTTGATAATGTGTGCGTAAAAGGTTTCAACAATCTGCTAACCGATTTCGCCAAAAGCGAAGGCTCAACATGTGTTTTGCGCGGACTAAGAGCGGTTGCCGATTTCGAATACGAGTTTCAGCTTGCGAATATGAATCGCGCTATGTACCCAGAATTCGAAAGTATCTTCCTAACGCCAGCGGAGCACCTTTCGTACATTTCGAGTTCACTGGTGAGGGAAATCGCATCCTTGGGGGGCGATATCGGTCCCTTCGTTCCACAGCCGGTCAGCGAGGCCCTCTACCAGCGCTTCTCGGACCATTGAATCTCTTGCTCGCGCTGAGAGGCTATGTGTATCGAGATGTCTCAGCAGAAACGCAACGCCCGTACTAAATAATCGTAAGCCGCGATGCAGCGGCCCGATTACTCCTCCAGCGCTGCTGCGTCGCTCTTTTCTTTCTGCTTGATATCAACGTAGGTGTATCCTGATTGAGTACACCCTAAGCAGCGCATGAACGTTTGCTCTCCAGGACCAAGGATCAGTGTGTCTGCCGCTTGACTCGCATTACCCGCGAGCAAGGTGAACGGCAGGCTGACCAGCCACAAGGCGGTTCCACCCGCGGTGAGCACTAAACCAATCGGTCTTGCGACTACCAGATCGCCCAGCATAGCAAAACCATTTGGATCTTCCTGTACCGCCCCTTCTCTTGCCATTCCTTCAGGCTCTTGCGCCCAGAGCATTTGGGGCAACAACAAGCAGGTAACGAGCAGGGCCGTTAACACGCGACCCCTACGTGGTGTTATTTTCATACTACACTCCCGGGTTATCTTCCCGATCTTCCCCTATTCCTATCAGTGTAGCCTCTTCAACGCTGGCAGGTCACGCAGAAAACTGTAGATCGCTGAGCTAGGCGAATCTCCTTCAGAGTAGCGTCGCAGCGTTTACAGCGCTCACCTGCGCGTGCGTAAACATAGAGTTGCTGAGCAAAGTAGCCGGGACTGCCATCGCCGCCAACAAAATCCCGTAGTGTAGTGCCACCCTGCTTTATAGCCGAAGTAAGTACTTGCTTAATGCGATTCGCGAGCGTCTCATAGCGGGAGCGAGAAATGCGTCCGGCGGCCCGCCGTGGATGAATTCCAGCGAGAAACAGCGCTTCGTTAGCGTAAATATTACCAACGCCAACGACCACTCTTCCGTCCATGATGAAGTTTTTTACGGGGCAGGATCGGCCTCTAGAGCGCTGGTACAGTAAGCTTCCGTCAAAGACATCTGACAGTGGTTCAGGACCGAGATGATTCAAAAGTTTATGGCTGCCATCGACAGGCACCCAGTGCAGCGAACCAAATCGTCTGGGGTCGTGAAAACGTAAGCAGGCGCCGTTTTCAAAAAGGATATCAATATGGTCATGCTTGCGGGGCTCATCGTCCAACGCGGCGATACGAAGTGATCCTGACATACCCAAATGGACAAGCAATGAGCCTTGTTCCGTGCGAAACAATAGATATTTTGCACGCCGCTCCAGCGCCGTAACCCTCAAGCCCGCTAACCTTTCGGGCAGCTCGGACGGCACGGGCCAACGCAGACGCGACTCACGCACGGTAACGTGGCTCACCAACTTACCCACGCAGTAGGGAGCAACTCCCCTACGAGTGGTCTCTACCTCAGGTAGTTCAGGCACTGGGTTACCAACAATCGATTCACTCAGGATTTCGACGCTCTAACTAGCGCAGTCACAAACAAAAACCCCGGCATCAGGCCGGGGTTATTCCAACGCTGTTACAGCTGGCGGCTATTTGATTTTGCCCTCTTTGTATATTACGTGCTTGCGCACAACGGGGTCGTATTTTTTCATTTCGAGCTTGTCTGGAGTAGTGCGTTTATTCTTGTCGGTTGTATAGAAATGCCCTGTACCGGCCGAAGAATTCATTCTGATCTTTTCTCTCATCGCCTTGCTCCTGTCTGATCCCTAGCGCTAAACCTTTTCACCTCGAGCGCGTATGTCGCTCAAGACCTGGTCGATACCGTTTTTGTCGATGATTCGCATACCTTTACTGGACACACGCAAACTGACAAACCGCTTTTCTGATTCTACCCAAAAGCGATGATTATGCAGGTTGGGTAAAAAACGGCGCCTGGTCCTGTTCTTCGCATGTGAAACATTGTTACCTGTGAGCGGGCGCTTGCCGGTCACCTGACATATTCTTGCCATGGCTCTCTTTCTCCGAAATTTTGCGAGACTAACATCGGAAGTTACCTGAATTACGTGGTATGGACGTCGCCCATGCCGCGCGGAGCGCGACTTTATAACAGAAGCCCATGACCATATCAAGCGAAAGTAACAGCCCAATAATCGCGGTGAAAACCCCAGGCTGACGCGCTATAAAAGGCCGGCCTCTGCGAACGAGAACTCTCTACCTCGGCCCACAATTACATGATCCAGGACGCGGATATCAAGTAGTTCCAGCGCGGCCTGCAAACGCTTCGTAATCCGTCGATCTGCCGCGCTGGGCTCAGCGATTCCAGAGGGGTGATTATGAGCGAATATTACTGCCGCCGCGTGATTGTGTAACGCTCTTACTGCGACTTCCCGCGGATAAATAGCAGCGCCGTCAAGCGTTCCGAAAAACAAATCTTCACAGCACAGCAATTGATGTTGACTGTCAAGAAATAGACAGCTGAAAACTTCTCTCGTATGAGCGCCAAGATGGTATTGCAGAAAACGTAGGGTAGCAGAGGGACTGTTCAAGGTATCCGCTCCGAATAGGCCCTGCAGGGCTTGGCGCCTACCCATTTCACGGGCGGCGCGCAGTTGCGCATATTTGGCTTTGCCAATACCTTTCGTTTCAAGGAGGCGTTGCGCATCTGCTCGTATCAAACCCGACAAAGAGCCAAACTCGTGCAATACGGCCCTAGCGAGCTCCAGTGCGTCGCAGCCGCTAAACCCCGTGCCTAACATAACGGCCAGTAATTCTGCGTCAGACAGCGCCTGCTCGCCACGCTCAAGTAGTTTATCCCTGGGCGCTTCCCCAGGTATCCATTGTGACAGCCCCATGCGATCTCTCGGCTATACAGATTCAACTTGTGTCAAATGAGCGGGCGGGGTGTTATCGTTCGCCCATCACGATTTTCCTTGAATGAGCGAGCGAATGGCACATCTTTTCAATCGCAAAATACTGCTTGGTGTCAGTGGTGGTATCGCCGCTTACAAATCAGCCGAACTAGTGCGGCACTTGCAGGGTCTCGGGGCTTCAGTTCGCGTGATCATGACGCAGGGCGCGCAGGAATTCATCACCCCGTTAACGCTGCAAGCGCTTTCTGGCCACGCAGTGCACACACAGTTGCTGGATGCCGAGGCGGAAATGGGTATGGGTCATATTGAACTCGCCCGCTGGGCTGACCTATTTGTCATAGCACCGGCAACTGCGGATCTAATAGCCAGGCTAGCCGCAGGTCGGGCAGATGATCTGCTGACAACGGTCGCACTCGCTACTCCTGCGAGAATTCTGATAGCTCCAGCAATGAATCAGCAAATGTGGCTGGATAGAGCGACTACAGCCAATCTTGCAACTCTAGGCGAGCGCGGCCTTGTCATTGTCGGACCGGCTTCCGGCGAACAGGCCTGCGGTGATGTCGGGCCCGGAAGAATGGAACAACCTGAAGCTATTGCCGCCGCCGCAGCTTCTCAGTTTAGCAACGGGCTATTGTCAGGCATGAGGGTAGTAGTAACCGCAGGCCCTACTCGTGAAGCTTTGGACCCGGTGCGATACATCTCCAATCATAGCTCAGGAAAAATGGGTTATGCGCTGGCGCAGGCCGCGATTGATGCCGGCGCCATTACCACACTGATCTCAGGTCCTGTCTCTCTGGAGACGCCAGAGCACGCATCAAAAATATCCGTTAACAGCGCAGAGGAAATGCTAAGCGCTAGCCTGTCACTGCTCAAACAGTGCGATATTTTTATCTCCTGCGCTGCTGTTGCAGACTATCGGCCCGTCTCGCAAGAAGATCAAAAAATCAAGAAGTCGTCCGAGACAATCTCTCTAGCGCTGGCGCGCAATCCCGATATTGTGGCAACGGTAGCAGCGAGTAGACCACGCCCCTTTACTGTAGGATTTGCAGCTGAGACTCAAGATCTACTAGCCAACGCGAGAAGCAAATTAGAGCGTAAGGCGCTGGATTTGATAGTTGCAAACGACGTCTCTAATAGGGACATTGGTTTTAACAGCGACAGCAATGAAGCGGTTGCGATCTGGCCGGGGGGTGAAAAAGCGCTGAAAAAGATGGGCAAGGGCGCTATGGCACGCGAAATTATCGAGATTATCTCAAGTCGCCTATCTGCAGAAAGCAAAGCTTAAAACTAATTAAAATTAAATCCAGATCTGCATTTAAGAAGGCCCCGGTGCGTAATATCATTGGCCTAACTTCCGTAAACCCGCCCTAAAACTGATGCTAAAGTCAAAAAAGAAAAAAGGCTCCGCAAAGATGGGCCGGCAGAGCGCAGGCGCGAGCCATCCCCAGGGTATCGTTGCGAGCGGCAATGCTCTCTACGGAATCGCTGCTCTTGCCCTTGCGATTGTCTTGGGTGTGTTGCTCGTGTGCTTCGCATACCTTATCGCTGTACGTGAACCATCTCTGCAAAAAACACAATTGGATAGAGTTGCCGCGGCATTTGCCACGCAGCAAGCGAGCAGCGTGCACCAGCTTCTCGAACAGATCGAACAGCGTATGGCAGGAGCCGCCAGCTCTCCTCTTGCCATGTCAGCCATCGCCAGCGAAGCACGTGAAGATCTGGACCTGATAGAGCAGGCGATGCTCGACTACTTCCCGGAAGTCATCAGTCTCCGCGTCATCCCCATGGGAGAAATGGGTACCGCAGATTTTAGTGGTGGCAGCGAAGGGCTTCGCAACCATATAGAAATCGATCTTGTACGCAAAGCCGGGATTGGCGAGCCCACTCAGCCAGAGTCCTATCAGTTTGAGGGTCGCTGGTTAACTTCACTTGCCGCAGGCGTCAAGCACCCGCGAATTGCCGACCAGGGGGCCGTCGTGCTCGCAACATTCGACAATGAGCTACTAAATGAGACACTCAGCAACATAGACGACAGCATGGGGCGTTTTAGCTTGCAACAACGCTATATTAGCCCCACAGGGCGGGAGCGCATCGACACTATTGCACTGGCGGGTAGCGGTGACTTTGAGGTATTCGCACAGACTGCCGAGCTGCCTGAAGGAACCTGGTCGGTGACGTTTACACCCTCGCAAAACCTTGTGAATGAAATGACACTTAACCCGATGCCAATGTTATTGGTATTGGGTATATGCGCAGCAGCGGCGGTTGTCGCAGTATTATTGATGGTATTGCGCTTTTCAAGGACTCTGGATTCTCAGATCAGTAAGGTCACCGCCGCAGCCGGTCAGAAAACACCTTTAGAACTCAAGCTACCTGAGTTGGTAGATCTTGCGAAACAGCTCAGACGCGCCACTTTAAGGACGCTACGCCAGAGCGGCGCGAGCCAATCGGATCAAATCCAGCCCGGCGGCGAAGCGCTGTCCAGTGAAAGTGGCGAGCTCACCAACCCAATGTTCCAGCAAGGTATGATCGTTGATGAAGGTGATGACCTGACAGACCTCAGCCTGGGGCAAGGCAGTGGCGATACACTAGAACTAAGTGAACCGGGATTTCCAAAGCATATTTTTCGCGCCTATGACATTCGCGGCCATGCACAAAATGAACTCACGGACGAACTGATCGCCAGAATTGGTAAAGCAATTGGAACCCTGGCGGAAGAGATGCAGGAGCAAACCATCATTGTGGGTTGCGATGGCAGAAAATCGAGCCCGCGCATCAAATCGACTCTAATCAAAGCGTTGATGGAAAGCGGCAGGGACGTAATCGATATCGGCCTGGTTCCTACACCTCTAGTTCACTTTGCAACACACCACCTGAACTGTCGCTCAGGGGTTATGGTGACTGGAAGCCACAACCCAGGGCATGATAACGGTCTGAAGATAGTGCTTAATCAGCAAACGATTGCCGCAGGCGGGATACAGCGCATTCTCGAATTAGTCTTGCACGACGAGTACTCGAGCGGCAATGGACGAATGATTCGTGAAGATGTGAGCTCGGATTATATCGACGAAATCATTACAGATATCGCTATCGCCGTCCCGATTAAGGTTGTTATCGATGCGGGTAATGGTGCGACTGGCACACTCGCGCCTCAACTGTTCAGCGATCTGGGCTGCGAGGTGATCCCCTTGCATTGTGAGGTAGACGGCAACTTCCCCAACCATCCACCCGACACAGGAAACGAAGACAATCTCGAAGACCTGATCGAAGCCGTGCAGAGTGAAGGCGCGGACTTCGGCATAGCGTTCGACGGTGACGGGGACCGACTGGCAGTCGTTACATCCTCTGGCCAAATTGTTAGATCAGACGTCCTGCTAATGATCTTTGCGAAGGACGTGGTTTCGCGTAACCCAGGGGCGGATGTGGTGTTCGATGTAAAGTGCAGTCGCAGCCTAACTCAACTCATCACGCGATTTGGTGGTCGACCCGTTTTGTGGAAAACAGGTCACGCCTTCATGAAGGAAAAAATGGCTGAAACCGGTGCTTTACTTGGAGGTGAGTTTTCCGGACATATCTTCTTCGGTGAGCGCTGGTATGGCTTTGACGATGGAATGTACGCTGCTGCTCGATTAGCAGAGATCCTGAGCTCCCAGGGCGAGAGTTTAGATGCCTCCATCAACGAGTTTCCTGCAACCGTTAATACGCCGGAAATCATTATCCCTGTTGCGGAACAGGATAAGTTTGATGTTATGGACAGAATCATTCGTTCTTGTGACTTCGCAAGCGGGAAGATCAACACTATAGATGGAATTCGGGTCGATTTTGCTGAAGGTTGGGGCCTGCTAAGAGCGTCCAATACTAGCGCTGCCCTCACTGCGAGATTCGAAGCAGACAACGAGGCTGCTCTGGATGCGATAAAGACAGAGTTTCGCGCCCAAATTGCTCTGGTAGAGTCCAGTCTTGACTTGAATTTCTAAGCCAGACCTACGAGGTCAAACGGAAGGTTACCGCTATGTCCCTAACTCGCGAGTCAGCACTTAATGTCGCACAGGTTTTGACAGAGGCACTTCCCTATATTCAGCGATTCACAGGAAAGACGCTTGTTGTCAAGTTTGGCGGCAACGCAATGGTGGATCAGCAGCTCCAAGAGAGCTTTGCGCGAGACGTCGTACTGATGAAGCTTGTTGGGATGAACCCGATTGTGGTGCATGGCGGCGGCCCACAGATTGGAGAGCTGTTATCAAGACTTAATATCAAAACTGAATTCGTAGATGGCATGCGCGTCACCGACACTCAGACCATGGATGTGGTCGAAATGGTGCTCGGAGGTAGTGTTAATAAGGAGATTGTCACTTCTATCAACCGTAACGGCGGCAAGGCTATTGGCGTTACCGGCAAAGACGGCCGCTTGATACGCGCTCGTAAAATGAACGTCGAAAGACGAGCGCCCGAGCTCAATGCATCAGAAATCATCGATATTGGGCACGTTGGAGAGGTTGAAAAGATTGATACCGAAGTCCTCAACGTCATCCTCGACAGTCATTTTATTCCCGTCATCGCACCAATAGGTGCAGACGAG
>JBCDFM010000017.1:0-31171 GCA_039178015.1 Pseudomonadota bacterium
CCGGCACAACGGAATCACCAGCGAATATCTCCGTCGGCAGACGCGGCAGAGATAACACTAAACAACTAACCGCTCTCAGCAACAACATGTTGGCTCATAGGGATCTCGCCAAAATCGAGGAGCTAGAATTGCAATCCAGTGTGGACGATCTCGCCATTCAGGCGTGGATAGCCAAGCCTCCCGGTTTCGACCCCAAAAAGAAGTACCCTCTGATTATGGAGATTCATGGCGGACCCCATGCGGCCTACGGCCCACATTTCGCCGCAGAAATTCAGCTATTCGCTGCCGCAGGCTATGTGGTCGTTTACGCCAATCCACGCGGCAGCAGCAGCTATGGCGAAGCATTCGGCAATCTGATTCATCACAACTATCCCAGCCAGGATTATGACGACCTGATGTCGGTCGTAGACGCTACAATCGAGCTGGGCTTCGTCGATTCCGAGCGGCTATTCGTAACCGGCGGCAGCGGCGGCGGTGTCCTCACCGCATGGATCGTCGGCAATACTGATCGCTTCCGCGCGGCTGTCGTGGCCAAACCTGTTATTAACTGGACCAGCTTTGTACTCACCGCGGATAATCCCGCTTACTTTTCACGATACTGGTTTGAATCTTTTCCCTGGGAAGACCAGGACAGCTACTGGCGGCGATCGCCACTGTCACTGGTGGGAAACGTAAGCACGCCGACCATGCTCCTAACTGGCGAAGACGACCTGCGTACACCGATGCCAGAGACCGAGCAGTACTATCAAGCTTTGAAACTACAGGGCGTCGACACAGCCATGGTACGTATGCCCACGGCCTCGCATGGCATAGCCAACCGACCCAGCCAACTCATTGGCAAGGTGGCAGCCATTCTCGCCTGGTTTGAACAGCACGACGCAAAAGTTGAGAACCGTTCAACGCAGTGACACCGCGCGCTATATGCAGCGTCTATCGGACTACTCCGCCAGTAACAGGCCAAGGCAGCAGACAAAGGCTATGCCCTCAAAGATGATTCGAACCCAGTGCCATCGATTCCACCGGGACAACTCATCTGGGAGCTCTGAATCCGCGATCGCTCTCGTGGCAAATTTCTTGTTCGCTGATTTGAAGTACACAAAATACGTAGAGAAAAATGCCGCGCTCGCCAGTCCCATGCCCGCCAACATACCGCTGCTGTCGCTCCCACTGAACCAGTAAAGCGCAACCGTCACCAGGGGTATAACAGTTGCAAGAACAGTGAGTGGTGCGAAAAAGCGGTAGATCATCGGCCCAACAGTTTTATGCTGCTCGAAAAATTCATCGGGCTTCATTCGCCTCCAAATGGGGACAAACAAGCAGGCCTCGGCAAGCTGAGCGCCAAGGAAAATACCCAGCAATAGAGCTGACAGCAGCAGCAATCCAGCGTTAGTCTCTGCCATAGTAAGCATCCAACATTCAGCTATTTTACAAATATCGTAAGGTCATCACTGACCAGGCAACGCGATCTTACACGGTCTTCCCGCATCCCGTCTGCGCGTTTATCCCAAATTTAAATCGGTAACCATCACGCGAAGCGGAGGGGGAACCAGTTGAGAAATCAGCCGAATTCTGGCTTCATAACTAGAGCGTCTTAACGACCAACAGGGAGTGTGCACGGATGTTGTGCCATATTAGAACGATATGTCTTAACTCGGCGCTGCTAATCACAGTTGTCTTTGGAACAGTGAACGCTAGCGCCCAGTCATTTTATGCACATTGGTATAACAATTGTAAAAGTGGCACCTGCAATGAAACGAAAAATCTTCCGCCCTTCACACAGGCCGATATCGTGCTTCAGTGCATGAATTATGCGAAAGGTACCAATCTGGAGTGCAAACTCAAAGAAGGAAACAAACCTAACGTGAGTTGTGGCGCAATCACCGCTGAGGGTGGTGATATGGTCTTTAAATGTACCTGCATCAACAATACACCCGCTGATCCAAAGGTGCACTTTTTCATCACCTGCTGATTTGGCGCTAAACCTTTAGACCCTAAACCATAACGGCTTAAGCCGGAATCAAGCCCGCTAGTTCTTTGTTTGCACCCAGTAATCTCGATTTTCACGAGCTAGTAAGCATTCTGATGCTGCCTAAGAAAACGGGCACTGCATGCGTGAGAGCGCACAAGGTGCACTCATAGCCACTTCCTAAGAAAAAGGCAGAACGTACCCGCGCGCTAGAGCAATGCTGAGAGTCTAGGCACAGAAACGCGAAGCGCTCCCCTCCCGATGCAGCTAGTCAGATAGGGTGTCAGCCGACCACGGCACCTACTCGTTGCTAGTCTCGCTATAAGTAACAGTCAGTCTGGGCACAACAGACATAGGCGATTCTTTGCTGTGAAAGCCCTGAACGCTTTGTGGCGTTCGCTCATCGCCGATTAGAATCCAACCGAAGTTGCGGTTGGGATTGTCCACCCAGAACTGAACGTCAGCCATTAGACCTGCGCTCCCCCAGCTGATGCTATCGTCCGTAGTGGCCGTTGCACTGGCGGCTGTCCTGAAATCACCGCCTGCGTTGTTCCAGGGCATCATGTTGAAAAAGCGCGCTTCCCAGGTGGCTTCGCCCATCATGGCCGGGCTGGACTGTCCCTCTCCACGGCCTACCCCGCTGGTTGCACCCTCGCCCCAGTTCGCGTTCAGTCGATGCGCACGTATTGCGACACCCGATTGACGGGCATTGCTGACATTTAAGGTAAGCTCTGCTGACTTAACCGCAGCTCCTGCTGGTATCGCACTCAGGTCGAAGGCGATAAGACCGCGACGAATGCTACCGTTGTTATTACGGCCAACGAATATTTTGCCGTCTGAAATACTGTCTGCGGTGCGATCAGCAAAAATGGTAGTGTCTTTCGCAACAGAAAGCATCGCGACCTCTGTTGCGATATCCGCTTCCAGAAAAAAAGTTTCGTCAGACGCGAGAAAGGCTTCAAGCACTTCGTTACCGGCAAATAGCGATGTCACAATTGGGCATGCATCGGTAAGGCCACCACAGAGGCCTCGATCTCTGCGTTTCCAACCCGCGAAAATCAAATCGCCTTCCGTTTCCACGCGAAACGTTTCATTGAAAAATACATCGTTCACTTCTATCGTACAGACGTTGGGGCCAATACACTCATACACACCTGATTCTGAACGAATGGTCGCACCCTCAGGTGCGACTACGTCAATCTTGCAGCCACCCGCTATCAGGGCTAACAAAGCGAAAATGGTCCTTGCTGTATACGGTAATCCCACGTGCTCACGTTCCTTTATTACTACTACAAGCTTATCTTTAGCGCGGTGGCATCGTGTTGTTACGACGCCTTGCATGTCTCAAGGGTAGACCCTTATATCGATATTGCCATGAAATCGTCGATGAGCCACTGTCGCTCACTTTTTTTATCACTGCCAGGGCTTGGCCACGCGCCGCCATTTTTAACTGGATTTCGTTGCCAACTTATTGGAAAGGATAGATTGATGATAAGCTGACTGCAAAAGGGGCTGAAACGTCGTCTCGCGAGTCCTTGTCCGACACCGTTTCTAATTGGCCAGGCCGTCTACACCTATAAACACAATGGCAGACACTAGTGAAACTGTAAAGCTGCTCGTCGACCCGCAGGGTACCGACTGTGCTGACCCAACCTACGCCACCATTTTGCAGCACTTGGCACGGGTGAAATCGTCAGTAGAAATACACATGTTCGTGTGGCGCAGCGATCAAATCGGCAACGAAGTCGCACATGCGCTGCTGGCGGCGGCCGAGCGCGGGGTGCGCTTTCACATTAAAAAAGACATGACCGCCATCATGTTTGAGCGCAACGAGATGAACGGAAAGTCGCTCTTCAACAAAGCCATTCCCTGGTATCAATCGCTGCACCATAAGCTGATTCGTCTAGGCTTTCCGAACACCTATGTCGAAGACGACAATAGTTCAACCCTAGGCGATCGTCTTATGGACCACGCCAATGGCAAATTCGAATGGCCCAGTGACACCCATACGAAGTACTTTATATTCGATGACAAGACGATGCTAACAGGCAGTATCAATATAGAGGACCGTCATCGGCGCTACTTCGACTATATGGTGGCCCTAGAGAGTCCTGACCTGATTGCTCGATTTAGAGAACGGCAAACAGGTGCTGTTCCCATCGACAGAGAGCGTTCAATCGAATTCGTCACCAACCGACGTCATACTGACGGCCGCGACGTCTTTGAGATCAAGCCAATTGTCTTAGATCTAATAAGCAGCGCCAGCGAATCTATCTACGTGGAGATGGCCTATCTTGGAGACCCTGATATCACCGCGGCATTAATCCACGCTGCCCGATGCGGCATAGCCGTAACGCTTTTCATGAGTCGCGCCGCCAATATTGGCAACGATCTTAACTATGCGGTAATGAATGAAATAATGCACAAATCACCAACCAGGATTGTCTTGAGTGAGACCATGATCCACGCCAAGCTATTCCTTTTCGATAATAGAATCGCCTGCTTTGGTTCAGCTAATGCTTCAATTTTCTGTATGCAGAAGGCGGTAGAGCTCAACCTGCTAATCCAGAACGAGACGGCATTTCTCAGTGAATTGCGCGACCTCATAGCCCGACGCCTGGCCACGGGTCAAGAGGTAAGCGATGTTGCCGAGCTGA
The DNA here is from genome assembly GCA_039178015.1 of Pseudomonadota bacterium. Classification (GTDB taxonomy): domain Bacteria; phylum Pseudomonadota; class Gammaproteobacteria; order Pseudomonadales; family Halieaceae; genus JARRPM01. The sequence continues at coordinate 4,624 of JBCDFM010000017.1, forward strand.
GGGATTATCGAAGCTGGCTGGCGAGTTTGGAGTGGCTACACCAGAAGTTGGTATCCAGAGCATAGCCATAAAAAAACGGTCGCGTTCGACATCGAACCGCTCTGCGCTTCTAACTGAAAAAAGCACTACAGATAAGGTAGTGCTTTTTTGGTAATTGGTGGAGCTAACGGCCGGGGTCGCGTTCGACATCGAACCGCTCTGCGCTTCTAACTGAAAAAAGCACTACAGATAAGGTAGTGCTTTTTTGGTAATTGGTGGAGCTACGCGGGATCGAACCGCGGACCTCAACACTGCCAGTGTTGCGCTCTCCCAGCTGAGCTATAGCCCCATATTCGGTTGTAAGCTCTTGATGTCGAATGCCTTTTTAAAGAGGCCGAGATCAACAGCAGGGGGCGCATTTTAGTAACAGGCATACACCCTGTCAACCGAGCAACTTGGTAGTGGCGCTATCCCACTGGCTACGTTTCGACATGTTCCAGCGAAAGCCATAATCGCAACAGATGTCGGCGCTCAGCAGGATCCTCATGATCGAGGTAATCGGTGCGCGCATGCACCACCGTGTGGTTAGACAATAGCTGGATATCACCCGGTTCTAGATCCATGTCTAGGTAAATATCAGGCTCCAGCGCTATCTCATCATAGGTGTTTAATAACGCTTGCTCGGTCGCATCAAGACTTTCTATATCGTCATGTCGCACTACCGAACGAAAATAGTCAGCGTGATAGAACGTTCGCAGCATACCATCAGCATAACAGCAGGGCTGGATAGGCAGCGTGCTGCCCTGGGCATTCGCCTCCCTATCTCGAATATCCAACTGCATAGGTTCAAACAAACGCGCGGCCAAATCCGGTCGACGGTTGAGTAGTTCGTTAAATACAGTGACAGAGCTGGCGATACGGCTGTGGCCGCCCTCCTTCGCTTTTTTTAAACAGAGCAGCCCGACTACGTCTGCTGCATCACAGTGATAATCGATGTTCGCCGAGGTCTTATACAGGCGTGCCGAGGCATCCTGTCTGGCCTCGCCGGTATCGATAACATGACCGAGAAGATGACCCTCAGGGTTTTGTTCTCCTGGTCTGCCCAAATGCAATCCAAAGCACCAGAAAAATAGCTCTGCTTCTTCCTGGGTCCAGCGATCAACGGGCACCCCTCGGATCACCTGAAAACCCAAGCCATGCGCCAGGACCTCTCGCCACCGCCTTATCTGCTGCTCGAGCGTCGGTAAGGGAAAGTCGGCTGCTGTAAGAGATCGGGTGCCTTTATTGAGGGCGGCAGCGCTGCGCACGGCACCCATTATCTCTTCTATTTCGCCCGCGCTAAGTCGATAGGCCATTTGCTCCAGTGACGGCATCTGTCCGCCTCGCCAGGCCGCATCAACCTGCACTGGCTCACTCGCGACATGCTCATGCGGTCGAGTGAAGTAATGCAGCGCCTGCTCGACAAATGAAAAATAGACACCTTCGGTCATTCTCGCTCCTTTGCAATGACATCGCGTCTCCTTAAATACCTATGCTAATCTGCAATCAGTCAGATCTGCTTAGGGTGAGGCGCGACTACCGCATGCTTGGAAAATTCATTCTTTGGCTATCCGCTATCGTTTTCACGTTGTACGGATTGTTTTGCCTAATCTCTCCCGAATTGGCTGCCAGCAACGCTGGCTTGGAGTTTATCAATGGTGATGCCAAACCTGAAATTGGCTCCATGTATGGCGGATTGCAAACAGCTTTTGGCATCTACTGTCTGTTGGGAGCCCTCAAGTCCACCTACTACCGCCCCGCACTCACGCTGCTGATGTTGTGCATTGGCGGTCTCGCACTGGCACGCTGTTTCTGGGCGTTTAACGCGGATTCACAACTCAGCGCTTATACCTATGGCGCAATCGCTTATGAATATTTCACCGCGATCCTCGCGGCATGGGCACTGCTGCGCACTAACGGCGATACTTTGGCAGTCGCAGGTCAAACAAAATAGCGCAGGCACGCAAGGCAAAAGCGCATCCCATGGCAATCAACATGGCCAACAGCTCAGGCACACCAACAGCATCAAGCACCACAAAACTGGTTGCACCGAGCACAGCGGCGGTTGCGTAGATCTCGGGTCCCAACAGCACTGGCTCGCGATTCAGCAAGGTATCACGCAAAATAGAACCGAACGTTGCGGTCATCAGCCCCATCACGATGCTGACGACAGGTGCCACCCCAGCCTGCTGTGCTTTAAGCGCACCGAGCACGGAGAACAAGGCCATGCCCAGTCCATCAGCCCACACCAGCACTTGCACGAGTGACTTGATGAGTGGCGCAAAAAACCAGGTGGCCACCGAAGCCCCAATACCCACCCACAGATAGTGTGTGTCGGCAATCCAGAAGATCGAGGTCTCATCGAGCAGCAGATCTCGAACCGTGCCGCCCCCTACGCCGGTAATCGTGCCGAATAAAACAAAACCGAATATGTCGAGACGCCGCTCCGCTGCGGCAAGCGCGCCTGAGATCGCAAACACGGCGATCGCAAGGTAGTCCGCGAGCTGGATGGCGTCGTTCAAGAGCTAGCGCAACGGCTATCTGTTGAGACTAAGCGCTATAGGCCTCGCGTAGATACTCAATGATGGCATCCGACTCAAATAACGATGTCTCTGTATTCGGGTCGTACAGATAGGGTATCGCTACTTTACCCTCAAGTGCCTGCAGATTGATGCGATTCTCCAGTTTGCTGTCGGGCACAATGTTCATCGCCTCTCTCAGGGGCGGCAGGATCCACTCCTGCAGTTCGGTGCGCCCGCAGTTGTGAAGCACATAGGGAATTTCCATCTGGCTCAGCAGCTCGCGCACAGGTCGCGCATAGGGACTGGACTCGAAGCTGTAAAGCTCTAGCAATTTCGCAGGAGCGTAGCTGGCCTTCGCGGCGGCTGGACGGCCTATACGTGTGGCGCTAGCAAGCATAGACCCCGCCGTCTGCAGTACACTGGCGCGCCACTTGAGCGGCAGCGGCCGTTGCCCGTAGGTTTCAAACAAATAATCAATGATATCCAGCGATTCATACATCTCGACACCTGTATTCGGATCGACGAGATAGGGAAACTGCGCCTTACCGCCCCGCTCCACTACCTCTGGGCGAAAACGCTCGCCGTTTTTAGGACAGGGGTATATCTCCGCGTCAAGGTCCAGTTCAGTTAAGGCCTCGCGCACCAAACGACAGTAGGGGCAGTTCTCCTTGTCATAGAGTTGCAGCAGCAGCGCTGGCTTAACAATTGCTGGTTCACTGTGTATACCATTCACCGGTCGAAGCAGCGTTGATAGCATCGAGGTCCCAAAATTGATTGCGTTCATAGCTTACTCCCCGGTGAGTTGCTGATAGTCTTTTTCCAGACGTTTCATTGCTTTTTTGGACACACCGCCCAATACATCAATCCCATGCCGGATGCGTGCTCGGCTCATATCCGGCCCTATCATCGCCATAGAATCGACGATGGAGAACGAAGCACTGGAGCCCGCAACGGCAATGAATAGTGGCGCAAGCAGATCCTTGATCTTGATGTCCATGGCATCGGCCAGCGATTTAAGCGTGTGCCAAATCGCGTCTCTGTCCCAGTGTCGCAGCGCTTCAAGTCGCCAAAGGGCAAACTGCATATAGCGTACGATATCTTCTAGTTCACCTCTGATATCCGCGAAACTGCTCTCACTGATTGGCAAGGTACCGGATACCAGAAACGCCGTGAGCGGTGCAAAATCGCTAAGCGTATTCATGCGTTTCTGTGCGTGAGGCAAGACCTGTTGCAGCTTGTCTTCATTGTACGCCCAGTTGATCAAGCGTTCGGCCAGTTGCGCTTGACTGAGATCCTCGCGAATCCAGGTACCATTGAGCCAGGTGAGTTTTTCTACATCAAAAATAGGTCCGCCAAGCGAGACTCTACTAATGTCAAAGTGTTCAATCATCTCAGCGCGGGTAAATTTCTCGCGTTCATCAGGCATCGACCATCCCATACGACCGAGATAGTTGAGCAGCGCCTCCGGTAGAAACCCCATGTGCTGATAGTAGAGGATGCTCGTGGGATTTTTGCGTTTGCTTAACTTGGATTTGTCTGGGTTTCGCAACAGCGGTAAATGGCACAGCGCCGGCATCTCCCAACCAAAGTATTCATACAGAAGCTTGTGTTTAGGCGCTGAATTGATCCACTCCTCTCCACGCAATACATGCGTGATACCCATCAGATGATCGTCCACCACGTTCGCCAAATGATAAGTGGGCATGCCGTCAGACTTCAGCAAAATCTGCGCGTCCACCATGCTCCAATCCAGCTCAATGCTGCCGCGCAACATATCCTCTATCGTGCAGGCACCCGCTTCTTCTGGCACTTTCATCCGAATCACAAAAGGCTGGCCTTCGTCTCGCCGCTTCTGAAACTCCGCATCGGGCAACGCTAGGTCAGAATGTTTCAAAGCGGTGCTGTTACCCGCCGCGCGCCTCTCCTCACGCAAGGCCGCCAGCTCTTCGCTGGTGCGATAGCAAACAAACGCTTTGTCAGCATCCACCAGCTCGCTGGCGTACTTGCCATAGATATCCATGCGTTCACTTTGGCGGTATGGTCCATGAGATCCACCGACATCCGGCCCCTCGTCCCACTCCAGACCAAGCCAGCGCAGCGAGTCCAGTATGGCCTGTTCAGATTCACTGGAGCTTCTGGCCTGGTCGGTATCCTCTATACGCAGCACAAACTCACCGCCGTTCGCACGCGCAAAGCACAGGTTAAACAGCGCTATATAGGCGGTACCAACGTGTGGATCTCCCGTAGGAGAGGGAGCAACGCGAGTGCGAACAGTCATAGCTTAGCGAGTCGTCATTTTGGGGAGCCGGGATTATACGGGCTGCGCCTGATAATGCCCAATTCAAGGCTCAAGGTGATTTAGGGTAAGAGGGGATCACTTCCCACTCTGGTGCTTCAAACTCCCCAACCAATTGAATATCCACAAACTCCGCTTGGCTGGCTATAAGGTCTTGTACTTTGGCGGATTGACGCGATTCCATTTCATCGCGCACCGCTTTCGACTCCCAGGTTGCGATGGCCAGTAGTACATTGGGGTCACCAATTTTCCGATGCAGCCGCGTCCCCTGGGCACCAGGGGATTGCTGAATAATTTCGCTCGCTCGCAGCCATGCATCCGCATACTGCTCTGCGCTGTACCCCGGCTTGATATAAACCTCGAAAATAAAGTGCATGTTCCATGTCCTTCGCTTTGGCCTAATCTTCAACGCTGGCCGCCCGCTCTTTACGACCACCAACCTGGGCAGCTTCGATGCGCGGATTGTGAGATTGCCTGCCTCAGCTCGCGCGACCAGGGAAGAGCCAAAAACATAGCATGACCTTACTCCCCTAGCGTAGCTCTGCGTCGACGTCAAAATCCAATAGAGGTTGGCTCACACCTTTGTTGCAAATAATTGCATAGTAGCGGTTTAACCGCGCTGGTGGTGGAGTTCAACGAGTAATGGCTCTATATTGTCAGCCGCAGTCCGTTCTCGGCACGATATTTTGCCGCAATGCAGCGCGCGGTAGCAGAATACCCGTATTAGCAGCGGGTTTCGTAACGCTGTCTCGCCTTGGGTTCAGAACCACAGCAACCGCCGCCAGGTAGACGGTTAGGTAGCAATACGACGGAGGCGTTTTTTAGATTCGCCAGCGGACTTTATAGATCGCATCGTGCCCGAGGCGTAACATCCGCGAGCGATCCACCTGCGAGATGTTTCACTACTTTTTAGAGGCTTATGATGACAGGGTTTACCGCAAACGACGTACCCGACCAAACAGGTAAAACCATACTCGTGACAGGCGCTAACACGGGAATAGGACTGGAAGCAGCGAAAACGCTAGCCGGGCGCGGCGCAAGAGTGTTGCTAGCTTGTCGCTCTATGGAAAAGGCCAACGCGGCCAAGCAAGCTATCCTGGCAAACTACCCCAAAGCCGATGTCGATGTTGTTGAACTCGACCTGGGGAGTCTCGCCTCAATCAAGGAGGCGGCGTCTACCGTCGCAGAAGAGGCCCGGCTTGATATTTTGATCAACAATGCCGGCATTATGGTTCCACCCTATGAGCTGACCACCGATGGTTTTGAGTCGCAGTTTGGCGTTAACCATCTCGGCCCTTTCGCATTCACCTCACTGCTACTCGATAAGCTCCGCAATACACCAGGCGCACGTGTTGTCAGCACCTCAAGCATCGCCCACACGCGCGGCAAGATTGACTTCGATGACATCAATGCAGAGCAAAACTACAACGCTGTCACACGCTATGCACAAAGCAAAATCGCCAACCTGTATTTTGCTTATGAGCTTCAGCGTCGATTGGATGTCGCCGGTGATAAGACCCTATCGGTGGCCGCCCATCCCGGAATCGCCGATACCGAACTGACACGCTATATACCCAAAATGCTGATGCTATTTGCACCGCTGTTCATGGGCTTGTTCAATACGTCAGCACAAGGAGCTTGGCCTACCCTACAGGCGGCCACGGCAGACAACGTAAAGGGTGGCGAGTATTATGGTCCCAGCAAACGCCGCGAAACTGCTGGACCCTCTACCCGAGTGCGATCCAATCGACGTAGCCATGATCCAGAAGTCGCGAGGAGGTTGTGGGACCTGTCCATTGAGATGACCGGGATTGACCCCGGCATTTGACCGTATTCCGCCAGTGAACCACCTGTTCAATCAACAAAACCATCGCACTGTGCATACTGCGCTTCAGCCGCTATGCGGAGATGGCCCTGCCCCGATGAGCACTCTTAACGAGATCCAATAAAAAATAGGAAAACTGTCTATGAGCCCAACTGTTAGCAGCCTCTTTCGCTACCCCGTGAAAAGCATGGGTGGGGAATCACACAATGAATTGACAATCACTGAACGCGGCGTGGTGGGCGACCGCGTCTGGGCAGTAAGAGATGAGGTTCGCGGTGGGATTCGTGGCGCAAAGAAAATCCCAGCGCTAATGACGCTGTCTGCTCAGTTCACAGAGGACGCTCGGCCCCAGGGATCCAGTGCAGCCTTGATCACCGCAGCAGACGGCAGTTCCTGCAAAACAGATGCCGCAAACGTCAATGCCTGGCTATCAGACAAACTATCGCATGCGGTGACCCTCTGGCCGCTGTTGCCAGCCGATGCCTTGGAGCACTACCGGCGGGGTGCACCCGATCACGAAGATCTGGAAAGCGAGCTGCGCGAAGTCTTTGCCAGAACCCCCGACGAATCGCTTCCCGATCTAAGTCTATTTGCTGAGGTGCTTGAATTTGAGTCGCCCCCCGGTACCTATTTCGACGCCTTCCCGATTCATATTTTGACAAAGCAGTTTCTTGCCAGCTTGTCTAAGCACCGGACTGAGTCGGTTTTTCATGTCGATCGCTTCCGGCCTAATCTTCTGTTGGATGTGCCCGACTCAGACGATCCCTTCCCTGAGAATCGCTGGGTAGGGGGGCAATTGACCATTGGCGATATCGTGCTGGACGTGATCGGGGAGTGCCCGCGCTGTGCGATGACTACCCACGGCTTTGGGGATCTGCCCAAGGACCCATCCATCATGCGAACCCTAGTACAGGCGAGTAATGGCAATGCTGGCGTCTATGCCAAGGTAGTAAAAGGCGGTGTCGTAAAGTCAGGTGATTCTGTACAGTTGTCGAGCAGTGCCTAAAGCGCTCGAGAGAAAGTCTTAGGGGCAAGCCTCAGGAGACATTGAAGCATGAGCCATCAACAGTCCCTCGCAGATACGGTGGCCTTCGTCACTGGAGGTGGGCGCGGGCTCGGTCTTGACATTGCACATGAGCTGGCATCGAAAGGGGTGCATGTCTTTATAACAGGCCGAACACGTGAAACCTTAGAACCGGCGGCAGGGTCCTGTCGAGCCATGGGCGTGAAAAGCGCCTTCGCTGAGGTGGACGTAACGGATCAAGCCGGTATGACCGAAGCCGTAAATCAATGTGAATCTCTGCTCGGGCCCATCGACCTTCTGATTAATAACGCAGGTATTGGAGCGCACGGCCCAATAGCAGACTGCGACGTCGATGAGTGGTGGCGAGTTATGGAAGTCAACGTCAAAGGTCCGCTCATTAGCTGTCGGGCTGTTTTGCCCGGCATGCTCGCGCGTGGTTCGGGGAGGATCATCAATATGGGCTCTTATCAAGCCTTTCTCCCCGCCCCTATTGTGTCATCCTACGCAACGTCTAAAGCCGCATTAATGCGAATGACCGATAGCATGGCCGAGGAAGCTGTAGAACATGGCGTGATCGTTCTTGCCCTGAGCCCGGGCTTCGTTAGAACCGATATGGGCCTTCATGCAGAGCAGGTAATGAAAGCCATGGTGCCCGACTTCGAAGGGTTTCCCTCGGAATTTACCTTCGAATCGGATGCCATAGCAAAGCTGATTTGTCGCGTGGCGGCAGGCGAGGCTGACGCCTTTCACGGCCGTATGCTGCACGTCCGGAACGATCTGGACGGGCTCATCGCTGAGACGGACACTATCCTTAGGGAGAATCGCTTCGCTATGGTGTTCAACGACTAGACCATGTCTCGCGTCTTTTTCTATGGAACCGATAACAGGCACCTGGTGTTCGAACGCGATAGCTGCTCGAGCCCGCGGTGCTCAAAACCGATAACCGCTAAGCGGCAACAAACAGGGCATGGCCGGTATCCACGACTGGCCCGCCAATAACAGCGACAGAATGAACGATCTGATCAGACAGCCAGGCACTGCGCTCGACCGGCGCTTTTCTATCGCCCCCATGATGGACTGGAGCGACCATCATTGCAGATACTTCTGGCGGCTGATCACCCAAGGTGCACTACTGTATACAGAGATGGTGACCACAGGCGCACTGATACATGGTGATAGAGAGCGATTTCTCCATTTCAACCCGGAAGAACACCCTGTCGCTTTACAACTTGGTGGCAGCGACCCGATTGACCTTGCCAGGTGTGCAAAGTGGGCCGAGCAATGGGGTTACGATGAGGTCAACCTCAACTGCGGCTGCCCGTCCGACCGGGTCCAGTCCGGCATGTTCGGCGCCTGCCTAATGGCGAGGCCGCAGCTGGTCGCCGATTGCGTTAATGCCATGTTGAACGCTTGCAGTATTCCGGTGACGGTTAAACATCGCATTGGCATCGACCACATGGAGTCTTACCAGGAACTGCTGGATTTCGTGGCCACGGTCGCTGACACCGGGTGTAAAACGTTTATCGTGCACGCGCGCAAGGCCTGGTTGACCGGTCTCTCACCAAAAGAAAATCGCGAGATACCTCCACTTAACTATCCATGGGTATATCGCCTTAAATCCGACCTCCCTCACCTTAGCATTATCATTAACGGTGGAATTCAAACATTACAGCAGATCCGTGAGCACTTAAATCATGCCGATGGCGTTATGATTGGTCGCGAGGCCTACCAGAACCCCTGGATGTTGGCGGACATCGATTCGGTGGTGTTCGGTATGGACAAGCCGGTCCAATCTCGGGATGATGTTATTGCCAGTCTCCTTCCCTATGTGGAGCAGCAACTTGCTCGTGGCGTTCATTTGAATCATATCACGCGGCATATTCTGGGCCTGTATCAGGGTGTGCCCGGAGCGCGAAAGTTCAGGCGCTTTTTAAGCGAGAACGCCTACAAAAAAGGCGCAGATGCGCGAGTGTTGACCAGCGCCTTTGAACAGGTGAGGCAACGCAGCGGCGGCAAGCAAACAGATTCTTTAGTGTTAACATAGGCTGTAGCGCATATGACAAGCAAATTAGATCAACTCAAGGCAATGACCGATGTCGTTGCCGACACGGGTGATATCGACGCGATTCGTCGGTTTCAGCCGATGGATGCAACCACCAACCCCTCACTATTGCTAAAGGCAGCCGCATTTCCTCAGTATTCTGCGCTGTTGGACAGTGCCAAAGCCTGGGCTACAGAACTCGGTGGGTCCAACGCCGTGCAATTGGCGAACTGCTGCGATCGCTTTGCCGTAGATGTAGGCAAAGAGGTCCTTAAAATTATACCTGGCCGCATCTCTACAGAGGTTGACGCCAGACTGTCCTTTAATACCCAAGCGACTATTGACAGGGCGCACAAGTTAATAGGAATGTACGAAGAGGCAGGCATCAGTCGCCAGCGGATCTTGATCAAGACGGCATCAACCTGGGAAGGGATACGTGCGGCGGAAGTGCTTGAAAAGGAGGGAATCAACTGCAACCTGACGCTCTTATTCGGCTTTGGTCAAGCGAGAGCTTGTGCAGACGCAGGTGTGTTTCTGATCTCACCCTTTGTCGGTCGTATTCTGGATTGGTATAAAACTCGCACTGATGTCAAAATTACGAAACCTGAAGACGATCCCGGAGTCCAATCGGTCTCTCGCATTTACAGCTTCTACAAACAACACAGATACGACACCGTTGTCATGGGCGCAAGTTTTCGCAATGCAGGTGAGATCGAAGCCCTGGCGGGTTGCGATCGCCTCACTATAAGCCCCGCACTTTTGCAAGAACTGGCAAACGATGAAGGCGAGCTTGAGCGCAAGCTCAGCCCCGATAACACTGCTTCAAGTGATGAAAGGTTGATATTAGATGAAGGCATGTTTCGCTACGAATTGAACGCCGATGCCATGGCCACAGAAAAGCTGGCCGAAGGCATTCGTAACTTCGTTGGTGATCAGGTCAAATTAGAACAGGTGATTAGCACGAGATGATTGAAGCGTTTAAAAAGATATTTGAGATGCCCTCGGATGAGACTCTTGAAGAAAAAGAGCATCGGCTCAGACAAGCGGCGGCGGCACTGATGATTGAGACTGCCAGGGCAGATTTTAGCGAAGATAAAGTTGAACAGGACGAGCTCGAGAAACTGCTCTATGAAAGTTTAGACTTGAGTCGTACTGAGGTCCGTGAGCTCATTGCCCAGGCCAGCGAGCAGCTGGACAACTCCACCTCGCTGTATGAATTTACCCGGCTGATAAACGATCATTACTTGCCGGCACAAAAACTTGAGCTCATTGGCTCAATGTGGCGGGTAGCATACGCAGATGGACGCTTAGACAAATACGAGGAGCATCTAATCAGGCAGGTGGCAGAGCTTTGCTATGTCTCGCACGAAGACTATATTAAGACCAAGCTGGCCGCGGAACACGAATCAGCTACACTCTAACGCCGTTAGTAAATCTTTAAACCGAGCACGATTCTCAGGGCTGAGTTCCATCAGTGTTTTGTGAGCTTCAATGACCTTGTCTTTGACGGCAGATTCGCTACCTGCCACCGCCGGGATCAACACGGTTTCCTCCGGGTGGCCACAAAGCTCCTCTCGCAGCTCAAACAATTTCTGGAAGCCCATGCTGTTAATCAGACGGTTAATACCCGCATCGCATGAGTAGATAGCGGGCTTGAAGCCGAATCGCTCCCTGACAGTGAGTGCCAGTTTTGCGAGCAGGCCCAGGGTTGTGCTGTCCAGGCCTTCAGCGGCGCACAAATCCACCCAGACGCTCGTAAAGGTCGGATCATCGAACATCTTTTGGAAGTAATCATCGATCGTGGTACACAACGTGAGGCGAACATCGCCTTCCAAGCGGATCACATACATGCCATCGTGGCTTGCGCCGAGAATCTTACCTTCCTGCATATCAGCCACGCTTATGGATGAAAAGAGCCGCGATATCATCCGGTGCGGGTTCTTCCCGGTCAAGGCCCAGGCGGGAGACTAGTTGCTCGGGCGATTCAGCGGCTTCTTCAAAAATATTGAGAAAATATGCTTCTTTTTCAACCAAGTTTTTAGGTGGCAGGATTTCCAAGATGCCGTCCGAAAACAGCGCTAGCATAAAACTGCTGGGCAGCGCTAGGTGATGCTCTTCATAAACGGAGTCCTGCATAATGCCCACCGCAGTTCCCTCGCCCTGTAGATAGCGCGCGCCCTCTCGAGAGACCATCACCGGCTGCGGTAAATGCCCGGCGATAGAATAACGCAGGGTGTTATCTTCGATATCCAGCACACCGACAACCATTGTTGCGAATTTGCCCACAGCCAAATCCAATAGTTCTTTGTTAGCGCGCTCGAGCATGGCAGTGGGACTCAGTATCGAAGCGTCATCCTGGCGTAGATAATCAGAGCGCTTGCGTGCGAACAAGTTCTTCAACAACACCGTCGCAAAAGCCGAAGAGCTGCCGTGACCTGACACATCTGCCATGAGGAAGGTGACATAGTGATCTGCCACAGTGAAGTAGTCCGTGAAGTCACCGCTCAGGTAAAGTGAAGGTATCACCGTGTGACTTATCACAAAGTCATCCAGCACCAGCGGACCTGCCGGTAGCATTTTAAGCTGCACCTGACGCCCGGCCTGCTGGTCCTGCTCCAGCACTTTGACGGTGGCGCGCAACTCAGTATTCGCCGCCTCCAGGCGCGTCTTCGATTCCTGCAGCTCCCGGCGCATTGAACGCTGCCGTAAACAGCGCTCTATCGACTTGATCAGTGACCGGTGATTTTTGATAGGGCGCACAAAGAAATCGCTCGCACCCAGATGCAGCGCCGTCATCATGCGATCGGGATCGGCAACATCACTGAGCATTATCGCTGGCACCTGAGCATCCATCTGACGCAGCTTTCGACGCACTTCTTTCCAGGAAACGCCCTCAAGGTTCAGTTCGCAAATAACGACATCAAACTCGCTATCGGGTCCGAACGATATACCGTTCTCGAAGATGTTAGTGACCACCGTTGTCTCGAACCCTGCACTGCTGACAAGATCAGCCAAAGACTTAGCTCGCGCCGACACGTCATCGATTACAAGCACATTTCCGGTTGTGGTCATTTGTTGGAACTTTGGCGGGACCGTCGGCGAGACACTACGCCGATCACTGCACTCAGGCAACTCAAGGCTCTTAGCTTTGGGCAGGATTTCACATATTTAGGCTATCGCATGAAGCATCGGGATTTGTTCTCAGATTAGAAATCTTCCCAATCTTCATCATCCACCCCAAAATCAGAGAAATTATCAACCACCAGCCCCCGATTGACGAAAGCCTCACGCCTGCTGAGATAGGCGTCACGCAGGAAAATGTATTTGTCCCCGGTGATCAGATCATCTGCATCCAGCAGTCTGGCGCGAAAATCGATTACCTCCACCGTCCAGAACGTCCACGCCCAACTGTTCTCGTTGACGAGAGCCGGTATGGAAGCGTAGGTGTCGGCGAAGTACCCAACCGTGCTGCGGATTGTTCGCGGCCCAATGACCGGCATCATGACAAAGGGTCCCGACCCCACACCCCACACAGCCAGCGTCTGACCGAAATCAGCACGAAACGGTTCTATACCCATAGGAGTAGCAACGTCAAACAGGCCTGCTATCCCCAAAGTTGAGTTGATGATAAAGCGTCCACCTGCCTTACTGGCGCCTACGAACTCTCCCTGAAAAATCGCATTGAAGAATGAATTGAACTCGTAGATATTGAGGATGAAGTTAGTGACACCACGCTCTGCAACATCCGGCATGACAAACCGGTAGCCCTCGGCCACGGGGCGCACAACCCATGTGTCCAGCGCATCGTTGAAGGCAAACACTTTCCGATTCAGTGGTTCCCAGGGGTCAATATTCTCTTTCTCTTCGATCTCGTCGGCCGCGAGGCCGGGAGACAACGAGAGCAAGAGCAGGAGAACTAGGTTGCGCAGATGGTTCATGGGGCGATTATTGCAATATCACGGTGCGATGGTACGCCTACTGCCTAATAGGGGCAAGGCGCGAATCGACTGTGCAATCGTCAACATGCAGCCCCAAGACATCGGCATCTACGAGCTGTCGCAACTGGTCTGCGCCAAAACTTAAGACCGCAGACTCGTCCATGCCGGTTTCAGACGCCAGTGTCTGTAGCAGAGATCGTCCGTCAGCAGAGATATTATCTCGTGTCAGTTCGACCAATCGGGCCGTTGCCGCGTTCAGCTCCATGAAGCGTACCACGTCATCGCGATTCCTGTAGACGACCAAAAAAGTTGGCTCCCCCGCCTCGGAGGGTTGAAAATTGGGGCCGATGCGGTGTACCGGAAATTGATAGCTCAGCAGCCATGCTACCGGTGACAGCTGCGGTCTTGCCAAGAGGATATCCTCATAGTCTCGCTGAGCAAGCGGTTCTTGCTCAGCGACATCCAGCGCCAGCTCCACCCACTCATAGTGCGCCAGTTCAGCCATGAACGGTGGATCGCACTCGCGCGGCGCATGCTCCTCCATCAAAAACTGCAAAAACTCCTGTCCTAGTTCCAGGAAATAGGGAGAACGGCAGGTATGATCCTGTATAAATGTTCGCACAAGGGCGCTCCATTGCGCCTCCGCATACAGTGAGCGCAGCACAGGAAATACACTGCCAACCAGCCGTTCAATGTTATTGAACACCAGGCGCTCATACACATCCAGCCGACGCTGTTCTACTCCCGCCGGCGCAAGCGCAACCGAGGGCGATCGAAGATAGTGAGCCAGCTCCATTTGAGCGTCGCGCAAACCAATACCACTCACGCTCGCACCTGTGCCGGCGGCTTCAGCTCCGCCGCCTTTTGCAAGCGCTGCACCTGTTGCACTTCCTTCAATAATTCGCTCAGTGGTGGAATGTTAAAGTCGCGTTCCAACAGGGTCGGCACCGGCCCGACTCGACGATAGGCTTCCTCTAACAACGCCCAGACCGGGTCGATCACATCGGCTCCGTGCGTGTCCACTTTGAGATCTTCCGCCTCATCGAAGTGTCCGGCAACATGGATATATCGCACACGCTCCAAAGGCAATGCATCGAGATAAGACAGCGGATCATAACGATGGTTGATACTGTTCACGTATATGTTGTTGACGTCCAGTAGTAGATCGCTACCACTCTCAGCGAGAACGGCTTTCACAAAGTCTGACTCGCTCATATCTGCGTAAGGTTGCGCATAATACGAGGCATTCTCCAATACCAGGGGGCGTTCAATAATATCCTGTACCTGCCTGACCCTTGCGGCGACATAGTGGACCGCTTCTTCAGTAAAGGGTATTGGCAGCAAATCGTAAAGATGCCCTTCAGCTGCGCAATAGGTAAGGTGCTCGCTATAGACCACCGCATCAATATCATCGATGAGTGTTTTCACAGACCTCACCAGCTGTGTATCGATGGGGTCAGGCCCGCCGATGTCCAACGAGAGGCCATGGAGCGCGATTGGATAGCGCTCTGCGAGAGCTCTAAACTGACGGTGAAAGCGACCTCCCACCCCAATCCAGTTCTCTGGAGCAATCTCCATAAAATCGACCGATCCTTGGTCCATTGTCTGCAGCGGACCCAACAGGGACCGCCGCAGACCGAGCCCCGCTCCGCGGAAGGCTCGTCTCGTATCAGGCATTACTGACTAGCCGCCGCACTTGCCCTCGCCGCACTTGCCTTCGCCGCCTTTATCATCGCCGCACTTGCCTTCGCCGCACTTGCCTTCGCCGCCTTTATCATCGCCGCACTTGCCTTCACCGCACTTGCCTTCGCCATCCTTCTGGAAGTTCTGCAGATCATAACCACCGCTCAGCTGTTGTGCTGAAAAGGGGTTCACTTCTGCTGTAGCAATAGGGGCGATAGCGCTCGCCAGAAAGGCAGCACTTAGCGCTGCAGCCAGTGGTTTTTTGAATTGAGCCATTGTAGGTTCCCTAGTCAAGTTGAAATGGTTTTTTGTCAACGCACGAAGTCCGATAAGTTGTCGTCTCAACGTACGGCCCTCGTGCAGTCTGTGACATGACAGCATACAGAAAGTTTCACACAAGGAGCTTTCAACGCAAAATAAATCAGTCGCCGAGATCACAAAAGACTTTAGTGCGGATTTTCCAGCAGCCACTTGGACACCGCACGCCAACGCTCTGTCAGGCGCTTCGCAGAAACTGGCTGTGTCGTCCCCAGACTTTGCGCGAACAGCGACACCCTGAACTCTTCAAGCAGCCAGCGATAGACCTGGGCCTCCTTACTTAGCTGCAGCAGGCCAGGGCGCTCAGCCATTGCCTGCCAAAGCGGTGCTTCAAGTTCCTGCAGGGTCTCGATATTTCGTTGATCCTTCGCGTACTGCCCCGACAAGCGCTCAAGCCGGATGCGGATGGCCTTCATGTAGCGGGGCAGCTGCAGCAGCCATTGCTCAGGCGTATCGCGCATAAAGCCCGACTGCCATAAACGCGAGACTTGCGCAGTGATATCCCGCACCGCATCAGATCCAAGCGATTCGGGTATGTCTGACAGCCGACTGCGAACGTCGGACAGCACCTGCAGGCTGGAAAACAACATCTTTTCCAGTTCATTCGCGCGCTCGATTACCTGTCCCTTGCCCCGATACAGCGCTTGTTCAAACTCAAGCTTACTGTATGGCGGTGCGAGATCAACGGACATAGCGAGCATATAGCTGGCGTCGATTACATCATGAACCAGCGGATCCTTCGCTAACTGACAGGCTGCCAGCACCAGTGCAAAATCATTGCCCCTCAATAGCTGTTTGCGCAGGTACTTTACCTGTTGTGCACTGTGCAGGCGGTACAGTCGTAGAACACCAAGGCGATGCTGTATCAGCGCTTCACCAGGATAGTCGCAGAGCGTGATTGCTACATGATTGGTCTCGTCGATAAGCGCTGGGTAAGAGACGATATCCATCTCTGCCTGCCTAAAGCGCCACTGTTGTGGAATCTCGTCGAAATCCCAACGCGTAATATTCGCGCGAGCCGGGGAACCTTGCGCTTCTGCGGCGATAATATCGCTAGTGTCGCTGCGAAATCGATCGATCAGTCCCGCTAAATCGCGACTCTGTTCCAGCAATGCACCCTCGCTATCCACAACTCGTATATTCATACGATAAAAATCATCCAGCTTTTCCGTTGCGAAATCGCTTGCAACTAAGCGGCAACGGCTGCCGCGAGTCAGCACTGCGGCCAATACCGTGCAAAGATCTTCGTCGGCCGGCTGCATGACGGCGAGCGCGCGGTCGACATGATCAGGGACAGGGACAAGTAGACGCCTTTGAGCCTTGGGCAATGCCTTTACCAACTGGATGCACTTCTCTCGTAGTAAACCGGGCACCAGCCAGTCGAAGCGAAATCGAGGAACGCGATTTAACAGAGCTACCGGTACAGTAACAGATACACCATCACTCGCTCCTCCCGGCTCAAACTGGTAGCTGAGTCGCAGCTTCATATCGTCCCATAGCAGCGTATCGGGAAACTGATCAGTCAGAAAGCCTGGCTCTCTCGTTATGACTTGCTCGCGCTTCATCAGCAAGCACTTTTCATTTTTCGCCGAGCGTTTCAAATAGCTGCGCAATTGGCCTGCTGTGTAAAGCTTCTCGGGTAGCCTTGCGGCATAAAATGCAAAAAGAACTTCCTCTTCCGCCAGCACATCTCGCCTTCTCACTCGTGACTCAATATCCTGAATGCCTTTGATAAGCTTCAGGTTTTGTTGCAAGAAAGTTGGCTGCGGCCTAATTTGTCCTGCGATCAGGCCTTCGCGTATCAACAGTTCACGGGACTCGATCGGTGCGATAGGTCCATAGTGAATGGATCGCTTATCCGCCAGAACCAGACCGTATAGCGATATCCGCTCATAGGCCATGACGCGACCACTGCGTGCATGCCAGCGCGGCTGATAGTAATGATGCTTTAGCAACTGCGGATTGATGCTCAGCACCCAGTGCGGCTCGATGGCGCCCACCTCACGGGCAAACACGCCCGAGGTTTCAACGATCTCGGCCGCAACCAACCATTTGGGCGGCTTGCGCGCTTGGGAAGACCCGGGAAATACTCGCAGCTTTCGGTTGCGACTACCAAGATAGTCCTTGCCTTCCTGTCGCTGGGCGATATTGCTCAATAGACCCGCCAATAAGGCGCGATGAACCGCTTCGTAGTTTTCCTCTTCCGGTATCGCCTGGATCCACCTGTATCGCTGACCGCGGCAAGCAATGGTGAGCTGCGTGTGGACATCTCGCCATTCACGCATGCGCATAAAGGATAAAAATTCGCGCTTGCATAGTTTTCTAAGCTGGTTGCTGCCAAGCGACTGTCGCTGCTGTTCGTAGTAATTCCATAGATTCAGCCAGGCCATAAAATCTGATCGCGCATGGCGAAAGCGGGCGTGATGCTGGTCCGCTTGCTGCTGCTTGTCGGCCGGTCGCTCTTTAGGGTCAGCGATAGCCAGCGCGCTGGCAATGATCAGGACTTCTTCCATGCACTTGAGCTCGGCAGCGGCAAGAATCATGCGCGCCAACCTGGGATCTACAGGCAGCTGTGCCATGCGCCTGCCAATTGAGGACAGCTTTCCCCCCGCATTTATTGCACCCAACTCTTCTAATAGTTTGTAACCATCTCGTATCTGACGGGGGTCGGGCGGGTTGATAAAAGGAAAATCAGCAACGCTGCCCAAACCAAGTGACAACATCCTGAGCACCACCGCCGCCAGGTTTGTGCGCAGAATTTCAGGGTCGGTATACTCTGGGCGCTGTAGAAAATCTTCTTCGCTATAGAGCCTGAGACAAACTCCTGAGGCAACACGACCACAGCGTCCCTGACGCTGATTCGCGCTAGCCTGGGAGATGCGTTCAATCGGTAAACGCTGAAGTTTGGTTCGAAAGCTGTAGCGACTGATGCGCGCAAGGCCTGGATCAATGACATAGCGAATGCCCGGTACCGTTATCGATGTCTCTGCAACATTAGTCGCCAATACGACTCGAATCCCCGATTTGGTGACGGTGTCGAACACCCGGTTCTGTTCGCGCTGGCTGAGGCGAGCATAAAGTGGCAATACCGTTAACGCATCATTGGAACGCAGCTTTTTCGCTAACTCTCTTATATCTCGCTCGCCGGGCAAAAAGATCAGGACATCGCCGCGATCGCCATACACGCCCGCTTCAATATCCTCAACAAGCTGCACGATGTGCTCACTATTGCTCTCCTCAAGGTCATTATCGAGAGGATCCAGGTAGTGGGTTTCAACAGGAAAGGTGCGCCCCGATACCTCTACTACCGGCGCGTCATCAAAATGCTTAGAGAAACTCTCCACATCGATAGTGGCAGAAGTAATGATGAGCTTAAGATCTGGTCGCTTGGGGAGAATGCGTTTCAAATAACCCAGAATAAAATCAATATTGAGGCTGCGTTCGTGCGCCTCATCGATGATCAAAGTGTCATAGCGCTTGAGTAGCCTGTCATGCTGTATCTCTGCCAACAAAATACCGTCTGTCATCAACTTAATGGCGGTTGAATCTGATACTTTATCGGTGAACCTGACCTGATACCCCACAGTGTCACCCAACTCCGAACCAAGCTCTTGAGCAATGCGTTGCGCTACCGTGCGTGCTGCCAGGCGTCTTGGCTGCGTATGGCCAATCTGCTTGTATTCGCCACGACCTATGCTCAGGCAAATTTTAGGTAACTGCGTAGTTTTGCCGGAACCTGTCTCACCAGCAACGATGACGACCTGATGAGCGGCGATCAGTTCTGCTATCTCCAGACGCTTTTGCGAGACCGGCAGGTCGTCGGGAAAGTAAATGCTGTTTGCCAGTTGTTCCATTTGCACGCTGTCTTCTTCTATCGTCTCGCCGACACCTCAACCCTCTTAACAGTCATTGCCCCAAGTGTGTGGATTTGAGAAACAACGACATGAAACTGCGTTAAAGTACCCACCAAGCAATGATCGACCAGAGACCGAAATCTTATGCCAACTATTAGCAATTATACCTATCAGGAAATCACGTTGGGTCAACGTGCCCAGTACTCCAAGGCCGTCGAGGAGCGTGATATTCAGCTATTTGCCGCTGTATCCGGCGATGTCAATCCGGTACACCTTGACCCCGAATTCGCCGCCAGTACACGATTTGGTGAGCGTATCGCACATGGCATGCTCAGCGGCGCAATTATTTCTGCAGCCATCGCAATGGAGCTACCCGGTCCCGGTTCAATTTATCTGAGCCAGACGTTGCGCTTCAGACTGCCAGTAACCATTGGTGACCTTATCACGGTAATGCTTGAGGTTACCGATCGTCAGGATAAGCGCGAAGTGATCACTCTGGATTGCAAGGTGCTTAATGATAAGGAAAAGCTGGTTGTTACTGGTACGGCCCAAGTCATGGCTCCAGCCGAAAAATTATCGATAGCGCGGCCTCCCCTCCCCGTTGTATCGATCCTGCCTACACAAGACGCATAGCGTTATGACGCCAGCTCTTCATTAGACTGACCGCTCGACTCAACAAATTGGGAAGGGTCCAAATACATCAAGCGCAAAGTGGCCAAACCTCGCTCCTGGCCAAGTTCGCTCCCCAGGACCATTACATTGGCCACACCGCGGTCGACGGTAACCCCAGTAATGCCAAATATCACGGACGATGGCCGGTCTTGTACGCTAAAGACGGTGACCTCTTTTTCTTCTTGTAAGGTCGATGCAAGATTACCCAGTAAGATGGACAGGCTGGCCTTAAAAGAGCCGAAATTCAGTTGCCCGCGAAACTCCGAGCTGTCCATGGCCAGGTGAACACGCAAAGTCGATTCGTCCTCCATTTTCAGTGTCGTCATGTTAATTGTGCGCTGAGCCGCAAGCTCGCGGTAAACCTGCTTGGCTTGCGTGCGCGTCGCGTCGATAAACTGTCGATGCAACAGGTTGACAGCGATTACGAGAAACTTTTCTTTTGGAAGACTCGATTCTTGCGAATGTGCCATGTGAGTACCGATAATCGCGTCAAGCGTATATGTAAGGGGTCGAAGTGCCAAAAACCGCCCGCCCAACTATATCGTTATTTCGGCTATGCGTGCTAGCCCCTGGCAAAGCTGCTCTGGTATTCTGCTTAGAAGTTTGGAGGGAAGGCACCAAAAATGGCGCCGTTTTTAGTCGCACGACAGCAGCAGGGGCAATTGCTGAAAGCAGTCGGCTTTGCTGCCACCTGTTTCTTGCTGGTTTCGAGCGCAGTTACTCTCGCGCAGACCACCACTGACCTGGAACTGGAAACGCTCGCCCACGAGCGGGAGCTGCTGACCCAGGAATTGGACCAGTACAAAGGGACAGTAGCGCTTCTGGAACTGGATGGCATGCCACCGGAGCAAAGTGGAAACGCTGCCGTGCGTAAACTTGCCCTGGAAATGGTTCGAATAAAAGAGCGCTTGATCAAAGTCACCGAGCGTGAACTCGCTCTGCTGCAGGAGCAAATCACCAGTGCTCGTCTGCTGAGTATGTCGCAACCGCAGACCAACAATGAAGAGCGGGCCGAAGACGCCATCGAGAGCAAGCCTCTGCGAGTATCCGCTCCTGACTATTCCATGCAGAGCGAGCGCGAACACGTGGCCCGTCTACATGCGCTGCTTGTCCAATACTATGCAGACCTAGAGGAGGCCGCCCTGACGCTGCCTTCTGAGGACGAACTCGCAGCACGTGCTGCTGCTAGTATCGAAGCCAATACGCTCTCCCCAATACCCTACAGCAGCGACAAAGTCCGCTTAAGCGGTGCTGAGGGTAGCACAGCGCTTAGCCGCATCACCCAGCGCCTCATCGACCCAACCATTCCCGAAAGCCGGCGTGATGTGGAACAAATCTGCAGTATTCGGACGCAGCGTCTCGGTACATTAATTGCGAGCGAACGCCGTAGCCTCAGACCTGTCGGTAAAAACAACTACATTGCGCGCATTCAGCTACAGCCCGGTTCTACAACCCTGCGAATAAAAGATCACCACTGGGAAGTCCACATCCCAGAGCAGCATAACGCCGCAGACTTCCTGATCACGCTATATCTGCCGCCACAAAGCCTGCCTGAACTACACTTGTTCAGCGTCGAGGAGCTTCTCAGTCAGAAGAACGCACATATTCCTGCCTGGCTCCCCGAGGAACTCGATATCAGCCCTAATACGGGATGATTCGTCAGCATATACCCTGGAAACCCGCACCAGCGGGCGTTGTGGAATTTACCGACCGAGGCACCCCGCGTTCCGCACGCTTTCGAGACATATACTACTCCGATGAGCACGGTCTGGATGAAAGCCAGCACGTTTTCGTTGACGGCAGCGGTCTGCCCCGGCGATGGCAGCGGCACGATTTACCCACTTTCTGTATTGGCGAAACAGGTTTCGGAAGCGGCCTGAATTTCCTGCTCAGCTGGCGTGCATGGAAGGCCGCTAGAACACCCAAACCACGTCTACACTATGTCTCTCTGGAACGCTATCCACTAAAACATAAGGATATACGCCAGACCCTGTCCAACTGGCCGCAGCTCTCACCTCTCAGTGAGCAGCTACTGCAGCAGTATCCCGGACTCTTGCCGGGACAACATCGATTGATATTTGAAAGCGGCCGGATCGTCCTGGACTTGTGGTGGCACGATGCCGATGCGGCACTGCGACACCTGTCAACCTGGCGGCCGCCTTTTGTTGATGCATGGTATCTCGACGGTTTTGCACCGTCGCGCAATGCACAAATGTGGCAGCCAAGCGTACTGAACAATGTCGCTGCTATCAGTCGAGAGGGGGCGACTCTCTCGACATTCACCGTGGCCGGCACGGTGCGCAGAACGCTTGAGGAGGCGGGTTTTCGCGTCGAAAAAGTGCGCGGTTTCGGACGCAAGCGTGAATGTCTGCGCGGTACATTTGTCGAAACCCAGAGGCGAGAAGCGTGCGTAAGAACGGGCTGGGATTCCCCAGCTTATCAGGAGCACTTACCTACCGAAGTTATCATTATCGGCGCGGGTCTGGCCGGATGTATGACCGCCGCTGCACTCAATCGCCGGGGAGTCCGAGTCATACTGCTCGAGAGCGACACCTTAGCGGGCGCAGGCTCGGGCAATAATCAGGGCATTCTTTATCATCGCATTCACCGCGAACACTCTCCTCTGGCCGATTTCGGTACCCAAAGCTATCAACATGCCGTAACGCTATATCGGCACTTGTTCGCCGCTGGCGGTTTACGCGATGGTGTTGACGGCGCCCTTTGTGGCTCTTTTCATCAACAGCCCGACCGACCGGGGTTGGCCGGGGTTGCAGATCAACTCGCTGACGTCTCAGAGTATGCACAGTATGTGTCCGCATCTGCAGCCAATGACCTGCTGGGTGTGGAGCAGTCGTCCGACGGGATCTGGTTTCCGCAGTCAGGATGGCTACATCCGGCAGCGGTCTGCAACGCGCTCATCGATTCCCCCCTTTCAACGCTAAACTCTGGCTGCGGTCATGTATCGCTGAACCCGCTGCCATCTGGCTGGCGCGCGAGCGCGCGGAATGGACAGCACTGGGATGCTTCCTGTGTCGTCGTGGCCACCGGCGCACAAACACTAAATCTTGCACAAACCAGCTGGCTACCACTGCAGGCAATTCGCGGACAAACAACCGACCTACCATATACAGCGCTACCCACTGGACTACGCGCCGCGTTCTGCCACGAAGGTTATATTGCTCCTGCCAGGGAAGGTATCTATTCGATTGGCGCTACGTTCGATTTAGGCGATATGGAGCTGGCAGCACGAAAAGATGATAGCCAGCGAAATCTTCAGCTACTGGCCAAAGCATTACCGGCCTGGACACAATCTCTGAAACGGCTAGCAAATACGAATCTTGAGGCTAGAGTGGGGTTTCGCTGTGCGAGTCCCGACTACCTGCCGCTGGCGGGTCGAGTGCCCGATAGAGGACCGTTCGCAGCGCGCTTCGGTGATTTGCGGCGCAACGCGCGACTGGAGGTCGAGGAGCCCGGCTGCTACTTACCCGGACTATTTGTGGTCACCGGCTTGGGCTCGCGCGGCCTCACCAGTGCTCCCCTGCTGGGGGAGTTAATCGCCAGTGAAGTATGTCAGGAACTGCCACCCCTATGCCGCGATCTGGCTCGCACATTGAACCCGGGACGGTTTATAATTCGCGACCTTTGTCGCAACCGGCTCTAGTCTATGTTTCGCTACTCTTTCTTCGCGCTTTTGCTGATATTAATCAGTCCACTATCCGACGCGCTCGAACAATTCGGCTACAAGGTTGTGGACAAAAAACCCCAGAGTCGCGACCTGCTCGTACAGGGTTTACAAATTCTGGACGATAAGCTTTATGTCAGCAGTGGCGGCTACGAAAAATCGCGTCTATTGCGGTTTGACTTCAGCTCTGGTGAGTTGGAGGAAGAACGCAGGCTAGACCCTCAATACTGGGCAGAGGGGCTTACCATTCTGAAAGATCAGCTGCTGCTATTGACATGGAAATCCGGCATCGTATTTGTATACGACAAGGATACGCTGCAGGGTCGCAATCGCCTGGAGATACCAACCGAAGGCTGGGGCATCACCCACAACTCACAAGATCTCATTTACAGCGACGGCACGGATCGTATCTTTTTCCTGTCACCTGAAAACTACCAGTTCAAGCGGGCTATCAAAGTCACCTACCGTGGAAAACCACTACCGCTGCTGAACGAACTGGAATGGATTGATGGCAGGATTTGGGCAAACGTCTGGCAAACTGATCGCATTGTGATGATCGATCCAGATACCGGCGTCGTCGATGGCGTGGTTAATCTAAAGGGGTTACTTCCGATTCCCGAGCGCCGCGGCGACACCGATGTACTCAACGGGATTGCGCTCAATCCTGCAGACGGTGGCATTTGGGTCACAGGTAAGCATTGGCCCTGGATGTATCGTATCGAGCTGGTGCCTGTCAGCACTGCCGGCACGGATTCATAGTTTAAACGCGTTCGATTTTATCGAAAGAGGTCCCAAGGACATACATGACCCAGACAACCACCCCTAGCAACCACCCCAGCTTTATCCGTATCCGTCAGGCACCCATCAACTCCCTCAACATCAGTGTTGAACACTACGAGCATCAGAAAACCGGGGCCGTTCACTACCATCTCTCGGCAGATAGCAGTGAGAATGTTTTTCTTGTAGCACTGCGCACGGTGCCAGAGGATTCCACCGGTGTAGCGCACATTCTCGAGCACACCGCGCTGTGCGGCAGCCAACGCTATCCGGTGCGTGATCCATTTTTTATGATGCTCCGGCGCTCGCTCAATACCTTTATGAACGCCTTTACCAGTTCTGACTGGACGGCCTACCCCTTCGCCAGTCAAAACCGCAAAGATTTCAGGAATCTCCTGGATGTCTATCTCGATGCCGTATTTTTCTCTCGACTTGATCCCCTGGACTTTGCCCAGGAGGGTCATCGTGTTGAGTTCACCAAGCCGGATGATCCGAATTCAGATCTCGTTTTCAAAGGTGTGGTTTTCAATGAAATGAAGGGCGCTATGAGTTCAGTACCCAGTGTGCTGTGGAGTACTCTGTGCGAGCAGTTGTTTCCAAGTACCACCTATCACCATAACAGTGGTGGGGACCCCGAGCATATCCCGGACTTAAGTTATGGTGAGTTGAAGTCCTTTTATGAGAGTCACTACCACCCCAGTAACGCCATTTTTATGACTTTCGGTGACATTCCTGCCAGCGAACACCAGGCTGTTTTCGAGGAGCGTGCTCTATCGCATTTTTCAAAGCTCGACCAAACCATCAAAGTCCATCCGGAACAGCGACTGTCACAGCCAGTGCGCCACGAGGCCTTCTATGCGTTCGAAGAGGCAGCGAGCAAAGAGCACAAAACTCATATTGTCATCGGCTGGCTGCTGGGCGAAAGCAGCGATCTGGAAGCTCTGCTTGAGGCGCAATTACTGTCTAGTGTTCTGCTTGATAATAGCGCTTCCCCGCTACAGCGTATGCTTGAGACAACCCCACTGGGGCACGCACCGTCCCCACTGTGTGGATTAGAAGACAGTATGCGAGAAATGGTGTTTTGCTGCGGGGTTGAGGGATCAGAAGCGCGCCATGCGGATGCGGTGGAAGCTATGGTGCTGGAGGTTCTGACTGATCTGGCGGAACAGGGTATCGAGCGGGACCGTCTCGAAGCTGTATTACATCAGCTTGAGATTCATCAGCGCGAAATTAGCGGTGATAGTTATCCGTATGGCTTACAGCTGATACTGCAGGCCCTGGGCTGTGCCACCCACTACAGTGATCCGATTGCGGTACTAGATCTTGAGCCAGTGATCGCCAGCCTACGGCTGAAGATCGAGGACCCTGACTACATTCGCTCCCTAGCCAAACGTTTGCTACTGGATAATCCACACCGTGTCACGCTGGTCATGCAGCCTGATGAAGACTTATCTGCCAGACGCACTGCCGCTGAAAAGGACAGGCTTTGTGAAATCAGACGGCAAATGGACAAGAAGTCCTGTGCAGACACTGTCAAATTAGCCGCTGACCTGGCCGCAAGGCAGCAGAAGATCGACGACGAGAGCATACTGCCAAAAGTTACCCTCGAGGACGTACCCGCCCATCTCCCGGAACCCAGCTTTGAGAACCACAGAGTTAACGGTATTGAGGTCAGTGCATATCGGCAGGGAACGAATGGTCTGGTTTACCAGCAGCTGGTATCACCCATCCCCGTCCTTGAGCCAGAGCAGCTGCTCTATCTGCCTTTGTTTAATCAGATTCTGACCGAACTGGGGGTTGACGAGCAGGACTACCTGAGTACTCAGCAACGACAGTCGGCTACGGTCGGGTCAATCACAGCTCTAACTTCCATGCGGGGCGCCATCGATGATGAACAG
>JBCDFM010000018.1:0-30578 GCA_039178015.1 Pseudomonadota bacterium
ATTAATCTAAATAATAAAATATTGGCTTTATATTGAATATTCTATCAGCCTGACCCAGGCTCATATGATCGTCATCAAAGAGCAGCGCATATCCCTCCGCAGCGCCAGAGCAATACTGGCTGCAGTCGACACTTGCCGTCAGGGTATCCACGGACATACCGCTTAGGCGCGCGCGGACATATGCATTGCGAGCGTGGTGAACTTCTGCGGAGATGGTTGGTAACTTACCTTCCACAATCTGACCATGCAGGACATACTTTTGGATTGAGCGACCGATTTCTGGCACAGGCTCAAGCACAAGAATCCGGCGCCCCCCGACCGATAGGCGCGAGACCAGTGTTTCGAAAGAAACCCAGTAGGCAGATCGGCGCGCCTCGTTTGTACCTTTCACCGCGATGTGAAACGGCGCATCTGGCAGTTCGGGGAAGGTCTTCGCGTTATCGCCGAAAAGATACATGTTGTGTCGCCAGGCCAACACGATCGTATGGATCTCGGGTCGGTCTTCGAGCCAGGCCACGGTTCTTGCTACCCAATCAGCGCATCCTGGCTGCCCTGGGTCAAAGGTAAGCGCCGGGGGGCAAGCGCTGGCCGTGAGATGGATCAGGCTCTCATCTCGCTCAGCCAGCCGTTCGCCAAGCGCATAAGCCAGTTCCACCCCGTGGCTGTCGCCGAAAACGGCCCAGGTCGGCGGGGCGTCCGCAAAGTAAGTGCAGGCTTCCTCGGGCGGTGGCGCAGCGTCGGGACCGAAGTGGCATTTGCTGCGTAAGGGGCTCGCGGTGGCCGTATCTAGGATGGCCAGCACTTCGGGCGAAAAGCGTGCCGGACCAAAGCCCCGCTCGATATGCGCCGCTAGGCCCAAAGTTCCTAGCACCGCGCCCGCCGTCACCGCGCCACGCCAGACAGTCCGCCTCCGCATCAATCGGCGATTGCGGCAGGGCTGCTCAACGAAACGCCATGTGAACCATGCCAGCAGGCCTGTCAGCACGACCAGCCCTGCCATCTGCCAGGGCGACGGCGGCATAAACTGCGCCATTCGCGCAAAGGCGAAGACCGGCTGGTGCCAGAGATAGAGGGAATAGCTGATCAGGCCGATCCCAATCATCGGGGGAAGGGTCAGCGCCCAGTGCGTCCAAGTACCCCGCCCTGCGAAAGCTATGATCAGCAGCGTTCCTGCCACCGGCAGCAGCGCCCATAACGGCGCCAGGGAGGACCATGGGTCGGCAAAGACGAGGCCAAGACCGATCAGCCCCAGACCCATAAGTGATGGGGCTGCACTCGACCGCAAAGGCCGACCGCGCCGCGCCAGCCAAAGGGCCAGGAGCACGCCGGCCAAAAGCTCCCAAGCTCGGAAGGGGAGCAGGTAGAACGCCGCATTCCGGTCCCAACCCTGCGCCCAGACGGCAGCGGCGAGGCTCAACACCGCTAGCCCAGCAATTAGCGGCAACGCCACGCTGCCCCGCAGACCCGGCCGCCAGACCACCAGCATCAGCAATGGAAAGAACAGGTAGAACTGCTCCTCGACCGCCAATGACCAAGTATGCAGCAGCGGTATCTCTTCACCTGCGGGACCGAAATAGCCCGAGGTCAGCCAAAAGAGCACGTTGGATGAGAAGGTGACCACCGCGACCAGACTTTGGCCGAGCAGCTTCAACTGATCGGGCAACGCCAGGACCCAACCGAGTGGGATGCAAGCCAAGCAGACCACAACCAAAGCCGGCAGAATGCGCCGGGCTCGTCGCTCGTAGAACCCAACCAATGAAAAACACCCTGCGCGCAGGTCGCGCATCAGAATACTGGTGATCAGAAAGCCAGAGATCACGAAGAAGATGTCGACGCCTAGATAACCACCCGGCAAAGGCACGCCCGCATGATGGGCCATCACAGCGGCGATGGCGACGGCGCGCAACCCGTCGATCTCGGCACGATAGGGCGCGCGGGGTTTTTGCGAGGCCATTAGCTGCCTTCCCACAGATCCAGTTAGTCAAATCCTGTGGGATCTATTTACCTACCATTAATCCTAACGGCTCCTTAATACAAAGGCGCTCGAGTAAAAGTATGTGCGCATGTATTCGTAAATAAAAGTTAACGTAAAGCAGAAGTTAACGGGAGCTGTATTTCAGCGGCCCGCCTGTTGACCTATGCCCAAAGGGAGAAACCCATGAGCGCATCCGCCCTCGCCTGGCTTGGTAAGAACGCAATCGACGGCCGTATGGGAAAGGTGCTGGCCCCTCTGGCCGACAAGGTGCTGGGGCGTTCGTTCCCGGCTCGTTCTCGCCTCAGGGTGCATGTCTACTACACGCGCTCTCGAATTAGCTTTTCGCAGGTCTATCCCTTCCTGCAGTTCAGCGACGAGATCGCGGAAAACTATGCCGCCGATATCCGCCTTTTCGATGTCGAACGCCTGCTGGACGGGGAGCTGACGCCCGTTGGTGCCGATGTGGTGATCGTGCAGCCCTGGTTCACGGTGGATCCAGACCGGCTGTCCTGGGCATTGGAGCGTGTCAACGGGGCGAACCCGCGGGCGCGGGTAATCTTTCTAGACAGCTACGCCCACAGCGATCTGCGTCTGGCGCGCCATGTCGACCCGTTCGTCGATCTCTACGTGAAGAAATCGCTGTTTCGTGACCGGGCGGAATACTTCCAGCCCACCCGGGGCGACACCAATCTGACCGATTACTACGGCTGGCAGTATGGCTGCGCCGAGAAGGCCGTGGATTGGCTAGTACCGCGGTCGATCGTGCCAAAGCTGCGGGCGGGGGCGAATTTCTTCACGGCGCCTGGGCTGCTGGAAGGGTTTCTGGGGGCGCCCCCGGATTTAGATGCCGAACGGCCCATCGATCTGCATGCCCGGCTGACAGCGTCGGGATCGCCTTGGTACATGGGTATGCGTACTCAGGCGCTGCGCCATGCAGAGGCGCTGCCTGGCCGCGTCGTGACCGGCACGGGCATCTCACGCGGACAATTCATGGAGGAGCTCTTTCACTCGCGCCTGGTCTTCAGCCCATTCGGCTATGGCGAGCTTTGCTGGCGCGATGTTGAGGGCTTCATGACCGGCGCCGTTGTCGTCAAACAGGATATGAGCCACTTGGAAACCTGTCCTGACCTCTATCGTCCATGGGAGACCTATGTGCCGGTATCCTGGGACTTCTCGGATTTCCGGGAGAATATCGCGCGCGTGCTAAACAATACAGAACTCCGACGGAGCATTGCTATGAACGCCTGGCGCGCCACCCACCGTTATCTGACCGACGGCCAGATGATGGCCGATATGGGCCTTTACTTCGATGGCGCCCGCCCAGTGGCACAGCCAGCGCAGGAGGCCGGCGTGACAGCACTGGGTCTACGCCCATCACGAGGGTGAGGCAGGCCCACGCGCACGCCAGACCCGCCACGCAAGACCAGGTAGGGTCAGCGCACAAAGGATATAGCGACGCGCCAGCCGCTTAGGGTTTCCGACCATGCGCCAAAACCACTCCATGGCGATGGCACGCACCCAGGCAGGCGCCCGGGCCTGCGTGCCAGCAATGAAGTCGAGCCCAGCACCAATCGAGACAAACCCGCAGGCGGGCGCCAGGGTACGCCCCCGCATGGCCAGGATCTCTTGCTTCGGCGCGCCAAGAGCGAGGAAACAGAGGCGGGCACCGGAAACCTGTATCTGGCGCAATAGATCGGCCGCTTCCTCTCCCTCTGGGTCGAGGCCAAAGGGCGGCGCCACCTGGGCCGCAATCTCCAATCCAGGATAGCGGCGGCTGAGCTCGGCACCGGCCGTCGCTAGTGTCTCCTCAGTGCTGCCCAGGAAGGCCACGGGCCAGCCATTCGCCGCCGCCAAGTCGCAGAGCGGGTTGATCAGCTCAGATCCCGGCACCAACTCGACAGGCCGGTTAGCCAGGCGCGACAGCCAAACAATTGGGTTTCCGTCGGCGACGACCATGTCCTGAAGCGCATAAGCCTCGCGAAAAGGACCCGGTTGGCGCAGTTTCACCACGTGATCGAGGTTTAGAGTGGCCAATGCAAAGCCCTCTCCCTCTGCCAAGCGCGTGATGATCTTGTTCATTAGGGCGACCTTGGTGGGCACACCCACTTTGACCTCTGCACCACCCGGCAGGGGAAGCTGAAAAGCTAGATCGCTGTTTTTCAGCAATATCGCCTCCTGAACTCGGCATATCTAATACGTCAGTGCCGGGCTGAAACCACATTGCAAGGACTGTGTGCGTGCAATGTTATTGAACACTTGAATTTTCGAAGTAGCCCGTCTTCAACGGCACGCGTCATGTCAAAGATCTCCTCGGCCAATTTCGAGATTCTTATCTCCATCATTAACTACCGGACCGGTGCCCTAACGATCCAGTGCGCCGCCTCAGCGCTTGCCGAATTAGAAGGGGTAAATGGACATGTTACCATCATCGACAATCTATCAGGTGACGGGTCAGCAGAGGACATCGAAGCATGGATGGTAGAACTGGGGCCGGACGCCCCGATAAGCCTTGTCCGCTCCTCTACAAACAGCGGTTTCTCGGGCGGGCATAATCAGGGCATCGCCAGCGGCCAAGCCGCATTCTACCTGATCCTGAACAGCGACGCAGTCCTGCGCCCTGGGTGCATGAAGATTTTGCTAGAGGCAGCGCATGCAGCGCCAGCTGCCGGATTGATCGCCCCACGTCTCGAATACGAAGACGGAACCCCTCAGATCAGCAGTTTCCGCTTTGCCAGCCCGTTCAGTGAGCTGATTAGGGGTGCGATGACGGGCCCTGTCACAAAGCTGCTTGCCAGATACGATATGCCATTAGGCACAATGCCAGATCCAGGCAGTATCGAATGGGCAAGTTTTGCCTGTATCCTGCTGCGCAGAGAGATGATCGAGCAGGTTGGGCCAATGGATGAGGGGTATTTTCTCTATTACGAAGATGAAGACTATTGTTGGCAAGCCCGCAAAGCTGGCTGGGGTGTCGTCCATGAGCCTAAAGCCAGAGTGATCCACTACCGCGGCGGCAGCGCACCGGTAAAGTCTCTCGCCACAGCCCGCAAACGTGTGCCCGCCTACTATTACGCATCGCGCACCCGGTTTTTACGCAAGTGCTACGGCTGGCCGGGATTAATCGCTGCCAATCTGCTCTGGCACCTGGGACGCGGGATTGCCAATCTACGGCTGTTGACGGGACGATCCACACCCAAAGCCAATAAATCCGAATGGCGCGATATCTGGACCAATGCGTGTAATCCCTTAGGCAATCAACGGGAAACGGGTGTCTGAGATGGCGCTTCCGGATTTCTTGATCATCGGTGGCATGAAGTGCGGGACCTCAACACTCGCAGCCCAATTGGCAGCACAGCCCGGGGTCTTCATGACAACGCCAAAGGAGCCGAATTTCTTCTCGGACGATGAAGTCTATGCCCAGGGCTTACCTTGGTACGAGACACTTTTTTCCACCGCTGATCCCCATGAATTGAAAGGCGAAGCCAGCACGCACTATACCAAGCTGCCCACTTACCCGCTGTGCCTAGAGCGCCTAAAGGCAACTCTGGAGCAGCCAAAGTTCGTGTACATGATCCGCAATCCGATTGAGCGCACAATATCGCACTACATTCACGAGTGGACCATGGGCGTGATGTCCGAGGACCTGAACGCAGCTTTCGAGCACCACCCAGAACTTATCGCCTACAGCCGGTATGCCTATCAAATCGCGCCCTATTTGGACGCCTATGGATCCGAGCGCATTCTGCTGACAAGCCTGGAGCGGCTCAAAGCAACACCTGAAGCGGAACTGTCACGCATATGCACCTTTATCGGCCTAGAACAGACAAGCTCTTGGCAAGTGGATCGGGCGCAAGAGAATGCGTCGGCTGAACGTATTCGCCGCTTTCCTCTTTACAAGTTGATGGTTGAGAGTTCTATCGCGACTGCATTGCGTAGAACTCTTGTTCCAAAGAGCCTCAGAGAACTGATCAAGCAACGCTTTCAGATGCGTCATCGGCCACAGTTGCACGAAGCACTCTTAGAGAAGCTACAGGCGATCTTTGCCGAGGATTACAAACATTTGCGCGTGATGTTCCCCGAGGCTGAATGTCTTTCAGAAAGCTATCCCTTCGTGAAGGCATGAACAACACAGGTGAGATCGGCGCTGTCCTGATCGGGCGGAACGAAGGCGACCGGTTGGTCCGGGCCTTAGCCGCGGTGACGGGCCAAGTGGCACGTGTAGTCTATGTCGATTCAGGATCGACCGATAGCAGTGTCGCTGCAGCAGAAGCAGCGGGTGCGCAGGTTGTGGAACTCGATCTCTCGGTTCCATTCACAGCCGCCCGGGCGCGCAATGCAGGGTTGGACGCATTGCTGGCTGTAGGCCCGCTCACCTATGTGCAATTCATTGACGGGGACTGCGAATTGCAGCCCAGCTGGCTAGAGACGGCAATGGCTTTGCTGGAGTCGCATCCGAAAGCGGCAGTGGCCTGCGGAAGGCGGCATGAGCGGTTCCCTGAAGCTTCGGTCTATAACCGCCTCTGCGATCAAGAATGGGACACGCCCATCGGACAGGCCGATGCCTGCGGTGGAGACTCGCTGATGCGCGTGGAAGCCGTGGAGGCGGTAGGTGGGTTCGACCCCACGCTGATTGCGGGTGAAGAGCCAGAACTGTGCCTGCGCCTGCGCCGCGCCGGTTGGACCATCCATCGCCTAGATACCGAGATGACCCTGCACGACGCAGCTATGACTCGGTTCAGCCAGTTCGCAAAGCGCATGGTCCGCTCGGGCTGGGCCTATGCCGAGGGGGCCGACCGCTATGGCAAAGGGCCTGAGCGCTACAATGTAAGCGAGGTTCGGCGCATCTGGCTCTGGTCCCTGATCGTACCCTCCACCACCACCATGCTGGCACTGGGCTGGTTGATAACAGGCCACGGCTGGCTGGGGATACTTGCGCTCCTTGGTATCTTCACCTATCCGGCCATGATCCTAAAGATCGCACGCTACAGGCATAAATCCTTCGGGGATCCCTGGGGGAGTGCGCTGGCCTATGGGCTTTTTATCAAGCTCGGCCGCCCCTGGCAGTTGAAAGGCATGCTGGACTATCGGGCGCATAAAGCCTGCGGCGGCGAGGCCAAGATTATCGAGTACAAGGACGTGCCCGAGGGCCGTACGTGACACCCGCGTTATCCGTCATAATCCCGGCAAACAACGAAGCCGGCTATATCGAGCCATGCCTTAAGGCACTGATCGCCCAAGATTGGCCAGGCGAAGGTCAGAGGGGCGAGATCATCGTCGCTGCAAATGGCTGCATAGACGATACTGTCGGTCTGGCCCAGGAGTGCACCGAAGCCGCCGCTGATGCTGGGTGGGATCTGATCGTCCTGGACATCGCAGAAGGCAACAAGAGCAATGCGCTTAATCGGGCTGACGCGTCAGCGCGCGGTGACATGCGCGTCTATCTGGACGCCGATGTGATCTGCGACGTCGATTTGATCGGCGCCCTTTACCAAGTACTGGACCGCCCCAAACCGGCCTATGCCAGCGGGACGATGCGGGTGGCTCCAGGCAAAAGTTGGATCACCCGCCACTACCGCGAAATCTGGACAAGATTGCCTTTCATGACGCATGGCGTTCAAGGTGCTGGTCTTTTCTCAGTGAACGCATCCGGGCGAACCCGTTGGGCATCCTTTCCGCCAATCATCGCAGACGATACCTACGCGCGGGTCTCCTTCGCACCTCACGAGCGCCACAGCGTCGCTCCCACGTTCCTTTGGCCATTGCCAGAAGGGTGGACAAACCTTGTCAAAGCACGCCGCCGGCAAGATGCTGGGACGGTTGAGATGCACGAGAAGTATCCAGCAATGATGGTGAACGAGACCAAGCCGGCAATCTCTACTGGGGAAGTATTACGTCTCGGCGCCAAGTATCCCGTCAGTTTCGCTGTCTATGCAGCGGTTAAGTTGGCCGTTCGGGTCAATGGACATAGCAGGGCTTGGACGAGAGGGCGTTGAGCATGACGGTATCTCACGGTCCGATCGCTTATCTGACCAGCGAGTATCCAAAGGTCAGCCACACCTTCATACAACGTGAAGTCGAAGGCGTTCGCGCAACCGGGCTCGAAGTGATTACATGCTCGATCCGCAAACCGCGACCTGCAGATTTGACTGGCCCGGAGGAAGAAGCGGCCTACGACGACACTTTCTATTTACTGAAGACAGCAAAGAACCCCATTCGCTTGATATCGGATCACATGAAGGCACTGACCACAGCGCCGAGAGGATACTTTCGAGCTTTGTGGTTAGCTTTTCGGACAGCGCCACCTGGAGCAAAAGCGCTACTCTGGCAGCTCTTCTACTTCGCCGAAGCGGCCGTGTTGGTGGGGCATCTCAAAAGCAAGGGGGCTGGGCATCTACACACACACTTCGCGAACTCGGGATGCTCGGTTGCCATGTTGGCCAGCGAGATGTCTGGAATATCATTCAGTTTCACCATGCACGGCCCGGACGAGTTCTTCGAGGCAGAACGTTGGCGCCTTGACGAGAAGGTCGCACGCGCTCAATTCGTCTCTTGTATAAGCCATTTTTGCAGAAGCCAGTTGATGCTGTTCGCCGGTCAAGCTCATTGGAGCAAACTGCATATTATCCACTGCGGGATCGACCCCGAACGCTATGATCGTCCGCGCAGCTCCCCTGGCAAGAACCTGCTGTTCGTGGGGAGGCTATCTGGGGTGAAAGGTGCGCCAATACTGCTGGACGCCATCGCCATCCTTATCCCGAAACACCCCGAGCTTCAACTAACGTTCGTGGGTGATGGACCAGAGCGGCCGGCATTGGAGGCGCAAGCAAGTGAAGCTGGGATAGATGCGCATGTAAGTTTTGCCGGTTTCCAATCCCAGGACGTAGTGGCCGATTATCTATCACGCACAGATATCTTCGTTCTCCCGAGTTTTGCCGAGGGACTGCCAGTGGTCCTAATGGAAGCCCTAGCCAGCCAAGTTCCTGTTGTCACCACTCACATTGCCGGCGTGAGCGAACTGGTCGAGGACGGCGTCAACGGGTACTTAATCCCACCTAGCGACATCAAAAGTTTGGTAAATTGTCTCGAAGGAATGTTATTGAATACAACGGCACACGCTAAAATGGGCGTGGCTGGCCGCGCAAAAGTCTCGAATGAATTCAATATAAAAACTGAGACTATTCGCCTAGCAGAGCTCTTAAAAATATACAGTAAAACTCCTCAGGACTCTTCAGCTCAGAAACAACATCAATGACACATTATAATAAACACTTCATATTGACTTTAGGCCGCTCTGGCTCCAATACTCTTGTAGACATAATCAATCAACACCCTCAATTGCTTAATTACGGTGAAGTATTAGGAGAGTGGAATAAAATAAGAAAATTACAGCGTATGCTTTTTATTTATAGAAATAATGATTCTGCTTATCTTGACTTATTAATTGGAAATAAAAATATGGCGCGCACTATAAACACCTACAGATCATTTAGACACCTACTCCGTGGTAAATTAGATAGCGCAAAGAATTTTAATAAGATAAAATCTATTGGGGTAAAAGATTTTTCTTTAAACATGAATAAGTATAATATCCATGAATATTTAATAAAAAGAAACGATATAAAGGTGGTTGGATTAGAAAGGAATAGTATATTAGATAGATTTATATCATATACTTTTTTAAAAAATACAGGTGTTGTATTAAAAAAAGATACAATAGACCTTAAGATTGAAAAAGCTAATTTAGACACCAAACACTTGATAAATAATTTGAGAAAAATTAGATCAGAAAATGATTTCCTCAAAGATATGCTGGGGATGATACCTAGTAACAGAATTTATCGAATCAAATACGAAGATCTATATTCTGGAAGTTTGGCTTCAAATGAAATTATAAGAGAACTTTATAAATTTCTTGGCGTAGATCCAATTAAACCCGTGACGAAAATGCAAAAAATATTGCCGGGTGGGTCTTTAGATCGGATTTCAAATATTGCAGACTGCAGAGAAGTTGTCAAAAATACTGAGTTCAGAGATATTTTTAGTGCGAATTAATTAATTATTTTTGAAATCATTAATTTTCATAATACTCTTAAAATAAGAGATTGTTGGGTCAAGTCCGTCGAGTAATCCTACCTTCGGCGCCCAACCATCTAATTTCTCATTGGCCAGCGAGATGTCGGGCCGGCGCTGCATTGGATCGTTCTGAGGGAGCGGTTCAAACACGAGCTCGGATTTTGAATCTGTCTTCTCGATGACCAATTCAGCTAGTTCGCGGATGGTAAACTCCCCCGGATTGCCGATATTCACCGGACCTTGGAAATCGGCCGGGGTGCCCATCATGCGCTGCATCGCATCCAGCAAGTCATCGCAATAACAGAACGATCGGGTCTGACTGCCATCACCGTAGATGGTGATTGGCACCCCCTTCAACGCCTGGACGATAAAGTTGGAGACCACGCGCCCGTCATTGGGGTGCATACGCGGACCATAGGTATTGAAGATGCGCACAACTTTGATGTCGACGCCGTGCTGGCGGTGGTAGTCGAAGAATAACGTCTCGGCGCAGCGCTTACCCTCATCATAGCAAGACCGCGGTCCAATCGGATTGACGTTGCCCCAGTACGCCTCGGGCTGTGGGTGAACCGAGGGATCACCATACACCTCGGACGTCGAGGCCTGCAGGATCCTGGCGCGCACCCGTTTTGCCAGGCCCAGCATGTTGATCGCCCCATGGACCGAGGTCTTGGTCGTTTGTACAGGATCAAACTGGTAGTGCACCGGCGAAGCCGGGCACGCCAGATTGTAGATCTGATCGACTTCTACGTAGAGCGGAAACGTCACGTCGTGGCGCAGCAGCTCGAAATTGGGCGCATCCAGCAAATGCGCGACATTCATACGTCGACCAGTGAAATAATTATCGACGCAAAGCACTTCATGACCCGCGTCGACCAGCCGATCGCAAAGATGACTACCCAGAAATCCGGCACCACCGGTTACGAGGATACGTTTGGACATAATACGCTTAGAAACCTGTCGGGAGGCTGGCTCAATGCCAGCAATTACGATGCACTAGATCACATGGAATTCCTTGCGCCCACCTAAATTCAGTTAGAATGCGCTGCGGTGAACTACGGCCCCGACAAGCGCAACCATTGCGTGCCATCAGCATTGTCAAAAGTGATTATATGACGCCCAGCATCCCAGCGATGACGCACGCCTTTTACCTCGGCTAAACGTAAAGTCTTTGCAGCTTCGATAGAGATCTCACCACGCACTGGAACAGTCAGAAAAGGCAACTTGCGTGCCTCAATTGGCAACGACACCATCGCAATAGAAATTAAGATTTCATCCGCTTGGGTAATGGGAGCGCCATCGAGGCTCTGCACAACTACCGCAGCGGGGGCATTGGTCAGATGCACAGAAATATCTGAAAGCGCGATCTTCTGACCTTCGATCTGCCCGGCTACCAGTTGGGTACGCGCCGTATCAACAGTAACGATCCCCGCAACAGGATCTCGCACTATCTCCCCGGTATCAGACTGAATACTCCCATCAGTCTCCCCGTAAATCTCATTTGGATCGGTGAACACCTCAGCTGCTGGCAGAAGATCCTGCGACTGAAGCCATGGGAGCTGCGGTGTTTCTGGAAGCTGCACGAGCAGTCTACTACGCTCAGTAAGAGTACGAATTGCGATGGAATGCGGTGCACCCATTGCAGCATTGAAAAGTTTTCCTGGCTCTGGTGCGAAAACATACGTGTTACGGGCCGGTGAGACATCACCCCTGCGATACATCAAAGCGGCAGATGAAATCATCGTCATTAAGGCAGGGTCGTTGAACGCGCTCCAATTGCTTGGGAAGCCGCGATTGTCGAGCACTTGTTGGGAGTAGCCATAGAGCGTTGGCGCATCCCAACCCTGCAAGGATGCAAGAGCAGCCATCCGCAATGGCGCAACGAACCGCTCTGGCGCCGGAAAGGGAGATACATTCCACTCTGAAATACTGAGGGGTTTGCCAGCCAACTGTGCAGACGCAATGTAACTAAACATATCGTGCTGCGTTCGCGGGTTTCCTCTGTTTTGCCCAATCGCGCCGTAGCCATGAACATCAATAATATCGCC
The DNA here is from genome assembly GCA_039178015.1 of Pseudomonadota bacterium. Lineage (GTDB taxonomy): Bacteria > Pseudomonadota > Gammaproteobacteria > Pseudomonadales > Halieaceae > JARRPM01. Next base: position 12,097 of record JBCDFM010000018.1, read on the forward strand.
AGCCGATAGTGCTGGGAGCCCCGACATAGGCATACCGCCCCAGAAATTTGTGGTCGCGATCAGGCCATCAAAACCAAGTGCACGAATGTCAGCAATCAAAAGCGTATTGAGGCGGTTTTCGAGATCATTGAGAAAAAGCTTCGCAGGCCCATGCGTCCAAGATCGCCATGTCCGGTCAGGGTCAAGTCCGTGTTCAGTTGCGAACTGGGCAGCAAGATTCATGTACCGCTCTGTATGCCAAGGCACAGCCTTGTCCGGTAAAAGCCGGTTACCAAAATGGTGAGTCAGATCGTTTTCGTTGCTCAGCAAAACCGCGATAATCGCAGGATCGTCCTTGTAGGCGAAACCCGTATGTGGATTGAAGTGACCAAGATACGCGCGGTTGAACGCTAACATCCGATCTTGAAGATCTCGGTTGATGTAATTGAAACCGCGAGGATCTGCGACGCCCTTGTCGCCCTGCATTTCAGCGAAATGCATGATCCTATCCTCTGCGGTGAACCGCCGCCCAACCTCCAGATCGAGCCAAATATAGATCCCCTCGGACTTAAGAGCGGCAATCCATCGATCGAGGCGATCTAACGAGGCAGAACTGAGCGTCAGAGTGTCTTTAGCACGATCCCCAAAGACATTCGGTCTGACCCAACGGGAATCATGGTGATGAATGCGAACAAGATTGACGCCGAGTTTCGCCAACCAGCGCGCATGTGTTTGGATACCCGCATCCGATGTTCTGAATATCGCGTAGGCTTGAAGGTTAACGCCCCAAAAACGTGCAACCGATCCATCACCGTAGATGAGATCTTGGCCATTAGCACGGACACGTCCAAACTTTCCTGCGGGCCTGTGGTTGAGAAAACTCAGGTCGGGGAGTGTTTCTGGCTCTAGCCAGTCTGCTCGGTGATGCTCATCCGCGCCAAGAGGCCCAATGTAACCGAGCGCTAAGAGGACGGTGACTGCGAGGATCGCGCGACGTGCGAAGCCTCGCATCAAAATCAGAAAAGTCGCTCGTTCACGCGGATGACGTCGCCCGGCTGTACTATGGTCTCAGGCGCCATCACACGCGGCTCGCCCTCGCCACCTCGGCTGACCTCGATGTCATCTTCATCCGCACGAAAGGTGAAACCGCCAGCCAGCGCCGCCGCATTCAGAATGGTCATGCCAACGCGGTAGGGATAGCTGCCAGGGTTGTTGACCTCACCGATAATATAGAACGGCCGATAGTTGAGGACTTCGATGCTCACACGGGGATTTTTAAGATAGCCATCGAGCAATTTGCTCGCGATCGTCTGCTCCAATTGGCGGGGGCTTTGATCAAGCGCTCTCACAGTACCGATGAGTGGCATAGAAAAAGCCCCACCGCCATCCAGTTCGAATTCGCCGGAGAGGTCTTCCTCACCGAAAACAATCACCTTGACCCGGTCACCCGAACCTAAGCGGTAATCAGTGTCCTGAGCAAATGCTCCTGTCACGCCAAAAGAAATGACCAGTGCTACCAGTACGGCACGCCATAGAGCCGCCATGCGCGTCTCTCCCTAGAACCTATACAACGCCTCTAGAGATATGATGTGGTTATCGTAATCGGAACCTGCAACATTCGAATCTCGTGTTTCGAACCGATACTGTGGGCTCAGCGTCAGTTGACGTGTTAGATCCCAATCAGCACCGACGGTGAACTGATATGTGTTGTCCGTCCGGCCTGACCCGTCAAACTCGGCATTGGCGTACTCAAACGCACCCCGAGCATCCAGATTGCGGAGCACAGAGTAGTTCGCTCCTAACAGCACCCGCAGTTCGGTACTACTGGAAGCTCCAGCAATGGTTGTCTCAGCAATATCGCGCGCGGCTGCCAGTTCGATCGTAAGGCGACGAGTGGGCGTCCAGATCACACCTACATCAGCTGCGAAACCACCAGTTGATGCCAGAGCTGGATCATCGAAATCGCGCTGTGAGTAGCCAAGGCCAACCCGCCCTTCAACAAGGCGTGTCAGCTCCACTTCGACACCGCCTAGGATCCGCCATCCGTCAGAGTCCCGATTGACCCCAGTGTCATCCACAGCGGCGTCGTAATCAGTGATATTGTATGAGCCTCGGATAAAGGCCTCAAAACCTGTGCGCAGTTCGTAACCGACTTCGAGGCCAGCCTCCAACTCGATCCGATCGCGGTCATCCTGGTTACTGATCCCACCGCCGATGATTGGTGCGTCATCAAAATCCTGACTAGTAATACCAGCGAAGGGTTGGATGCGGATGAAGTTAAATTGGACGATTGCGCCGAGATCAGCGCTGATTGTTTGCACATCAATCGGCTCGGCAACGTTACCTGGAGTGTCAACTGCGCCACGCGCTTCAGAATCAGCCGTGTATCCAACACCACCTGTAATCCGGATGCCACGCTGGACATCCAGTTCACCAGACAGATCTACAAAATAACCAACGAAATTGTCGTCGCTGTCGTTCGAGAAGAAATTGGCCTGAACCCCCGCATCCAGGCGCACAGCATGTCTATTCCAATCGGATTGGATAGACACCTCCGGACCAATTATGACCCGGAAGCTCTCTTCCTCGTTCACATCTTCTAAGAAGACGTTGTTCTCGAAGGATGTGGTCACCGACACCGACGGTGAAATGGTAAACGACCCAGCACGGATACCGCTGACTTCGTCGCTTTGGGCGAACGCCGCTTGCGACAGGGTTACCGCCGGCAAAGCAATTGCCGTGGCAGCCCAACGCGCAAAATACGCCATCGCTCTTATCCCTCGTTCAAGTTTCTACTTCTTCGGATGGGCGATCAATTAGGCGTCGGATTCTCCTGAGCCTCGCTCGTGCCGTCCCCGACACCCAGGCCACCCAAGCCGCCGCCATCTCCGATATCTGCCGTTTCGATACCACCATCTGTGTCAGCAGTTTGAATGTCACCCGGGAGCAAAGCGGCCAAAGCTGCAGCGATCTCGGCTTCCTCGTTCGCAACCGCCTCCGGGGACAGCGTACCGGCAGCCAAAACACCATTCAGCGCAGCATCACCGATCGACGAAAACAGGGCAGCGTTCGGGCCCGTAGCACTAAAGGCTGCAGCGGCAACGCTGTCAGCCTGGCTCGGGGCGGCCTCAGAAGCATCCTGGACCAAAGCAATCAAGTCGCTTGGGCTCAGGGTTGGGCCCAGGGCCTCCACGACTTGCGAAGGCGACGCGACGCCCGCATTGGCTGCGATGAACATGATCGTCGCGGCGAGCTCTGGGTTAGCAGCAACAAGTGCAGCAACATCCGCAGGAGCCTGCGCGGCCTGCAATGCCGTCGCCACAGCGGCAGGCAAGTCTTGATTTGTTTGAGCAAGGGCCGGTGCGCCCAGGGCAACCGTCATTGCTAAAACAGAAGCAGACAGAATTTTTTTCATAACCAGTCACTCCACATATTCGGAATTGCCGACCCCTTCGCTTGCGTAAAGTTAGTTCGAATGCGCCGCTTACTCAATTGAATTTACAGCTTTGAACGCATTTATGTTGAATTTGCACAGGTATTAGCGATGATACTGCTTCATTTAAAAACAGTGTCGTTACCGCTTGCTACCGAAAGTTGCATGTGCAGGTGCCGAAAAGCGCCTGCTGCGCGTTCGCTAGCGCAGCATCCAGCGGATTCGCTCGTCCACACCGAAAACCTGGTGGCAATCCAGACTATCCCAGACCGCCGCCAGGTCCTGCAGATCGGGCGTCGCCCATTGATCTTCGATCAGCTCTTCCATGCGAGCGATCAGGATCTTGCAGAAGTTGGCGACCGATTGCGCGGCCTTTTCAGCTTCGGCCTGGGTGATCTGGCCGTCCCCCTGGGCCTGAGCAGGCGCAGTGCCAATGCCAAAGGCCAAAGAGACAGCCAGTGTGGCGGCAAGCAACGTACGGGTCATGTGATCATCCTTCTTTACCGAACTTTCCCCAACAGCATGGGGCGAAAGTTATGACGATTCTGCAAGGCGCACAGTGTACTGCCTTACTGGGCGGCGCGCACAGAGTGGTGGATCGCTCCCCGGTGAGCACTCAATCGGGCTCAAACTCAGCAGCAGCAACCTTTTGCGGACGCAAGATCCGTGGCCGAAGTCGGGCCCGACGTAGGGGCTGCACGGCATCTCGGGCCGCATTGCGGGATGGCGCGGCCAGTAATGCATGAAATCCCGGCTGCCCAGCGCGGCGCACGGCGCGGCCAGCGAAGGAAACGCCTGCCTTTCGCGCCGCAGACAGGGCACGGCGAGCCTCCCGCTCGGTCCGGAAAACGCCAAGACTGATCGTCCAGCCACTGGGCTTACGGCGCCCGGCTAGGCATGTGTCCCGCGGGATCACTACGGGCGGGTCGGCCAAGGCCGCGGCGGTTGGAACTTCACCCCGGGCCAAGCGAGCGATGGCCTGAGCGCGGGCAACCTTGCGCGGATTGCCCAACGTGACAATCGCGATCTGGCGGCCATCCCGCTCGACGAGAAGCGCTGCAGTGAACCCCGCATCGCAGGTGAACCCCGTCTTTCCCAGAACCGAGCCTGCAGGACTGGCGACCGCACCATTCCTGGGGGTCAGTTGCTGCCCTGCCCATGCCAGTGGCGCCCGAAACAGCGGCCGCATCACCTCACCATGTACGCGGTCCAACGACGCAATCATGCGCGCGACATCCAGCGCAGTCGTCACTTGACCCCGGTTCGGCAGACCAGAAGCATTGCGAAAGACGGTATCCTTCATACCCAGACGACGCGCAGCGGCGGTCATGCGCTGAGCGAAAGCGGCCTCAGAACCCGCCACACCTTCGGCAATCGCAAGGGCTGCATCATTGGACGAGCGCGTCAGGATCGCATGAATAGCAGTCTTCAGTGTGATCTGTTGGCCAGCTCGCAGGCCCAGCTTAACTGGCGGCGCAGCAGCAGCATTAGCCGACACGGTTAGTGATGCATCCAGTGCGATTTCACCCGCAGCTACGGCGTCCAGCGCAACGAAGGCGGTCATCAGCTTCGTGATTGAGGCTGGGAAACGCAGTAGATCAGCCGCAGATTGTTGTAGGATGTCACCAGATGCGACATCGACGGCGATGTGCCCCGCGCGGGCTTGGGGCGCCGCTAAGGCTGCGATCAAGGCCGTAGCCAGAACGGTTTCCCGCCAGATATTCACTCGGAAGGGGCTGGGCGCGCATTGCGCGGCGTCATCCGCGCCAAAGCCCAGACAGCGGCAAATCGGAGGTTCTCATCCAACTGGCGCTGGAACAGGTTGCGCTCCTGAACTCGAGCCCTGTGTATATCGATGAAGATCCGCCGGCGGCTCTCGATGCCTAGCTCCGGCCACCAGCGAACCGCCAATAAGGTGCGGGCAAAGGCAAGATTGCGCGACTCCGGCGCCAACTCCCAGGACCTTTGCAGCGCCTCTTTCGCGGTACCATCCCGGCCGCTCAGCATTTCAGCCCAGGCAAAAGCCAGCCATGCATAACTACTGGCCGGTCCATTGGCCAAAGCCTGTCGTGCGTCAGCTTCCAATTGGGCGATCCCGGGACCGCGCTCCTCGGGGGGTAGTTCATCCAGCAGATTCAGCTGAGCCCACGCCCGATGCACGGCGGCTTCTTTCTCTTCAAAGCGGAAACGGAAGGGCACGGCCGCTTCGGCATCTGTCGTTGGCGAATTGAGGCCTGGCGCGCGGGCCGGGCCGGACCAGAAGGCCAGCACCGCCAGCCCCAGCATGCCCACTTGCACCACCAGTAATGTCAGGCGCAGCATTGCGATCCCGCTCCCCCGCTGTCACAGCGACGCATATATATAGTGTGCTGTGAAATCCACCCGCGCCCGTCGAGGCCGGTATCGCCTAGCGAGACGCGACGACCTTTACGACTGCAGGGCGGGTTGGGCCGGCCCAGCCGCGCAGAAGCGCCAGTGGCAGTAGCACCGCCAGCACCGCCCCGCCCAGCCAGAAACCCAGCAGAACGACCAGCGACGGCACATCGGCAAAGGATAGGCCCATGGCCGCAACAGCGGCGATCCCGTACCCAGTGGTCAACATATGCAGGCCCCAAAAGCGCATGCCATCACGGTCGCTTAAAACCCTTTAATACGCCGTAAATTTCTCAAATTCAGCGCCATATCACCCTTCTGCCAAAAAATAAATTAATCAAAAGTAAGCATAGATTAAATTATTATTAATTATAATCGCCTTTTAGTATTTCATTTTGACTTCCTGTTGTGAGAATATTTTGGCGTTTATATAGAATTTACCAGATTAATTAGGCATGCATTTTAGCAGTTTTTAAAAACGAAGCGCGTAGATCTGTTCACGTCAGAAGGCGCCGGGATGGCGAATCCCCCCGGCCCTGCCCTCGGATCGAGGGCCTATTTGCCGATCGTCCTTCCAGAAGGCCGGCTGCTCCTGCGCCGCCGATCGGCTCGACCAGAGAGATCATCCGATGCGCACGCTTCGTTCGGTGCCGGCGATGGCCGGTGCTATTTGCCGGGTTTTGCCTGGAATTGGCCTAGCCTTCATGCTCAGCACTCAGCCGGCCCTGGCCAGCTGGTTCTCTAGCGCGCCGCGCCCCGCGACCATGCAGGCGGAAGGAAACCCACACCAAGGACCGCGCGCCTATCATCAGATGTGCGCTCGCGAGCCAAAGCTGTGCATGTACGATCGCCAGGCAGGGATCGACGCTGTAATCAGCCCACCGGCGCAGCTGACCGATGCCCGCTGGCGCCAGCTACGACAGATCAATGAGGATCTGAATTGGCAGATCCGCCCGGTCGAGGACCGCCACAATCAGGGCGTCAGCGATTTCTGGACGATCGGTGTGAGCCGCGGCGACTGCGAGGATTATATCATCGCGAAGAAACACGCCCTGATCCAAGCCGGGTGGGCGCCAGATCAGCTGCTATATGCAGTCGTCGAGAGCCGACGCACCCGCGGCTATCATGCGGTTCTGGTCGTGCGCACCAACAAGGGCGATTATGTGCTCGACAATCTGACTGACAGGATCGTGCCCTGGGAAGATGCGGGCTATCGCTTCGTCATCCGCCAGTCAGCAGCAGCGCCACAGAAATGGGTGCAAGTCACAGGAGCCCTGCGCACAGCCCAAGGAAACGTGGGAATCATTGCCCAATAATGACGATTACGGGGCGTCAGCCGTCTGGCTGGCGCCCCTAGCAGGGCCCGCTGCCACCAAGTGCTTAACGCGCTGATTTGCATTTTGGGAAGGCCTCCCCAGGGCCCGGTCAAAAGCCGCCTCTAGGCAGCGTTGCATCCGCACGATTGGAAAGTATGGAAATCATCTTACCCTAAGTTAAAAAGATTCTTATGGAATATTTTGACCAGAAAATCTTCTTTTATTCTATAACATTTTTATTTTGGCAAGCATATTTAAGAAATTATTAATCAATAATATTATAAATTAATAAATTTTAGCCCCAATCTTTTAAAGTATTTTACAGCTCAAGTCGAGACAACCTGGGGTTGCCGAGCGTATCTAAAACACAGCATTGCAATTTCAGTTCAAATGCAATTTTCGTTGGAATTGAGAGTAACTCAGCCAAAATGATGACAAACTTTGTCTTCAAAAGCTGTATCCTAGCGAACGAACATTTGCAGATGAGACTATCAGCGCCCTGGGATCAAGAAATCGGGCGCACCCAACGAGGAGCGTGAAAGTGGCAATTAAATTTGGCAACGGTGGCGACAATAAACTCACCGGTACGAATGGCATTGACCTTCTGGTAGGCTGCCGGGGTGATGATACACTTGAAGGCAAGGGCGGCATCGATTTTCTGTTCGGTGGTCGCGGCGAAGATGTTATCTATGGCGGTGACGATACCGACTTCCTGCTCGGCGGGAAGGGTAATGACGTTCTCTATGGTGGTGAGGGCGACGACTATCTGAACGGTGGCCGGGGCCATGACGAGGCATTTTACGAGGGTGCTTCGGACGATTTCACTATCACCTATAAGTTCAATAAGGACGGCAGGGTCGTCGGCTTCCGGAAGGTTGAGGATAACGAGGCAGGGATAGACGGTGACGAAGGCACCGATTATCTGCGTAGCATCGAAGAGCTGAACTTCGGCGATGGTGTGACGATCTCGCTGGAAGGCATCCAACTTATCCGCGCGAATGGCGACTTCGGCGGGTTCTTCGATACGCTGAAAGCGGCGGTCGACGCCTCGGCGGCCGGTGACACCATCTACATGGGTGAGAACACCTTTGACAGCGGTGGCGCGCAGATCGTCGTCAACCACAACCTGACCATTATTGGCGAGGGCCAGGATGAGTCCATTGTACTGGCGGACGATAACACCGGCATCAGCGGCAACAGTCAGGGCTGGATCCTTGTCAACAATGGAGCCACTCTGGATGTGGAGGGTGTGGCATTTGATGGCAACGGATTTGCCGTTAGCCAGGCTTTCCGCGTCCTCGGTTCGGGGTCATTTGACGACGTCTCCTTCAATGACATCAAAGTTGGTAGCACCGATGGCACAGCGATCGCTGTGGGCGGGCCAACCAGCAATGTCGATGTCAGCAACGGCACCTTCACCAACATCGGCTTGAACGGCATCCTGTATTTCGGCAGCGGTGTAACCGGCACCGTTGAAGACAGCGAATTCGTCGGTGATGGCGCTGCAGAAACTGACCGCGAAACTGGCATTGAAATCGGCGGTGGCGCCAATGTCACAATCAATGGCAACGAATTCTCCGACTTCGTTGGCAGTGGAACAGATGTGAAGTCCGCAGGTGTCTATGTCACCACGACGAATGGTGGTGGGTCCAGCGCAACAGTAATGGACAACGAGTTCGAGAATAATACAACCGGTATTCAACTCGGCGATGAAGCAGATGATACCTCGGATCTAACAGTACAAAGTGACAACGAGTTCCTCGGAACAGGACAGGCGTTGGATGTAAACGGCGATGCAACGGCCAGCGGTATCAGTGACAGCACAATCGACGGAGAAGTCGAGTGGACCGGCGGTGCGGCCGACAACACCATTACAGGTGGCTCAGATAACGATAGCCTAACCGGTAATGAGGGTGCCGACATTCTAACCGGCAATGGAGGAGCCGACACCTTCTTCTTCGCTGCCGGTGATGGGGGGGGCACAGTCGCTGAAGCCGATACAATCACGGACTTTACAGACGGCGTAGATATGATTGGCCTGATTGGCCTTAACGATACCGATCTGACAATCACCGATGTAGGCCTCGACGCCGTGATCTCGGTAACAATTGGTGGTGAAATCTTAGCAGTTGTTACTGGCGCAGCTGGAGATATTGACGCTTCAGACTTCGCCTGACGTATAATCAAGAGACGGGCGTTGGTAGATCCAGCGCCCGTTGTTTAGAAAACAAAACTCGATTATTGTTACTATCTAACACCAACTATATCATCTTATTCGAATAATTCTAATTTGATGACGCCAGAACTTTCAATTGGCCCAGCTATTTTTATAACAAAAAAAGGGAGCCAAATATATTGACACCCGCTTTAGATTTTCAGCGATTTAAAGTCTAATTGTTTGAAATCAGCTAAAAACCACCGGTATCATTATCATCATCATCGCCGCCCATTCCGGGACTTGATGCAGCTGCTTGCGTTACAGCAGCACTAGCCATCAACGCAGCAACAGACACACCCAATGAGTATTTCTTGATCGAATCAAGAGCTTCGCGCCGTGTGTACTCGGGCGTCGTGTCGCCAGACACTTCCGCTCCGGTCTGATTTTCCGAGTTCATATCACTCATTGCTAACACCCCTGCCTTTAAGTCCATAATACGACACTCTTACAGTTTTGAGAGATATTTTTTTGCACTGCAAATGTCAACGCATTGCGCTGCAGCTTCCGCCCAGCGGGATAGAAAAAGTGCGTTTTTGGGCAAATAGGACACGAACAGTTAGTGATTAATCATCGTGCTCCCGTGTTACGGGTCGTCGAGATCAATTTATTCTTCCGCAGCGCGAATAAATTTTCAGGCCTATAGCCTCGTCGCGAATCTCGCCGATCAAATCGAAGCTGCTTTGCCTTCGCACGAGATCCCATTCAGCAGATGTTCAAAAATGACCGGTTTCGGACAGGTTGGTATTCTGAGCACTACACCTGTTCAAAAGCCTGTTGATGGACTTACGAACACTCTGCATTATGCACAGGGATAATGGACACTTCGGACAACACCTCTTGCACACCTTTATATATGCGCGCGTTTCCACCACTGAGCAGACCACGGCAAACCAGCTGCTAGAGATCGAGACAGCCGGTTATGCTGCCCATGCAAGCTATGCGGACACGATCAGCGGCAAGACGGCGGCCATGGAGCGGCCTGAGTTCGCCAAAATGATCGATGCTATCGCCCGGACCCGGACAGCCAAACGCTTGGTGGTCACCAAGCTTGATCGGTTGGGCCGAGATGTCGAGGACGTGCTGGGCGTCATGCGCCATCTGGAAGAGACGGGTTGCGCCGTGAAGGTGCTGCAGTTCGGCGATCTCGACCTGACCTCACCCGCGGGACGGTTGGTGCTGACCACGCTGGCCGCCGTCGCCCAAATGGAGCGCGATCTGCTGGTTGAGCGCACCCATGCCGGCCTGGCGCGCGCCCGGCGCGAGGGTAAACGCCTGGGGCGCCCCCCTGTCCTGAACGGCGAGGCACGTCAGGAAGCGCAGGAGCGCCTTGCGCAAGGCGAGAGCGTCTCGGCCGTGGCCCGCGCGCTGGATGTCAGCCGGGCCACGGTTCTGCGGGCACGTGATGCCACCTAGCTAGCGCGCAAAATGATAGTAAGGACCGACGAAAAGCGCAGACGATGACCCAACAAACTAGTTCTGGAAGCAGGTCTTAGCTGAATCGCATGCAAGCCACTCTGACAGGGCCCGCAAACTGGAGTTACAATTCAAGCTGGCAGAGAAGCTCCGGGGCATTCCAGAGGTGCAAAAGTCACTCCAAGAACGCATGATCTTCTGTGCTTTCGTCAGAATCATTGCGTTTAGACCCACGTTCAGGGGGTAAATTGCGATTTTGTATGCTCGAGTGTTGTGAGAAGCCCAAAAACCGCTTTGAAAGTGACGTTTTTGATTTTTGAATTGATCTAAGTAATTGATATCCTAAAATATTTTTTCCAGTAAATCTGAAAAACTTTGGAACACCGGGGCTCCGCGCACCCCCCGACGCCTCCGCTTCTTTGGAAGGACCCGCAGCGACGTCCCAAGGCGACGATGGGTCATGGGCGACAGGCGCACCCCTGGGTCACTCCAGAGACGCAAGTTGCCACGCCACAGACGCAACCCCGCCCCCTAGGTCACTCCAGAGACTCGCGCATCTCCAGAGATTTCCAGAAACACAGGCATCTCCAGAAAACTCCAGAAACGCAAACGTCACTCCAGAGATTCAAGCGGGCATGCGCACCCCGCGTCACTCCAGCGTGCCGACGCCACGCAATCCGCATTCTGAGTCTGGCCCCTAGGGCGATGCCCTGCGCCTAACTGCAAGGGGGCTGAGCGGCCACGCGTCCAGGTCGCAGCGGACTCGGCGCTTACCGCAACGGGCCACGCAACGGCGCGCCGCAACTGAACGCGACAGATTGGGGCACCTGCAGCCAACCAATCTTTAGCGAGGTTCCAAGATCAATGTAGCACTCGATCGAATGTCCCGCTCGACCTTCAATCATGCGGGCGGACAGACATCAGAATAAGATGTAGACGGGAATGGCGACGCGCCGAAGGAGGTCTCATGGCCCGCAAAGGTATCATTCTGGCCGGCGGCTCCGGCACCCGGCTTTACCCGATCACGCGGGCTATCTCGAAGCAACTCCTGCCGCTCTACGACAAGCCGATGATCTACTATCCGCTGACCGTTCTGATGCTGGCAGGTATCCGTGAGATTGCCATCATCACTACACCAGAGGATCAGACACAGTTCCAACGCTTGTTAGGTGACGGCTCAGGCTTCGGGCTACAGATCACCTGGATCGTGCAGCCCTCGCCAGATGGGCTGGCGCAGGCCTTCATCCTGGCAGAGGACTTCCTGGCTGGCAGCCCCTCGGCAATGATCCTTGGCGACAATGTCTTCTACGGGCACGGCTTGCCGGAGATCCTGGCTGCAGCAGATGCCCGTGATGCGGCGACCGTGTTCGGCTACCGGGTCACGGACCCCGAGCGCTATGGTGTGGTGGCATTCGATGCCGAGGGCCGTGCAATTTCGATCGAGGAAAAGCCCACAAAACCACAGTCAAACTACGCGGTGACAGGGCTTTATTTCTACGACCATCGGGCGCCGGAACTCGCGAAGAGTCTGACGCCCTCGCCCCGGGGCGAGTTAGAGATTACTGCGCTGAACGAAGTTTACCTGCGCGAGAGGGCTTTACACGTGGAAATGATGGGCCGCGGCTTCGCCTGGCTGGATACGGGCACCCACGACAGCTTGATGGAGGCAGGAGACTTCGTGCGCGTCCTGGAACATCGCCAAGGCCTTAAGATAGGCTGCCCCGAGGAAGTTGCCTACCGCGAAGGCCTGATCGATCGGAATCAGCTGCTGGAGCTAGCCAAGCCATTAATGAAGACAGGATACGGTCGTTATCTGGCTGATTTGTCGGAGAGATGAGTGCAGCGCATGGCGACCTTTAAACCATCCTCCCAATCCCTTAGAGAACCGGTCGTTTCGACTGTTCTACGACTGCCCTAACTTGGATGATGATGGCCATACAGATCGAGGAAACTGCACTTCCGGGTGTTCTGATCCTGACGCCCCGTCGCTTCGGCGATGCACGCGGCTTCTTCGCGGAAAGCTGGAACCGCCAGACGTTGGCCGCCCACGGGGTCACGCATGACTTCTGCCAGGACAACCACTCACTCTCGGCGCAAGCAGGGACCATCCGCGGCCTGCACTTCCAGGCCCCGCCCCACGCCCAGGACAAACTGGTGCGCTGCGGGCGCGGCGTGCTCTATGATGTGGCTGTCGACATCCGCAAGGGCTCACCCACCTATGGCCACTGGGTGGGCGTTGACCTAACCGCCGAGAATGGGCGCCAGCTGCTGGTGCCCAAAGGCTTCGCTCACGGCTTCGTCACCCGAGCGCCAGACACCGAGATCTGCTATAAATGCACTGACTACTATGCCCCTGAGACTGAAGGCGCCGTGTATTTTGCTGACCAGGACATCGGTATCGACTGGGGTATTGAGCCTGATGTCGCCATTCTAAGCAACAAGGACAAGATCGCGTCGAGTTTTGCAGATTTCAACTCGCCGTTTGTTTGGGAAGATACGCAGTGACTGTCTCCGCCACAGAACCAGATTGGTCACGTGAAACACCACGGCGTTGGTGGGATCCCTCTCGGCGTCTTTTGCGGACAATCAGGCGCTACCAGGCGGCACGCCCTCCATTGAAATGGCTAAAGCATAAGTACTGGGCCTTACAGCATCGGTTCTGGTCGGTTGTTACTCAAGCAGAGGTCCATCTGAACGCGAACATCGAAGGTGGCTTGCTACTCACCCACCCAAACGGCGTCGTCGTGCACCCTGAGGCTCGAATCGGTCCAAACTGCCTGCTCCTCCAGCAAGTCACACTGGGCGTGGGGAATTTAAATGGAAAACACGGTACTCCAATTTTGAAGGGCCATGTCGATGTGGGAGCCGGAGCAAGGATCTTTGGGCCAGTGACAATTGGTGAGCATGCTTTGATCGGTGCGAATGCGGTCGTCCTACAGGACGTCCCGGCGGGTGCAACCGCTGTCGGTATCCCAGCCCGCATCATCGAGCATCGTAAGGATACAACATGAGGTTACTCGTCACTGGGGGTTGCGGGTTCATTGGCTCGGCAGTGGTACGCCAGGCTGTGGCAGCTGGGCACCCGGTCATCAATCTCGATGCGCTCACCTATGCCGCCTGCCCAGACAATGTCGCCTCGGTGGCCGACAGCCCCCTCTACGCCTTCGAACACACCGATATCCGCGACCGCGACGCGCTCGACCGGATCTTCGCCCAACACGCCCCCGACGCTGTCATGCACCTAGCTGCGGAATCCCACGTGGACCGCTCCATCGACGGACCCGGCGCCTTCATTGAGACGAACATCACCGGCACCTTTCACCTGCTCTCCGCAGCACACGCCTATTGGGAAGGACGGGGCAAACCGGACAGCTTCCGCTTTCACCATGTCTCGACGGATGAGGTGTATGGTTCACTCGGTTCGGAAGGCATGTTCACCGAGGACACCCCGTACAACCCGCGCTCGCCCTACTCTGCGTCCAAAGCCGCCTCAGACCACCTGGTGCGCGCCTGGCACGAGACCTACGGCCTGCCTATCCTCGTGACCAACTGCTCAAACAACTACGGACCGTTCCATTTCCCCGAGAAACTGATCCCTGTAGTGATCCTGAAGGCGCTTGCAGGCGAGCCAATCCCTGTCTACGGTGACGGAGAGAATGTGCGCGACTGGGTTTATGTCGAAGATCACGTAGATGCCCTACTGACTGTGCTAGCCAACGGTCAGGTGGGCCGCACCTATAACATCGGTGGTGAGAGCGAAGCACGGAACATCGATCTGGTGCGCAAAATATGCGATGTCCTAGACGAAAAGCACCCAGGGCCAAAACCCTATGCTGATCTGATCACCTTCGTCACTGACCGCCCGGGCCACGACATGCGCTATGCGATCGATCCTACCCGCATCCGCGAGGAACTTGGCTGGCGCCCCTCGGTCACGTTGGACGAGGGCCTGGAAAAAACGCTGCAGTGGTATATCGACAACAAGCCCTGGTGGCGCGCATTGCAGAGGCGTGAGGGCATGGGCAAGCGATTGGGAACTGGATGACTCCGTCGGATGCATCTCAGTCCTGCGGACCATCACTGCTTGTCATATCCTCCGCACCTGTGGTCGAGACGAGCAGTGGATTGCATGTGGATATCAAATTCATCGAAGGAATGAAGCTCTACGCCAAACTTTGGACTGGGAAAGTGTCGTGTCTGTTGCGCCGGGGGGCATCATCCATTCCTTTTGGCATGACCGTTGAGCCAGAAGATCTTAACTTCGGGATAGAGTTGATTGATGCGGATACCGCACTTACGGACGCCCATATCTCTAACTGTGATATCGTTCTAGGCGCCGGAGACAGCCACTGGACGCTCAACCTTATGGAGCTTTGCAAGCGTAAAGGTGTCAAATGCGTCATAACGATCGAGTATATCCTTGAGACGCGTTTACAGATTGTGTGGTTGAACAAGAGGAACTGGCTGAAGAAACTGTACTCGTCATTCTGGAATCTGAACGTCGAGCGAAAGCGCCGGCGCCTCCTGCGTACAGCCCATGGCATCCAGGCCAATGGCTACCCCGCCTTTGAGGCATACGGGCGCAACCGGCCGAATACACTTCTTTACCTCGATAATCGGTTACACGCAGGTCTCTTCGCAACAGCGGATGAGATGGCTGCACGCCAAGAGCGGCTTCTCAGCGGGGCTCCTCTACGGCTCATCAACTCTGGCCGTCTTGAACCTATGAAGGGCGCACAGGATCTCATCCCAATAGCCACAGCACTCCGAAGATATGGTATGGCCTTCGAATTGCACATCTACGGGACTGGCAGCCTAGAGGCTGCAATCCGCGATGGGATTGCCAAAAACGATCTGCAGAAGAACGTTTTCTTGCACGCACCTGTCGACTTTGAAACCGTGCTGGTACCTCTTTCGCGCCAACGTATGGATATCTTCTTGAGCTGCCATCGGCAGTCTGACCCTTCTTGCACCTACATTGAGAGCATGGGCTGCGGGCTACCAATTATTGGTTATGAAAACCGGATGTTGAGTTCTCTAAACGCTGCGGGAAATATTGGATGGACTGCACCACTTGGTGCCAAAAATAAATTATCTGAAGAAATTATTTCTGTTAATAGAGATCGAAAGAATTTAAGTGAAACTTCCAAAAATGCTTTATATTTTGCTATTCAACATGATTTTTATAAAACATTCAATAAAAGAGTTCAACAACTAAAATACACATTAAATTTTTGATTTAATGATGAAAAAAATCATCCATACTTCATCTTACTTATTCGATTTTCGCAAGGATATTGAGATTTTTGGGATGTTTGGGCCAGGTAATCTAGGCGATGAGGCAATGCTTGTAGCAGCTTACAAAACTTTACATTGGCGCCGGGTTGTCCCATGTCTGTCCACACCGAACCGGCCTTGGCTGGATATGCTGCTGAAACGGCGTCGCCGTCATCATCTTATTGTGGCTGGTGGTACGTTAATCCATGGTGGACAAACTCAGTGGCTTGATCACGTTGAAAGTCGTGCAAATAAAGGCTTATCGGTTCGGTTTTTTGGTACAGGTATAGCGTTCTCCGAAGATCAGATTGCCAATCGCTCCATGTCATTTTCGCGTTGGAGTAAAATTCTTAGAAACTCGGCAGAGGTATATTTGCGTGGCCAAGATTCAGTTGATATCTACAAAAAAATGGGGGTAAAAGCTGATGTCTTCGGTGATTTTGCATTTCTTTTACATGATCCAGAAATACCTCTATCTGACTTCAATAAGCGTGTTGACACAATTGGTGTGAACGTAGGCTTATGCTTAGATGATCAAGAAGGTTTCGAAAAATCCTTCATTACTATTGTAAAGTACCTATCTGAACGTTATCGTCTAGTTTTTCATGTAGTTAGGGATTGTAATAAGGAAGTAACACTTCGAGTGATACAAGCGGCAAATATTGAAAGTATTACAAAAGTTGAGTATCACTACTATGATCCATATGCATTTATGCATTCTATTCGGCATTATAGTGGTTTCATTGGGTTAAAGTTACATGCTGCTGGTTTAGCTATGGTTGCTGGGGTGCCAACAGTAATGGTTGCCTATATGCCAAAGGCTCGTGACTTCATGACTCCTTTAGGTGGCGGTGAGGGTATCTTACTGAACTTGCCTCTAGACCCCGATGTAGCTCTAAAAAATTTGGATCTTCAGATGTCGTTGAATGATCTTTCCAAGTTACCAGTTGCAAAAATCGTAAATATTGCTGAACAACAGCGACGTATAATGAAGCGTGCTTTTGAGGTAGAATTTTGAGGGTTTTTGCATGGAGATCACCACCCTGCTTTTTGGTTTTACAGGCCAAGTAGGAATTGAATTGCTTCGCAGGGCAAAAGGGTCGATCCGTCTAGTCTGTGTGGGTCGTGATGAGGCTGATTTTACGGACCCTATTGCTTGCGCAGGGCTCATCCGGGCCTCAGATGCGGATGTGATTATCAATGTTGCAGCATTTACCGCTGTGGATAATGCGGAGAGCAAGGAGGCTCTTGCCTACACCATCAACGCTGAGGCGCCGGGTGCAATGGCCAGGATTGCAGCTGCCAAGGGCATTCCCTTTCTCCATGTCTCCACAGATTACGTCTATGACGGATCGGGGATTATGCCCTGGCGAGCGGAGAGCACCACGGGACCACTTAGTGCTTACGGACGTACGAAATTGGCGGGGGATCTTTCCGTGCAAGCTGCTGGAGGATCTCATGCCATTCTGCGCACTTCATGGGTGTTCTCGGCGCACGGGTCCAATTTTGTGAAGACCATGCTGAGGCTAGGGGCGGAGCGGGAGCGGCTGACCATCGTGGCGGATCAGATCGGGGGCCCAACTCCTGCTGCAAGCATCGCCGAGGCGCTTCTCACAATGGCGCGAGCGTTTTACGAGGGACGAGGGCAGAGCGGCATCTACCATTTCTCGGGCACGCCGGAAGTCTCCTGGGCCGATTTTGCACGCGAGATCTTCACTCAATCGGGTCTGGCGCCAGTGATTGAGAACATCCCTACCAGCGCCTATCCCACCCCTGCGCAGCGACCGTTAAACTCACGTCTCGACTGCAGTAGTCTGAATACGACTTTCTCTATAACTCGTCCTGATTGGCGACAGGGTTTGAGCGAGGTACTGCGCGATCTGGGTGTTATAGGATAACTGCACAGCGCTTCCTCAAAGGTACCGCGGACCATCTCACCAAGATGGTCCGCGGTACCTTTGAGGAAGCCTTGAACGCGATGCTGGACGCAGAGGCAGACCAGCTCTGCGGTGCTGGCCGTTACGAACGCACCGAAGGCCGCCGTGACACGCGAGCTGGCAGCTATGAGCGGTCGCTCGACACCAAAGCCGGGCCGGTGAAGCTGAAGGTGCCCAAACTCCGGCGTCAGACTTTTGAGACTGCCATCATCGAACGGTACCAGCGCCGGGAAAGTAGCGTCGAAGAGGCACTGATCGAGATGTACCTCGCGGGCGTGTCAGTGCGCCGGGTTGAGGACATCACCGAGGCGCTCTGGGGCACGCGGGTAAGCCCCGGCACGGTGTCCAACCTCAACAGTGAGCCGCGCAGCGCGCCACCGGTCCGAGCGCCGCGGCGAACGATCTACGCCAAGATCGATGAGTGGCGTCACCGGCGCATCGAAGGCGATCACCCTTACGGAAGCCTTGAAGAACCCTGTTTTCTGACTGCTGCTGCATGATCTTGGGCCAGCGAAGCAAGGAGGTCTTCTTTTCCG
>JBCDFM010000019.1:0-29528 GCA_039178015.1 Pseudomonadota bacterium
GCTTCCCCCTCCCTGGGAGGAGTTGACCACCAGCGACCCCTTCACGAGGGCCACACGAGTCAAACCGCCTGGCGTCACCCAGGTTTTGTTGCCCTGGAGAATAAAAGGTCTCAAGTCCAGATGTCTGGGCTCTACGCCCTCTTCAACGTAGGTCGGTGCAGTAGATAACGACAGCGTGGGCTGCGCGATATAGTTGCGCGGGTTGGCCTTGATCAGCTTCGCGAATTCTGCGCGTTTGGAAGCGGTGGACTTTGGGCCGATCATGAGGCCATAGCCCCCTGATTCATTGGCGGGTTTGACCACTAACTTGTGTAGATTGGACAGCACGAAGTCCCGGTCTTTATCGTTCATACAAAGATAAGTCTTAACGCTGGCCAAGCGAGGTTCTTCTCCCAGATAGTAGCGAATCATCTCGGGTACAAAGGCATAGACGACTTTGTCGTCGGCCACGCCGCTACCCGGT
Source organism: Pseudomonadota bacterium (assembly GCA_039178015.1). Taxonomy (GTDB): domain Bacteria; phylum Pseudomonadota; class Gammaproteobacteria; order Pseudomonadales; family Halieaceae; genus JARRPM01. The sequence goes on from JBCDFM010000019.1 coordinate 464, forward strand.
GCGTTGGCGATGGCAACGTTGCCGCGCTTCCAGGCGCGCATGATACCGGCCACACCCAACGCTGAATCTTCGCGGAAAGCTTCGGGATCGAGAAAATCATCATCAATCCGGCGATACACGACATCAACTCTCTCTGGCCCATCGACCGTGCGCATGTAGAGACAATCGTCATCGCCGACGAACAGGTCTGAACCTTCCACCAGTTGCGCACCCATACCCTGAGCAAGATAGGCGTGCTCGAAGTAGGCAGAGTTGTAGATACCGGGTGTTAGAACGACGATGCTCGGTCGCTTTTGGTCGCGAGGCGAGAGTGAAGCGAGTGTACTGTAGAGTCGAGACGGGTAGTCGTCCACCGGCAGTATGCTGTGGTGCTCAAACAATTCGGGTAGGACGCGCTTGGTGATCTCACGATTTTCGAGCATGTAGGACACGCCGGAGGGCACTCTGAGATTGTCTTCAAGCACGTAAAACTTGCCATCCTTGTCGCGCACCAAATCGGTGCCGCAGATATGGGCCCATGCCCCGTACCTGGGCGATACCCCCGCGCATTGCGCCTTGTAGTTGCCAGAGTCCAAGACGATTTCAGCCGGTACGACACCGTCAGCTAGGATCTTCTGTTTGTTGTAGATGTCGTCAATGAAGCGATTTAGGGCGCGGGTTCGCTGGGCTAGTCCGCTACTGACTACCTGCCACTCTTTCGCGCTGATGATGCGAGGAATAATGTCAAAAGGCCAGGCACGATCGATATTCTTGCCCTCGCTGTAAACGGTAAATGAAATACCCATTTCTCTAATCGCAAGTTCTGCCGCGCTTCTGCGCACCGTCATCTCATCCGGAGTCAGGCTGCGAAGCATTTTTACTGCCGTGCTTGCGACCACTCTGGGCCTGCCAGTCCGGGTGATCAGCTCGTCGAAAAAGTCTCCGCTCTGTTTCCGATGGTAACGCTTCCAGTCTCTGTCCATATGCCTCTCGTGTTGACGCAGTCAAGCCCAGCTATGCAAGCGGCGCGCCAGTATACAGCCAGCTACAAGCCTAGCAGACTGTGATGCGCCTCGCTGCCAGAGGTGCGCGGGCAACCATAACGGATTGCTTAATGTGAGGCGATGCTCAAGTTGCGCAGTGTTCACTTGGGATCTGTTTCGGAGCTGATTACACTTATCGGGTGGCGCGGTTTGCGTTAGAATGCGCCGCTTTTCAGTCACGGGAGTTCTTCGGACTCCCGCTATTATCAGAGGCCGCCGATGTTTGACACCAGCATGACCATTAAAGGGTTTGACGAGGAGCTTTGCAGCGCTATCCAGGATGAGGATCAGCGTCAGGAAGAACATATTGAGCTCATCGCTTCAGAGAACTACGCAAGCCCTAGAGTATTGGCCGCTCAGGGCTCTGTGTTGACGAATAAATACGCGGAAGGCTATCCAGGCAAGCGTTATTACGGAGGCTGTGAGTATGTCGATAAGGCGGAAGTGTTAGCGATCGAGCGCGCCAAGAGCTTGTTTGACGCGGCCTATGCGAATGTGCAACCGCACTCGGGCTCTTCGGCCAATGCAGCGGTTTATCAGGCCCTGTGTGAGCCTGGTGACACAGTCCTGGGGATGAGTCTGGCCGATGGCGGCCATCTGACTCATGGCGCCAGCGTCAATTTTTCGGGCAAGACCTACAATGCTATTCAATATGGCATAGATAATAGCACTGGCGAAGTGGACTACGATCAGGTTGAAGCGCTGGCACTGGAATACAAACCGAGGATGATCGTTGCCGGGTTTTCAGCTTACTCGAGAATTTTAGACTGGGCTCGATTCCGTGAGATTGCCGACAAAGTGGGGGCTTATCTGCTTGTTGACATGGCCCATGTTGCCGGCTTGGTCGCAGCCGGAGTCTACCCCAATCCTGTACCTCACGCAGATGTTGTCACCTCCACCACCCATAAAACCCTGCGCGGTCCTAGAGGCGGCATCATTCTTGCGCGCGCTAATGAAGCGCTGGAGAAAAAGTTTAATTCTGCGGTTTTTCCAGGCGGACAAGGCGGGCCGTTAATGCACGTGATAGCGGCCAAAGCCGTGAGCTTCAAAGAGGCAGCAGAACCTGAGTTTGTTGATTATCAGAAGCAGGTCGTGGCGAACGCCAAGGCGATGGCCGAGATGTTTATGGAGCGTGGCATCAACATCGTCTCTGGCGGCACGGATAATCATTTGATGTTAGTGGATTTGATTGGCAAACCCTATACCGGCAAGGACGCTGACGCCGCTTTGGGTAGTGCGAACATCACGGTGAATAAGAATGCCGTGCCCAACGATCCGCGTTCCCCGTTTATCACCTCAGGACTCCGTGTGGGTACGCCTGCGATCACTACCAGAGGGTTTCGCGAGGCCGAGACGATGGAGCTCACGCAATGGATGTGTGATGTGCTGGAATCACTGGAAGGGAGCGACTCGGAACAGGTGATTGCCTCTGTAAAACAAAAGGTGCTTGAAATCTGTAAGCGGTATCCGGTGTATAGAAGTTAGCATCGCACTGCACGCTGCGTCAGTAGCGCGCGTAACATCGTCTGTTGCAAGCACCTATAGCCTTGCTGGCAGTTGGGCCAAGCGAGCGTGTTTTTGAATTCCGAGATACCGGGATCGACCATCACCGTTCGCGATAAGATCTTCATCCAACTGAGGGATGGGGTGAGTGATGGCTCGCGAATGATCGAACCCCTTGCATTCTTTCATGTTAATATTCAGCCACTTAGAAAAATGGAGTAGGGATATGCACTGTCCATTTTGCGGCGCCGAAGAGACCAAGGTTATTGATTCTCGTTTGGTGGCAGAAGGCAACCAGGTCAGACGCAGACGAGAATGTCTCAGGTGTGCTGAACGTTACACCACGTATGAAATGGCCGAACTGGTTATGCCCAGAGTCATCAAGCAGAACGGCAATCGTGAGCCGTTTAACGAGGAGAAGTTGCGCGCTGGGTTTCTGCGCGCCCTGGAAAAACGGCCGGTGGCGATTGAGCGCATAGAAGAAGTTATCAACCACATTAAACATGAGCTTCGCGCAACAGGCGAACGTGAGGTCAAATCGCTTGTGGTTGGCGAGCTCGTCATGGACCAGCTAAAGCGGCTCGACCAGGTTGCCTATGTGCGATTTGCATCAGTTTACCGGAGCTTCGAGGACATTTCCGAGTTTCGAGACACGATCGAAAGACTCGAGGCTGAGCCGGCATTGAAGTCGGTCGACTGACTCGCAAGATCTAAGCGTGAATTCACTGGATGACACTCGAATGATGACCCGTGCGCTGCAGCTGGCGCGACGCGGCCGTTACTCTGCAATGCCGAATCCGCATGTCGGATGCGTTTTGGTGCGAGACAACAGCATTATCGGTGAAGGCTTTACCCAGCCAGCGGGTGGAAATCATGCCGAAATTGAGGCGCTGGAGGCCGCCGGCGATGCAGCGGGAGCGACCGCCTACGTGACGCTGGAACCGTGTAGCCATCATGGAAAAACCGGCCCCTGCACTGAAGCGTTGATAGCGGCTGGTGTCAAGCGTGTAGTGGCGGCAATGCCAGATCCGAATCCGCTGGTGGCCGGTGAGGGCATTAAACAATTGCGAGGCGCAGGCATCGATGTCGATGTTGGCCTGCTCGAGTCGGAAGCACGCCGCGTGATCCCGGGATTTATCGCCCGCATGACGCGAGGCCGAGGCAGGGTGCGCGCCAAGCTCGCCATGTCATTAGATGGCCGTACTGCTATGGCCTCGGGCGAGAGCCAATGGATCACTGGCACGGCTGCGCGCAAGGATGTGCAACGTTTGCGAGCCGCAAGCTGTGCCATCGTAACCGGTGTTGGCACCGTGGTGGCGGATGATTGCGCTCTGACCGTGCGATCCGGGGAGCTGGGTATGCCGAGAGCCCAGGCAGAACTTGCGGCTGCGCGCCAGCCCTTACGCGTGGTATTGGACTCGAACTTAACGGTATCGAAGGCAGCGCGTATTTTGGGTGATGGCGGCCCCTCACTCATCTGTCACCGTAAAGGGGTCGTGCCGGACGCCGATCTGACTGGAAGCAGAGCGGAGTTTCTCGAACTTGCGGATGCGGATGGCGGCCTCAATATTGCGGATCTGATGACGGAGTTGGCGAAACGGCAGTGCAACGAAATTCTGATAGAATCTGGCCCCCGCGTAGCGGGCTCATTTTTGCGCGCTGGCCTGCTTGATGAATTGATAGTGTATGTTGCGCCCACGCTCATGGGTAGCGACGCACGCCCACTGCTGCAACTGCCTTTGCAGCAAATGGCGGAAAAGATCCCACTCAGAATGGAAGATGTACGCAAGGTTGGCGACGACTGGCGCTTTACGGTAAAGCCGGTTTGACCGCAACGATGTGGTTCTGTCTGACTCGATGCTTGTACGGCTGCAGGCTAGGCTTCATGTAGAGGAATTTATGTTCACAGGAATTATTCAGGCCGTCGGTACGGTTGCGGCATTACAGCCCACCGCTGGCGACGTACGACTGCGAATCAATACCGAAAAATTGCCCCTTGATGACGTGCAACTGGGTGACAGTATTTGCACTAGTGGTGTCTGTCTGACGGTGGTAGAGCTGCCAGGCGACGGCTACTGGGCAGATGTCTCGGTGGAAACCCTGGACTTTACTACTTTGGGCAATCTTAAGCCTGGCGCCAGAGTGAACCTTGAGAAAGCACTGACGCCCAGCAGCCGTCTGGGTGGCCATATCGTCAGCGGCCACGTAGATGGTGTGGGTGAGGTCATTACACTTTTTGAAGACGCTCGGTCTTGGAGAGTAGAGATAGCCGCACCAGCAGCATTGGCAAAATACATTGCACACAAAGGCAGTATTTGCGTGGATGGAACCAGTTTAACCGTCAATGAGGTTTCTGGTAGTACCTTTGATCTCAACATCATCCCACAAACGATGTCCGAAACGATCTTTGATCAGTATCAACCGGGCACTCGCGTCAATTTAGAAGTGGATGTCATTTCGCGCTATCTGGAGCGCTTGATACTAGGCGACAGAGCGGCGGACCCTGGTGCTGAGGCAGGTTTGACAATGAAAACTCTGGCAGAAAATGGCTTTCTTCGTGATTAAAGCTGCGTCTTAAGAACAACAGGATTTTTTGGAAAAAAGGTTGAATACGGTAGATGAATTAATCAGTGATGTTCGCCAGGGCCGCATGGTAGTCCTGCTCGACGACGATGCGGACAGTCACAACCAGGGCGTGGTTATGGTGGCGGCGGAACACTGTGATGCCAACCATGTGAACTTTATGGCCAGGCGCGCTCGCGGACTCGTTTGCCTCACGCTTACGGACGAGCGTTGCCGGCAGCTCGAGCTGCCACCGATGGTGGATGATGGACTCGGCGACAAGGCGCACTTCACCTTGTCCATAGAAGCCGCCCAGGGAATTGATACCGGTATATCTGCCGCCGATAGGGCACGTACTGTTCAAGCTGCGGTGGCTCCGTTTGCAAAGCCAGAAGACGTTGTGCAACCCGGGCATATCTTCCCCTTGCTTGCGCTTCCCGGAGGTGTATTGACTCGGGCTGGTCACACTGAAGCTGCTTCAGACTACGCTCGTTTAGCTGGCTTGTTACCGGCCGCCGTGATTACCGATATCCTTACACCCGAGGGTGAAGTGGCTGATGGTCCCTCCCTGCGTGCTTTTGCACTCGATAACCAGCTAAAGATGGGGACGATCGCTGATCTCATTCATTTTCGACTGGCGAATGAGCGCACTATCCGTCGCATCCGCGAAGGTCAGATTCAAACTGATTTTGGTCCGTTTGAACTGGTTGCCTACAGAGATCAAACGGGGGGAGGTGTTCATCTTGCTCTTTTTCGCGGGGATATTGAGTCGGATAAACCGACGCTGGTTCGCGTTCATGTGCAGTCAGCGCTGCGAGATCTTGTTACCAGTCAGGTCCCGGGTCAGCAGAGCTGGAATATGGGGCGCTGTCTTCAGACCGTCGCTGAAAATGGATCAGGCGTTATCGTACTACTCGCCCACTCTGAAGGATCGGATCATCTCTTGGCAAGCATTGAGATGGCGCTGGGTCAGGCATCCGAGCCCCAGGTAGCCACTCCCGATACTTATACAACGGTGGGGCTGGGTTCTCAGATTTTGAAGGATTTGGGTGTGGGAAAAATCCACCTGATGGGAGCGCCTATCAAGTACAATGCGATTTCTGGCTTCGGTCTTGAGGTGCTGGATTTTATACAACCCGGCGATGAGTAGCCGCACGGCCAGCTAGCGTTTCATCGAAAAAGGAAAAAGAGATGACTGACATCACGACCCTTGAAGGCGACTTTACCAGCAGCGAGGGCAAGTATGCTCTGGTGGCAACCCACTGGAACAGCTTTGTGGTCGAACATCTGGTGGAGGGTGCTCTGGATGCCCTGCGTAGACATGGCATTAGCGACAAGCAAATATCTATTGTGCGTGTGCCTGGAGCGTTTGAAATTCCACTGGCATGCAAAAAGTTGGCAGCTGCCGGTGGTGTGGACGCGATTATCGCACTTGGCGCGGTTATTCGAGGCGGCACGCCGCACTTTGAGTACGTCGCGAATGAATGCACCAAGGGCGTGGCCCAGGTAAGCATGGATTTTGATTTACCGATTACCTTTGGCGTGCTTACGGTGGATTCCATAGAACAAGCGGTAGAGCGCGCCGGCACCAAAGCAGGTAACAAGGGATCGGAGGCCGCTATGTCGGCCATAGAAATGGTCAGCCTGCTGAATAAGATTGGCTAAGTGGCGCCGCGAAATACCCTCGCCGCCGAGCGGCGCAAGGCCAGGCACTATGGTATGCAAGCGCTCTACCAATGGCTAATGGCTGATACGCCGCCGCGGGAAATCGAATCCCAGTTCAGAGAAGAGTACGATTTCAGCCATGTCGATCTCGAGTACTTTCAAGCACTGGTCTACGGCGTACCCGAGTCCGTTGCTGAACTGGATGAGACATTTAAACCGTTCTTGGATCGCGAACTAGACGAACTGGATCCAATCGAGCGAACGCTGCTACGCATGGGTACCTTTGAGCTGGCGCGCCGCGAAGATGTGCCCTATAAGGTAGTGATCAACGAAGCTGTTTCCCTGACTAAAAAGTTTGGGGCAACCGATGGTCACAAATATATCAATGGTGTGCTGGATAAGGTCGCACGACATTTGCGCAAGGCTGAAATCGACGGGGCAAGCTGATGCCCGTTTCTGAGTTTGAGATTATTCAGCGCTACTTTTCCTCATACGGTCGAGGCTCGGCTGTGGAACTCTCGGTAGGCGATGACTGCGCGATTCTGTCCCTAGCAGGCAACGAGCGATTGGCGACCTCAATCGACTCGCAGGTCGAAGGCGTTCATTTTTTAAAAGACAGTTTCCCGGAGGATATCGGCTACAGGGCGGTATCTGCTGCGGCGAGCGATCTCGCGGCGATGGGCGCAAGGCCTATCGGTATGATGCTAGCGATGACACTACCGGAGGTGGATGAGCTTTGGCTTCACGCCTTCGCGGAGGGCGTCGCCAGTGCCAGCACAGGCTATCGCTTACCGCTGGTGGGTGGGGACACTACCCGAGGTCCCCGCTGTATCACTGTCCAAGTCATGGGCGCGCTGCCCGCCGATAAGACTTTGCTGCGCGGCGGTGCACAAGCTGGCGACCTACTGTGTGTGTCTGGGGTGCTTGGTGATGCCGCAGCAGGGCTGGCCATTCTTAAGGGAGAGTGGCAGGCGCAGCCCGAGCACGCGGAATATCTCTTACATCGATTTAATCGGCCAGAAGCGCGGCTGGATTTAGGTCGCTCTTTGCTCGAATCGGCTACTGCCGCGATTGATATTTCCGATGGTCTGCTTGCTGATGCCGGGCATCTTGCCGCTGCCAGCGGAGTAAGGGTATGTATAGAGTCCGAGCGGCTGCCGCTGTCTGAAGCGCTGCGATCTCACCCTGATCCTGATCAGGTTCGACAGTGGGCTCTGACGGGCGGTGATGATTACGAGCTCTGTTTTTCACTGCCGCCTTCCCTTCCGATACCCAGTGGTTGCAGCCGTATCGGCTCGATTGTGGAGGGCCATGGACTACTATGTGATGCTAAGGCTGTAACCGAGAGCGGCTACGCACACTTTTAAGGTAGTTATGATGAATCAGCTCGATGCCCGCCAAGCGCCTGATCCATTTCGTAGTCCAGTCCAGTTCTTGGCATTTGGGTTTGGCAGTGGTCTTGCTCCAAAAGCCCCCGGAACTGTCGGCACGGTAGTGGCTGTCCCGCTCTATTTGCTGTTCGCCGATGTGGGTCTCCTTTCTTACAGCTTGATACTTCTGCTGACGTTCGGCGTTGGTGTATGGGTTTGTGGAGTAACCTGTAAAGCGCTTGGTGTACACGATCATCCTGGCGTCGTTTGGGATGAGTTTGTAGGCTACTGGATTACGATGTGGGCACTGCCGCCTAATTGGGTTTGGATATTGGCTGGGTTTGTGCTGTTCAGGTTGTTCGATATTGTCAAACCCTGGCCTATCGGTTTTTTGGACAAAAAAGTGGATGGCGGTCTCGGTATCATGATTGATGATGTGGTGGCGGGTCTGATGGCCTGTGCAGTCCTGCATGTGATTTTGTGGTTTTGGCATTAACTGCTGGATAACTCGTCCCTGTCCGCCTAGAGTCGGCATGAGGCTGCGTAATAAAGCGCGAAGCCTGGTACCGGCGTATCATTAACTTGGGCGAACTCTATGCAGCAGCGCATTCATACAGTATGGCTACCAGTACTTCTGATGCTGACAGCAGTGCTTGTGCAAGCCGATGTTTCGCGGGTTGAAGTTGAGGCCCTGTTTACAGATGCTGCCGTTCTAAAGATTGACGGTGAACGTAAGATGCTGAAGACGGGGCAGGCTCACAACGGTGTCGTCCTGGTGTCTGCGCACTCGCGAACAGCTACGTTGGAAGTTGATGGAGATCTTGTAGAGCTGGGTACGACCCGGCGTATTGGTACGCGTTATGAACGCGCTGAATCTCAAGTGGTCAGCATACCTCGTGATGCTATGCTTCAGTACCAGACTACCGCGCGCATTAATGGCCGTGCTGTGCAGGTTCTCGTCGATACCGGTGCAAACGTGGTTGCGCTCAACTCTCGCCATGCTGACGCCTTGGGAATCGATTATGCTGCGGGCCAGCTGGGCAGGGTAGAAACAGCCAGTGGCGCTATAAATGCTTGGATCGTCAATCTGCAGTCCGTCGATGTCGGCGGTATCCGTGTCGACAACGTCCAGGCCTCCGTGGTTGAAGGTGAATTCCCAAGTACCATTCTGTTGGGAATGACTTTTCTTCGGCATGTCAAAATGGAAGAGGTAGATGGCATTTTGTCCCTGTCGCGAGCCTGGCAGTAGAACTTTGCGGCCCTCGCACAGGCCAAACTAAAGCGGTAGAATATGCGGCCCGTTTCGGTGGATGTCCCGTTTGACAGTACAATACGTAGAATCATCGCGCCTCCCTACGCAATGGGGAGAGTTCGACATGCATGGCTTTGAAGATGCTGAGTCAAATAAGGAGCACCTCGTTCTGACCATGGGAGATGTAGGCTCGGGTGAGCCAGTGTTGGCGAGGGTGCACTCCGAATGTCTTACAGGCGACGCCTTGTTCAGTATGCGCTGCGACTGCGGAAATCAGCTGCGAGCTGCGCTGGAGGCTATTTCCGCAGAAGGGCGGGGAGCGCTTTTCTACCTGCGCCAAGAGGGGCGCGGGATCGGCCTGCTAAACAAAATTAGAGCTTACAAATTACAGGATGCCGGAGCCGATACGGTCGAGGCAAATGAGCAACTCGGGTTTGGCGCTGATATGCGTGATTACAGCATACTTGGCCCAATGTTCTCTCACTTGGGTATTTCGTCTGTCAGGCTCATCACTAACAATCCGCGTAAAGTAGCGGCTCTTGAAGAGCATGGTGTCAAAGTAGTTGAGCGTATTCCACTGATCACTGACCGGAATCCACATAACGACAAGTATTTAAAGACTAAAGCGGGAAAGCTGGGGCACTTTTTCTAAGGAATAACGCTTGGTCTATCTGTCTCGCTCAATAATGTAGCTTGCCAGATGTCTTAGCTGAGACGCAGATTCGCCAAATTCTCCAAGAGCAGCTATCGCCTGAGCCAGCAGGCGTTTCGATTCGTTACGTGCGCCTTCTAGGCCTAACATCTGCACATAGGTTGGTTTGTTAGCCTCGCCATCTTTGCCTGCGGTCTTTCCGAGGACGCTGCTATCACCCTCGACATCCAATAGATCATCGACAACCTGAAATGCAAGGCCAATAGCCGTTCCATAAGTGTCGAGTGCCGAGAGCTGGGTATGAGTGGCACCCGCAGCTATTCCCGCCATGGCGATAGAAGCCCGTATCAGTGCCCCGGTTTTGCACAGGTGCATGACTTCGAGCTCTACAGGACTCAAAACTTTTCCTGACGACGTGATATCAATGTACTGACCACCAACCATACCCTGAAAGCCACATGATTGGGCGAGCACATTGATGATTCTAATTTTTTGGTCATCTCCTATGCCAGATGCATCGCTGAGTATCTCAAAGGCCAGTGTTTGGAGACCGTCGCCGACCAGTATCGCAGTCGCCTCATCGAACGCCGTGTGCAGAGTGGGCTTACCGCGCCTGAGATCGTCGTTGTCAATTGCGGGCAGATCATCGTGGATCAAGGAGTAGGTGTGAACCACTTCGACCGCGCAAGCGATATCGTCTAAATGGATGAAGTCCGGGTCGACAGCCTGCCCTGCGGCGTACACCAAACATGCGCGCAAATGTTTACCGCCTGAATTTAACGCGTAGAGCACGGCTGGGCGGATTGCACGCAAAGCATTCGCGTCACCATCGCCCGTCTGCAATAGCTGCTCACCCAGCCGAGCGAGTGCCGTTTCACTACGAGAGATCGAAGTCTCTATAAAGCGGTGAGCAGCATCAACCATCAGCTGTTCTCTTGCTCATCATCCGAAGCTCCCTGGAATACCTCAGAAGATAGCTGGCCATCCTTTTGCAACAACAGCTTCACTTTTTGTTCAGCCTGTTTCAAGACGTCTTGAGCTGCTCGAATTAACCCTATACCTCTTTCAAATTCTTCAATGGACTCTTCTATAGAAATATTACCCTCTTCCAGGCGATCTGTTAGAGCTTCCAGCTCATCGAGTGTTTTCGCAAAATTGTGTGTCTCTTTCTTTGTGCTCATAATTAGCCTAAACAGAAAAGTCTTAGAAAAGTATAACAAAGTCTGTGAGGACACAGCCTAACGTCTAGTGCGGCTTGGTCCAGTTGCTGACAGTCCAGGCACAGCAGATAGCTGGAGCGTTTAGACTGGTGAAACTAGAGATGGTTTCAGCGAGCAAACTTCAGATGCTATTGCGATATGGTATGCAATTTCTTAGTGCGGATGGACCACTGTCGATGCATCCCTAGGTCGTGCTTTCGAGTACGACTTCTTTGAATCTATCATTCACCCTATCCCAAGCAAACTGACTCGCGTGTTCTAAACAAGAGGCCGTACCCGGCTTTTGGCCGGTGAGTATTTGCAGGACTGCGGCCGAAAATTCTGGATAGTTGCCGGGCGATATGAGCATCCCATTTGCATTAGATATCGCATCTGCAACCCCGCCTGTATCGAATGCCACAGTTGGTGTGCCCAGCGCGGCGGCTTCTACGGCAACCATACCGAACCCTTCAACATCACCTTTGACATGCACCAGGGGAAAAATACTGACGTCAGCGAGAGCATAGCAGTGCGCTAATTCCTCATCATCGACCTGACCAAGGAATTTTATTCGCTCGCGGACCAAAGGATTGGAAGCCAGCTGGGCTACCCTTTGTTCTTCTCCCTGCTGATTGAGACTATCCCCGGGCGCTCTACCGATCACAATAAGGCCGGCGGAAGGTAGTGCGGCGAGAATGTTTGGCAGGCTGTTTTCAATAAACATGGACAGGCCTTTACGGCGCGTAAAACGCCCAACGAAGATCATCGTGTACTCGAACTCGATCTGAAACTTCTGCTTGAATGCGTCCAGCGTACTGCTATCTGGTAAAGGAGGAAGATCAGTGCCTGGATGTATGATTGTAATCTTGGACTCATTCACCATCTTGGATAGCGCAAGGTTTTTCGTGTTTTGGCTATTCACTATGATGCTGTTCATAGTACGAATGCATGGGATAAATACCTTTTGGTATATCGTACTATCCACAACAAGGTCCAAACCGTGCAGATAGATGATGGTTCTGTGTCCGAACATTCGATTGAGAAGATAGAGAGTCAACGCGGTAATACCGCTGCCGCCTATCAGCAGGTCATAGCGGCCAGCACGCAACTCCCGAATCGCAAATGACGTAGATAAAAACAAGAAAGGGGCGAGATTTTTGGGCGCCTCAATCGTTTTGATGTGGTTTGGCAGGTGCTGGGAGCAACCCTTTGGTCCAATGATTGTTAGATCAGAATACTGAGATATGCCAAGAGCGATACGATGAATCAGCTTTTCCATTCCCCCAATCAACGGTGGCAGATTCCTCGTGATCAGTAAGATATGGGGTTTGCTGGATTTACCTTTCATGTTGCGCGTTGGTTGCGTGCCCGGGCTTTTGTAAGATCCAGATGTGTGGCGTGGCCCACTTGAAGTAGCGCGCGATGAAATTTGCGATCGACCACTTTAAGGAATTTTTTTTGAGCATGTAGGACACGCCAAAGCGATCTGGGTCCGCAATTATTCGGGAGGAGTAGTCGACGATTTCAAATGCCGAACACAGCCTCAATAGAGCCCTGTAGCTAACATGCTTCTCATGGTAAAACTCACCCTTATTGGTTATGCGCATATACAAATGCGCCAGCGGGCGCGGCAACAGGGATAGAAAGGGCAATCTATAGTGGGGTTCGATAATCATCACGCGATTGTTGCCTGAGAAATAGCAGAAGCCTTCGGGCTTCAATACCCGATAGATTTCCGAAAACATGATCTCAGCATCCGGCACGTGTTCATAAACGTGGGAGCACACCACGACGTCGACGCTATCGTTAGCCTGCGATAGTTTCATGGCGTCACCCAGGGCAAATGAGAGGTTATCTTTCTTGAAGGTGGCCTTCGCGTGGTTCATGGCCGGCTCGTCTATGTCGATACCGTGTACCTGCCCAAAGTAACTTGCCAAGGTGTTATCGATGATGCCGCTGGAGCTGCCGACATCGAGTAAGGACAGTCCGCTCAAATCTTCAGCTTCAAGGAAGTCCTTGCAGACTTCTACTATCGTCAGCGCTTTTTTCTGCCTTTCTTGGGCATCAAATACATAAGGCTTTAGATCAGAGTAATTGTGCTGATAGCTACGGCTCACTGACGACTGCTGCCAAGCCCTGCAGGTGTTGAAATGGCTGGCGCGATTGCTGACGAAAAGCCATTCGCGTCCAGGGCGGAACGGATAGACGCGACGATTGCATCACTGGTCAAACCCGCCGCAGCCAGCTGCTCTCGATGCTCACCATGCTCGAGAAAGGTGTCCGGTAGCCCAATCTTAATCACTGGCTGGCTGATGGTCTGCGCTGCTAGAAATTCAGTCACGCCCGAACCGGCGCCGCCAGCGATTGCGTTCTCCTCAACCGTTGCGAGTATTTCATGTTCGGCGCTCAGTTTTAGTATCAGCTCCTCGTCTAACGGCTTTACCCATCGCATATCGATGACGGTGGCATTGAGTTCAGCTGCAGCATCCACGGCCTGCTGAAGCAGCGCGCCGAAACTCAATATCGCTACGCGTTCACCTCGGCGAATCTCAGCTGCTTTTCCGATCTCTAGCTGGCTCATATGCTCATGAATGAGTGCCCCCGGCCCTGTTCCCCGCGGATAGCGGATTGCGGCCGGCCCCTCATACAAAAATGCCGTGTAGAGCATCTGTCTGCACTCATTTTCGTTGGATGGTGCACCGATTACCATATTCGGTATACAACGAATATAGCTTAGGTCAAAGGCTCCGTGATGGGTCGGGCCGTCTTGCCCGACAAGGCCTGCGCGATCTATAGCAAACGTCACATCAAGCTTCTGCAGCGCAACATCGTGTATTAACTGATCGTAACCGCGTTGCAAGAATGTGGAATAAATAGCCACCACGGGTTTCAAACCGTCGCAGGCCATCCCGGCCGCCAGGGTGATTGCATGCTGCTCAGCGATCGCAACATCGTAGTAACGTTCTGGAAATTTGCGTGCAAAGTCGACCATGCCTGAACCTTCACACATCGCAGGTGTAATCCCGATCAATCGATCTTCTTTTGCCGCCATATCACACAACCAATCCCCAAAGACTTGCTGGTATTTGGGCCGCTTTGGCGAAACCGACTTTGGGCCTGGCGTGGCATCCGATAGCTGCGGTACTTTTGGCTTTGCCTCGATCTTATTGATCGCGTGATAGCCGACAGGGTCGTCTTCTGCTGGCGCATACCCTTTTCCTTTTACCGTTCTGATATGCAGGAACTGTGGACCCTCCAGAGCTTTCATGTTCTCAAGAGTACGCACAAGTTGCGGTAGGTCGTGACCATCTAGCGGGCCAATATAGTGAAATCCCAGTTCCTCGAACATGGTGCCCGGAGCGACCATGCCCTTCATATGCTCTTCAGTGCGTTTAGCCCACTCCCAGAGAAAGCTGAAGTTTTGTAAGAAACGCTTAAAGCGCTCGCGGAGGCTCAAGTAGGTTTTGGTTGCCCAGATTTTGGCGAAATAGGAGGCTAGCCCTCCCTCGTTATGGCCAATCGACATTTGATTATCATTGAGGATCACGAGCATATTCGGACGCTCATGGCCTGCATGTGCCAACGCTTCAAATGCCATCCCACCGGTTATCGCGCCATCTCCAATCACAGCTACAACCTTACGATCCAGTCCGAGCTGTCTGGCGGCAAGAGCCATCCCCATGGCGGCGGAGATACTGGTAGAGGAATGGCCAACACCAAAGGTATCAAACTCGCTTTCGCTGCGCTTGGGGAAGCCTGCTAAGCCGCCTGCGCGGCGCATAGTGTGCATTTGCTGCCGGCGACCTGTCAGAATCTTGTGCGGATAACTCTGATGCCCTACATCCCATACGATCCGGTCATCAGGTGTGTCGTAAACGTGATGCAGCGCAATCGTCAGCTCTACCACACCCAGGCCTGCCCCGAAGTGACCTCCTGACTGGCCGACGCAGTAGAGCAGAAAACCGCGCAGCTCGTCACTCAGACGCAGCAACTCGTCGAGGCCTAATTCGCGAATATCAGCACCAGCGTCCAGTGCATCCAGCACTGGCGTGTCTGGCGGTGTGAGAGGTATATCCGAAAGCATGGCGCGATTCTAGCGCAAAACTGTCTAAAAGTGGCCTGTTGGCTACCTGTTTAAGAGGCGGTGCTATCGCCCACCAGGCGACTCTGCAGCAGCAAAGAGAGGCGCACATAACCATCGTCGTTTAGATTTACCCCGTCCAGGCGAAAAAAATCGGGGTTGGGTTTGCCGCTGCCGCTAGCCAAAATCGCGTTAACGTCAAGAATATCTATCTGTTCGTGCTTCGCAGCCCAGTCCTCAAGAAGTCGTGTCGCTACGTCGATCTTCCGATAGTCTTCGGGATACATCGGCGTTTTTATGGGTGCAAAAATGCAGTAGCGACGAGTGACTTGATACGATTCATCAAGTTCCACCAGCGCCTTTATTGCTGCCACCAGCTCCTCAGCCGACTTACTATCGCGAAGATGAAATTCACTGTTGCTGGGCAGAAAAATAAGAATGCTGGGCTGATAGTAACCTATGAGTTCTTCGTGATAGTGGGTAATGTCGTTGACAGTGGCGTCACCCAGAGATCGCATCAGCACCGGTCTGGGGCTCAGGAGGTCGTCCAGCCCTTCCCAGAGCTTAACACGGCGCCCACCCACTACCAGGATTGGCATTTCGGGAATATCCATCGCTGCGTCCGCCTGGGCATAATCGCGAATCTCGGCCGCCCATGTTTGTGGCGAAGCATCCAAAGTGGCTTTCATCTCCTGCGATAGCAGATACGCTACATGGATAATAGGAATGAGCAGGAGTATGGCGCAAATTGTGCGGATATTTTTCCAGGAGTACATGCCCGGACCCGGAGTAATTAAGTCTGCGAAGTGTGTAACAAAACGCTTTGGCAGGCAACGCAGCGGGCTGTGATATGGTTCTCAGCTTTTGTGTGAAAGCTTATGTTTGCAATCCCTTGGGTGTAGGATTCCGGGATGATATACCAGCGCCACATTCCAGCAGATGAGCTGTTTGTCGCCCAACTTGAGACGTTACTGCAAAACGGTCGCGTCACCACTTTGGGTGCACATCTCACTGGAATCATCGCCACAGTGGTTCTTTTTTGGCAGTACTTACCTCTGACGGTCGTCCTGCTTTGGGCTGCGGCGTTCATGATATTGCTCCTGCTGCGCGCTCTGCAGATGAGCAATGCGCTCGTCGAAAGGCTCTATCAAACGCATCCGCGTCGTGTCTATTGGCAGCTAATTTTTGGGGCAATTCTAACAGGCGCGATCTGGTCCGCGAGCTATATTTACGCTGTGACGCACGTCCCCATCACGATGCAGTATATGTTCTTGCTCGTGATAGTCATGATCACCGCATTTTCTGTCGGTTACTCCGTTATTATTCGCGAGTACTTTGTCGCCTATGTGTTTGCCTCGCTGTGGCCGATTGCCTGGTGGAGTGTGGTCAATTACTGGGAGCATTCCTACAACCTGTTGATTGGGTTGCTGCTGCTCGCATTCTGCGCGCTGCTGATTTCGGTTAGCGATCGTGTACATAAATCATTCCGCAATATGATTTCACTCAATTGGGAAAGGGAGGCCATGGCCCAGGAGCTGGGTGATCTCACCACTTCTTTACGGGATCGCAACCGCCAGTTGCGCGATGCGCGGCGTCAACTCACTGATCTGGCAAACGTGGATGAGCTGACGGGACTCGGTAATCGCCGGTTGATCAACAAAGTATTGCAGGATGAAATTAATCGGGCTCGTCGCAGCAATTCCTATCTCTCCGTGATTTTGCTGGACGTGGATTTTTTCAAACACTATAACGATAACTACGGCCATACCGAAGGCGACAAGGTGCTAAAACGGCTGGCAGATTTGATGCAACGCGCTACCAGTCGTGCAGGTGAAATGGTGGGTCGTTTTGGGGGTGAAGAATTCATTCTGGTATTACCCGGTGCCAATGCACAGTCTGCCGTGCGCACGGCAGAGCGGCTGAAAAGCCTGGTCAACTCCGAGGGCATCCCTCACGATAAATCAGAAATAAGCAGCATTATCACGGTAAGCCAGGGTGTGGTTAGCATGTTACCTGACGCAAATTTGACACCTGTCGATATTATCAAGCGCGTTGATGAGGCTCTGTATCAGGCCAAGAACGAAGGTCGTAATCGTATGTGTGTTGTTGAATAGGTCGCTAGCTGGGTGTGTCTTTGAAACGATGAATCTGTCGGCGCTGCTTTTTTGTTGGCCGCCTCGATGGCCGCTCGATGGCGTCACCTGCTGCCTTGCGGGCTGCCTGGTTTGCCTCGCGCCGGGCCAGGCTATCCGCGGTTTCGCTATATAGCTTTTGTGCTTCAAGCGCGCCGCGTCTTTGATCACTAAGCGCAATCACTTCTATAGTGCGCTCATCCCATCCCTGACGAATTTGGAGAACGTTCCCCGGAGTAATTTCGCGCGACACTTTGACTCGCTGACCTCCAAGGTGAACTTTGCCCCCTTCAATTGCTGCTTTTGCCAGGCTGCGCGTTTTGAAGAAGCGGGCAGCCCAAAGCCATTTGTCTAAGCGTAACTTATCCAAGTCGAAGCCCTGAACCCGCTGTCTTCACAAAGTCCGGCATTATTTCGTCAAAGTGGTGGATACCGGGAAACCGGGTATCGATGCGTTTTTGACGTTTACTGTCTGGCTGCAGCATCGTCAACAGATGTGCGATGCCATATTCGCTGGCAGCGCTGAGCACGGATTCTGTATCATCTATTAATAGGGTCAGCTTGGGATCAAATGGATGCAGCGCCTGTAGGCGATGCCAAAAGGCAACGTCTTCTTTGGGGGCACTCAGGTCGTGCGATACGACCACCCGGTCGAACCAGTGAGTGATGTCCACCTTTTCCATTTTGATTTCCAGTGTTTTGCGGTGTGCATTAGTGACCAAGACAAGATCTTTATTGCTGGCGCGCAACTGCGTCAAAAATTCTGCCACGAACGGGCGCAAGGTGATCATATGCTGCAGCTCTCGCTTCAGCATCGGAATATCAATGTCTAGCTGTCGTGACCAGTGATCCAGACAATACCATTGGAGAGTGCCTGTACCACTGTGGAAGCGAGATTGTAGATACGTTTCGGATTCGCTTACGCTAAGGCCGCGTTTGCTTGCGTATACCTTTGGAAGGTGGTGCATCCAGAAGTAGTTGTCGTAGTGCAGATCAAGCAAGGTGCCATCCATATCCAGTAGCACGGTGTCGATGGATGTCCAGTCAATCATGGAAAAGTACTCGGCCTCTAATCTGGAGCAGTAGGCTACGTTAGCCGACTTATGCAGGCGGTTCAGCTGTGAGTGGTATCATGGCATGGAATGTGTTCGGAGGACACCGTGCAACAACTAAACGATTTGATACAGCCCCTGCTTGATCTGTGTTTTGATGCGGGCGCAATAGTCTGTGATTACTACCGATCGCCTCAGGAGGCGAAACTGGAGAGCAAGAGCGATCAGTCTCCGCTTACATTAGCTGATACCGCGTCGCATGCCTGCCTGGTCGCTGGCCTCGAAACGCTTACGCCTGGATACCCTGTTCTATCTGAAGAATCATCGCCAGAAGCACTGGCAGGTCGACGTGGCTGGAATCCATTCTGGCTGGTAGATCCATTAGACGGGACAAAAGAATTCTTGGCGGAAACAGGTGAATTTACTATCAACATAGCACTGATAAAGGATCACCAGCCCGCATTGGGTATCGTGTATGTTCCTCTCAAGCAGCAGGCCTGTATTGGCATACCCTCAGAGAGCGCTTTTCTTTATTCCTATAGCAAAGAGTCAAGCTGGACCAGGCAAGCACTTCCATTGAAAAGCTCGCGAGAGCGGGGCCAGTTGAGAGTGCTTGCCAGTCGGCGTCATAACAACGATAGGCTGCGTTGGTGTTTAGACTGGCTGACACAGCGGCGCGGCAAGATCCAACGAATAGATGCAGGCAGTGCGCTCAAATTCTGTCAGCTAGCTTGCGGGGAAGGCGATTTGTATCCTCGCTTCTCCCCTAGCTGCGAGTGGGACACGGCTGCGGGACAGGCCGTGTTGGAGGCGGCCGGGGGTGCAGTCTGGGGTATGGATGGCAAAGCGCCTCGTTATAATCTGAGCGACTCGCTGTTTAGCCCACACTTTTATGCGGTTGCCGACCCCTCGGATCCGCTATGGCAACAGTTGCTGGCAGAGACCCCTCGATGAATGTGATTGCAGGTGTTCACGTGTACTTATTTTGTCCCAGGGTATAGAGTGACACCCGTGATTCTATAAAAATGGCGGTAGCGTTAGTGCTGACGGTATGACTGATATTACCCAGAACGATGCCACAAGCAGCGAAGATGCGGCAAACGAACCGCTCACGCCTGCTATGCGCCTAATGGAGCTGCAGACTCGACATCGAGCGCTAGATTCGCAGATAACAGAGCTGTACGAGTATCCTTATCAGAATCAAATCCTGCTGCAGCGATTGAAGAAAGAGAAACTCAAGCTCAAGGACGCGATTGAGCGTCTAAAAGACGAGATGATTCCCGATCTCAATGCATAATGCATGTTCGGCGAACTGCCTGGTTCAGAGTAGGGCGTACTGCCCATCCTGCAGCGAACCCTCTAATTCCAGCAGCTGCCGTTTCATGTGTAAACCACCAGCGAAACCAGTTAGCGAGCCGTCGCTACCAATTACCCGGTGACAAGGTATTACAATAGGCAGGGGGTTGCGTCCGTTAGCGGCTCCGACAGCGCGTGTCGCAGTTGGCTTATCTATTGCTAACGCAATGTCTGCGTAACTGCATACCCTGCCCCAGGGAATGTCTCGTAACGCGCACCAGACACTCATCTGAAATTCTGTGCCCTCAGGGGCAAGCGGTAAATCGAAGGTCTTGCGCTCGCCTTTGAAATATTCTTGAAGCTGCGTTGCAGCCGCTACCAGGGTTTTATCTTCAGCATGGTTTTCACTCCCTTTGCCAACTCCGTGTTCGAATTCAATCGCCTTGAGCCCGGCTTCATTTGCTACAAGTCTCAGTTTACCCACGGGCGTGGCTAAGATACGCGTGTTCATAAGCTTCTCCAGAGTAGGTTGGCGGCATAGGAGCGCCATGGTTGCCAGTGTTCGGAATGTTGCTGCAGTGTCTCCGGTTTGTGTCCGCTACGTTCCCAGGCTTTTTTGAGCCCGAGATCGGTTGCTGGAAACGCGTCGGGTTCGCCCACACCTCGAATAGCGACCATAGCGACCGTCCAAGGGCCGACGCCTTGCAGGTCGCCGAGCGTCGCCAAGTCTAGCTCTTCTTCCCGCTCACTGAACTTCTGGCTCAGCTGCTTCAAAGTCTCGCGGCGGCGGTTGGGCATGGGAAAATGACTGTCATCCAGATGTGCGAGATCATGCGCTGTGGGAAAGACCGGAAAGTCAGCGTTACTCGTGGCACCGGCAAAGCGGGAACAGATGGTTCTGGCTGCATCAGTACTTACCTGTTGCCCGACGATGGCGCGTACTGCCGATTCGAAAATAGAGAAGCTGCCGGGCGAACGAATACCTGGAAACTGTGTGATCAGTGATGCCAGGGTTGGCTCAGCGCTGAGGGTGGCTGCGATCGCGGCAGGATTGGCATCGAGATCGAACATTCTTCGCACTGCTGCGACCACCGGCATCAGCATATTATGATTCGGAGCTCGATAGACAAGCTCCAGTGCGTTGCGGTTGTTCATGGGCTTGATATCAACGGTAGCAGGGTATCCGTCTAGAAGAAGATTTCTGTGATAGCCCTTGGAGTCCACTCGCTCTACACCTTCAACAGTGTGTCTGCCAAGAAATTTCACCACGCCTTGCCAGTCGTAGGGCGGACGGTAGTGCAATAGCAAGCGGATTCCCTCACCGGCAACATCACGCTTGGAGGTTCGTCGTAACTCGGTAGGGGTCTGTCGAAACTGCCGTTGAATCGCGCTATTAAAGCGCCGAACGCTGCCGAATCCCGCCGAAAACGCTATCTCGGTCGCCGTCAGCGAAGTCTCAAGTAGTAGTTTTCTGGCGAACAACAGTCTCTGATTAAGCGCGATCGCGTGAGGAGAAACCCCGAGTTCGCGCTCGAAGAGTTTCCTTAGATAACGCTCGCCTATCCCCAGCCTGACCGCAAGTTGAGACAGCTTTCCCCGATTCAGAGCCCCTTGTTCGATGAGCTTCAAGGCGCGCTGTAGTGTTGTTCTTGTACCTAACCAGGCTGGGCTACTGGGAGCAGACTCCGGGCGGCATCGCAAGCAGGGCCGAAAACCATCACGTGCGGCCTGTGCGGATGTGAGATAGTACTGGACATTCTTTTCTGCGGGGAGTTTAGCCGGACATATAGGTCTGCAATAAATTCCGGTGGTGCGCACCGCGAGAAAAAATTCCCCGTCGAACCGAGGATCGCGAGATAACCTGGCTTGCCGGCAGACTTCAGCGGGGGGGAGTTGGCTGGGTGATTGAGCGGCTTGCACTCTCCGTGCGACTGAATGATCCATGGTGCTAATATAGCCGGGTAGATCTCCTTCGACTAGCCAAATTCGGCCCTAGAATTTGCTGCCTGTTATGCCTCATCTATTGTTGGTCTTTGGGCCTGTCGCGGGCTTTTTGGTAACGGAACTCTATTCCTGCGAAAACAGCCGCATGGGTTCGAGGCTTGCGGATTCACTGCCATTGTCCGCATAAAGAACGCCGCCGACGATACTTATACTGAGCGTTACGTTTCTATCTATGAGTGCAGCAATGTCGGTGACTTCGGGAAACGGATAATGCCATACAGATATATTAGGTAGCAGCATCACGGCCTCTTTGTTCAGTCGCCACCAGGTATCGGCGCTTCTGCCAAAGCAACACACTGAAACGTTTCTTGCGCGTCTACACGCTTTTCGGAGTCGCTGTGGTTCAATTTGCCCGACTTCGATCCAATGCTCTACTTCACCGCTATCATTGTGCAACCAGAGGTCGGGCTCATTCGTGGTCGACAAACCTCTGCCGAATTCGAGACGCGGCTGCGCAAATAGGCAATATGCTAACAACCGCACGGTCATGCGCTCCAGCGTCTCCGATGGGTGACGAGCCAAGGTCAGTGACAGAGTGCTGTAGTAAGCGTCGTCGCTATTCGCGAGTTTAACCGTCGCTTTATAAACAGTGGGTTTGAGTGCCATATATCGCTGAGTTATCAGCCTTTCAGTAATACCGAACGCCGGCTGTTTTAGTGAGTCTCTCCCCGCGTTTTGATCAAAATAAGGGCCGCGTTAAAAGCAACCAGCAAATCCACGATCAGTAAAGTGATCTGCATGGTGTTGGGGCTGCTTTGCGAGATGATGTTCAGCGACCAGAGTGCCCCGCTTAGCGGTACCACTAGGGCGACGAACAGTGTGAATCTTGATTGGCCTAGTAGTCCCAGACCAATAATGATGTAGACGACACCGAGAAAAGCGCCAATTAGGATGTTGGGCTCAAGATCACGCAGCCATAACAGAGCGACCTGGCCACCACCTGAAGCCAAAATCAGCAAGGCGGTGAGGGCTCGAACTCTTCCGTAGTCGACGTTCATGCTGGCCGATCTCGCCCCAGTTCTAATTCTAGTTTGTAACGTCAAGCTTAGCTCAAGCGGATTGCAGGTCCAGTGCCGTGGCTGCCCTGGACGCATTGCGGCGGTTGAGCGCTCGCGAAATAGCGGCTCCACTGCGAACCAGGGCGGCGAGGTTCAGACCAGTAGCAACACCCAGGCCGTTGAGCATGTAAACGACATCTTCGGTCGCTACGTTACCCGTTGCGCCTCTGGCGTAGGGACAGCCGCCTAGACCAGCCACTGAGGAGTCGATAGTGGTGATTCCGTTTTGTAGCGCGACGTAGATGTTACTCAATGCCTGGCCGTAGGTGTCATGACAGTGCACAGCCAATTGCTTTGGTTGAAAGCGTTGCAGTAGATTCTCCAGCAGTCTTTGCATGCTGCCCGCTGTTCCGGTTCCGATCGTGTCGCCGAGTGATACCTCATAGCAACCCATGTCGAGCAGCGCCGCGCATACGACATTGACTGCCTCTTCTTTCACCTCACCCTCATAGGGGCAGCCCAAAACGCAGGATATATAGCCCCTAACAGGGATGTTGTTATCGCGAGCTGCCTGCATCACCGTTTCGAACCTGGCCAGGCTATCGGCAATGCTGCAATTGATATTCTTCACGGAGAATGTCTCCGAAGCTGCGGCGAATATCGCCACTTCATCTGCACCGGCTGCCAGGGCGCGCTCAAAGCCAAGTAAGTTTGGCGTGAGCGCTGTGTACTTGACACCCGGCTGGCGCTTTATGCCTGCGAATACAGCCTCACTGTCTGCCATCTGCGGTATCCATTTAGGATTCACAAAACTGCCCGCTTCAATAACGGTGTGACCGGCGTCTGCTAAATCACCGATGAGTTTTAGCTTGGTTTCAAGCGGTATCAAATTGGCCTCATTTTGCAGGCCATCCCTGGGCCCAACTTCGACAATCTGAACACGATCCGGAAAAGTCACGATGAGGTCTCGCCGCTGTGCTCGCCAGCAAAATCCAGTAATTCTGCGCCTCCGTCCACCAGATCTCCCGGCTGATAATAAAACTCTCGCACGCTGCCGCGTGTGGGTGCCTTGATCGTATGCTCCATTTTCATTGCCTCCATCACAAGCAATGGCGTATCGGCATCAACTGCACTTTTTGGCTCGACCAGCAGGGCGACGATAGTACCGTTCATCGGAGCGACCAGGTCGCCAGCAGCTGCAGCGCTGTCGACTTCTCCCAGATTGGGTGGCGTCTGCCTGTACGCCAAAGCTCCAGTTTCGAGGTAAAGCGTAAAACCGTCACCTGTTGCTGCCAGTGTTGCGTGCTGTCTGTGGCCTGCGACTTCAAACGTCAGCTTCTCTCCCTCTAACTTGCCCCGCAACACAGTCTCGCAATCGGATGATTTAACCACATAGCGTTCCCCGCGCTGCTCGACCGACAGCGTGTGTGTTGACCCGCCATAATCCAGCGAAAGGGAAAGGACATGGGGTTGGTTTAGGCGCCAGGCCTCAGTTGACTGCCAGGGCGAAAACGGATCTGTGTGTGATCCGCGCTGTGTTTGTTTTTGAAACAGTAGGGTCGCCAGCGCGGCGATGGCGATTTCCCGCTCAGGGTCGCCGGGGCGTTCAGTAAAAATCAGAGATCTGTGCCGCTCGATAAAACCGGTGTCTAGCTCGGCTTGCTTGAACGGCGCACAGCTGACCAGGTTGTAAAGAAACTCCAGATTTGTCACCGTCCCGGCGATGCGATATTGCCGCAGTGCCATCGCCAAACGGTGTAGGGCTTGCTCGCGGTTTTCGCCCCAGACGATGAGTTTGGCGATCATTGGATCGTAATAAACGCTGATTTCATCGCCTTCACGCACGCCAGTATCGACTCTGACATGTTCTTCCTCAGCGGGGGGTCTAAGAAAGTCTAGGGTGCCTGTAGCCGGCAGAAAGTCATTCGCCGGATCCTCCGCATACACTCGAGCCTCGAAAGCATGTCCGCGAATTTCGATGTCGTCTTGCAGCAGTGGCAAAGGCTCGCCAGCAGCCACTGCAAGCTGCCATTTTACGAGATCCTGTCCGGTGATCATCTCGGTTACCGGATGCTCAACCTGCAATCTGGTATTCATTTCCATGAAGTAAAAACTACCGTCTTCGTCCAACAGGAACTCGACCGTTCCAGCGCCGCGATAGTCGATGGCCCGGGCAGCCTTGACAGCGGTTTCGCCCATCTGCTGGCGTAAAGCCGGCGTCATGCCCGGAGCGGGCGCTTCTTCGATGACTTTTTGGTGTCGGCGCTGTACCGAGCAGTCTCTCTCCGCCAGATAGACGCCGTGGCCATGGTTGTCGCAGAATACCTGTAGCTCAACATGGCGTGGTTTTGTTAGGTATTTTTCAACCAGCATATTGTCATCGCCGAAGCTGGCCAGGGATTCACGCTTGGCCGCAGCCAAAGCCTGATCAAACTCGTCACTGGACCAAACCTGGCGCATACCCTTGCCTCCGCCGCCCGCGGTTGCCTTCAGCAGCACTGGGTAGCCCATTGTTTCGGCGGCGTTGCGCAGCGTCGCACTATCTTGAGCATCGCCATGGTAGCCTGGCACCAGCGGTACCTCGGCCGCCTCCATGATGCGCTTTGCTGCTGATTTTGAGCCCATTGCCGCGATGGCCTGAGCCGGAGGTCCGATAAATACGATTGATTTTTCAGCGCAGGCACTGGCAAATTCCGCGTTTTCTGAGAGAAACCCGTAACCTGGGTGAATCGCTTGTGCTCCAGTGCTCACTGCGGCTTCCAAGATGCGCTCACCAACAAGATAAGACTCTTTGGAGGGAGCACTACCAATATGTACTGCCTCATCGGCGAGTTGTACGTGCAGGGCCCCGCTGTCTGCTTCTGAATATACCGCGACAGTTGCAATACCCAGGCGCCTGGCAGTCTTAATTACTCGAACTGCGATTTCGCCACGGTTAGCTACAAGGATTTTACTGAACATGCTGGTCTCTCATGGGCGCGGTTGTGTGCCTGCCGAGCAATGGCAAGGTCTCACATTCTGAAGACGCCAAACTTAGTTTCTTCGATAGGTGCGTTCAGCGTTGCGGAAATGGATAAGCCCAGCACCATACGCGTGTCGGCAGGATCGATAACGCCGTCATCCCACAGCCGGGCAGAAGCGTAATACGGATGACCCTGCTCTTCGTAAAGGTCGAGGATAGGTTGCCTGAAAGCGACGTCCTCTTCTGTACTCATGGTTTTGCCTTCACGAGCTAGCGCTTCCTGGCGCACGGTGGCCAGAACGCCTGCCGCCTGTTCGCCTCCCATAACCGAGATACGCGCATTGGGCCACATGAACATAAAACGCGGTTCGTAGGCGCGCCCGCACATGGCGTAGTTGCCCGCGCCGAAGGAGCCACCAATGATGATCGTGAACTTGGGGACTCGAGCACAGGCGACCGCGTGCACCATCTTAGCCCCATGGCGTGCAATTCCATCTGCCTCATATTGCTTACCGACCATGAAGCCGGTGATGTTTTGTAAAAAAACCAGCGGAACTTTGCGCTGTGCGCAAAGCTCGACAAAGTGTGCTCCCTTAACGGCTGATTCACCGAACAGTATCCCGTTGTTGGCGACGATGCCCACAGGATAACCGTGAATGCGTGCAAAGCCGCATACCAGCGTCTCGCCAAACAGTGCTTTGAATTCATCGAAGTCGGATTCGTCAACGATGCGAGCGATGATCTCCCGAATATCGAAGGGTTGTTTCTTATCCGCGGGTATCACACCGTAAATATCCTCGACGGGGTAGCGAGGCTCTTTTGGTTCACAAACATCCATGCCGACAGGCTTTATTCGATTGAGGCGCTCAACTGCTCGGCGTACGAGTTGCAACGCATGCTCGTCATTGTTGGCGTAGTGGTCAGTGACCCCGGAGGTTCGACAGTGGATATCAGCGCCGCCAAGCTCTTCAGCGCTGACAATCTCGCCGGTCGCCGCTTTCACCAGCGGTGGACCGCCTAGAAAGATTGTGCCTTGATTCTTCACGATAATAGACTCGTCCGCCATCGCCGGCAGGTAGGCGCCGCCGGCCGTGCAGGACCCAAGAACGGCGGCAATCTGCGGAATTCCCATCGACGACATTCGAGCCTGATTGTAAAAAGCGTGTCCAAAGTGCTCTCTATCCGGGAATACCTCAGCCTGTAGCGGCAGGAAAGCGCCACCAGAGTCCACCAGATAGATGCATGGCAAATGATTTTCTTGCGCGATAGTCTGTGCTCGGCCCTGTTTTTTTACAGTTAAGGGGTAGTAGGTACCACCTTTTACGGTCGCGTCATTAACGAAGATCATGCACTCCTGACCGGCCACTCGACCGATTCCGGTGATGATACCTGCGCCCGGCACATCATCTTCGTAAACCTGATAAGCGGCCAGCTGTGACAGCTCCAGAAAGGGTGAACCGGGATCGAGCAGCGTGGCGAGCCTATCCCTCGGTAGCAACTTACCGCGGGAAACATGGCGCTCCTGGGCGCGCGCCCCACCGCCTTGGTGAATCGCTTCAACCTTATCGCGCAGGTCTTGGACCTGTGCATGCATCGCGTCGCGATTGGCGATAAAAACGCTATCGCGCGGGTTGATGCGCGATTGAATTACGCTCATAAATGCTCCTTAAGCCGATGCGTTAAACAATTCGCGACCGATTAACATACGACGCACCTCGGACGTACCCGCCCCGATTTCATAGAGTTTAGCGTCGCGCAGTAAGCGTCCTGCGTTGGATTCGTTGGTGTAGCCGTAGCCCCCCAGGGCTTGAATAGCCTGTAAGCCCATTTGCGTGGCTTTTTCCGCGGTAAATAAAATCACCGCAGCGCAGTCCTGACGTGTTTCCTCGCCGCGATCACAGGCCGCCGCTACCGCGTAAAGGTAGGCCCGGGATGCATTGAGATCGGCGTACATATCGGCGAGTTTGCCCTGCATGAGCTGAAACTCGCCGATGCTTTGGCCAAATTGTTTTCGATCGTGTAAGTACGGAAGTACCTCATCTATACAAGCCTGCATGATGCCGACAGGACCAGCTGAGAGCACAGTCCGCTCGTAGTCCAGGCCTGACATTAGAATGCGAACTCCGTCTCCCTCTTTACCCATGACGTTATCCGCCGGGACTTCTACGTCCTGGAAAACCAGTTCGCAGGTATTGGAGCCGCGCATGCCCAGCTTGTCGAGCTTGGGCGAGCGCGTAAAACCACAATAGTCCCGCTCGACTATAAACGCAGTAATGCCTTTGGAGCCCGCCTCTGGATCAGTCTTGGCATAAATAACGTACACATCAGCATCAGGGCCGTTTGTGATCCACATTTTTGCGCCATTGAGAACGTATTTATCGCCTTCCCTGCGCGCATTCAATTTCATGCTGACCACGTCAGAGCCTGCGTTTGGCTCAGACATCGCCAGCGCGCCAACATATTCGCCGCTGCAGAGTTTGGGCAGGTATCGTTGTTTTTGTTCTTCGCTGCCATTTTTGCCGATTTGGTTGATGCAGAGATTGGACATAGCGCCGTAGGACAAACCTACTGCACCCGAAGCCCGGCTGATCTCCTCCAGCGCGATGCAGTGAGCAAGGTAGCCCAAATCACTACCGCCATATTGTGTAGGTACGGTGATGCCCAACAACCCCATATCGCCAAATTTGCGCCACAGATCCGATGGAAAATCGTTTGCGGCATCGATCTGCGCGGCTCTGGGGGTGATTTCTTTCTGGCACATTTGATAGACGGCGTCTCGAAGCATATCGATCTCTTCACCGAGTCCAAAGTTGAGGTTGGGGTACCGCGTATTCATAGCCTGGTCCTTTCAGTGCTTGTTGTGCTGGTTAAGCTACAGAGAGCTACTCTTGCTACTGGCCAATGACGACTCGCAGAGATCCTGAACCTCGTCTAAACCCGTCAACATTTCTTCTATGTCGTTTCGTTGCTGAAGCAGCCTTTCGCGCCGCACCTTGATGTTTTCAACAAGTGAGCGTAGCTGCTCGTTGTTGTTGCGCTTGGGATCGTACATATCGATAAATTCGACGCTCTCTTGCAGAGTCATGCCGATGCGCTTACCTCTGAGAATCAGTTTGATACGCACGCGGTCGGCGTTGCTGTAGAGCCTTTTCTGTCCGTCTCGCAGCGGTGAAATGAGACCCTTCTCTTCGTAGAACCGGATGGTCCGGGTGGTCACGTCGAACTCCTTGGCCAATTCTGAAATAGAGTAGGTTTGCGTGCTCGCCAAAAGAAGGTTCCCTGCAGTGCTCAGATATAACAGCGCTAACTATAGCC
>JBCDFM010000020.1:0-29420 GCA_039178015.1 Pseudomonadota bacterium
GGACGGTTATTTATAGCCGACTATGGCTTGCAACGGACCTCGCTCATGAAAGGCCTGTTCCGGGGAACAGTACAGGTCATTGACGGGTATGAGGATACCCAGCCAAACGCAGAGGGATGCATGCCCGGACTGCTTGGGAAGGCAGGGTTTCTAGACATCTCTGAAGTCCTGGTTATTCCTACTCACACAGGGTCTATATCCATCTACGCGGCAGCCCGGAACGAATGAATATAGTGTATTTCATGGATGATCAGGAGAGCCGTGACGCGCCCCGTTCCACCTTGTGTACGACATCGGACGGAGCTTTCGCCCCGACTCCAAGATTTTAACAAGTTAATTCCCGTCGTCAGTCACTAAGCGTCAAAATCTACGGCTGCCAATTGAGCCAAAGGCACCCCTGACCATCAACGTTTCCAGGCACGTCGAGCGGGGTTCTTTCCCTCTATCAGATCCATCAACTCATCCAACATCATCAGCGACAGACCCCAGATACGGCGGCCTTCAAACATGTAGCACGGGAGCGAGGCCTTCAGGCCTTTATAATGCCAAACCATAGTCTCGCGGTTATCTGTATCCAGCAAGAACTCCAGTGGGACCCACAAGACTTCGGCAACCTCTTCGTTCGCCACAAATTCGACATTGCGCTCTAGACGAAATACAAACGGTGTTACCGACATGCCGAGGGGACCACGCTTTGGACGCGTCAGAATGTCAGACAGCCTGCCAATGCATTTATCTTGCTCGCCAAGAATAACGCCTACCTCCTCTTCCGTTTCGCGTACCGCTACCGCGAAGCCATTGGCGTCGGTTTTGTCCATGCGACCACCTGGGAACGCCATATGACCAGACCAGGGGTCCCCCTCCCTGTCGGCCCGTTTTATCATTAGAATATGAAGCTCGCCTTCGAGCACTTTTAAAATCATGGCAACGGCGGAACGCTTCATGAAGCGCCGCCACATCTTTTTGCCCGGTTTGTGATTACTCAGGCGAGTTTCTATCAATTCCAACAGCGCGACGGGCAAGTGGCAGAAATCCATACGGGTTTATCTGATTTAGCCAGCTCGGCACGCCAGTTACAAGTTGACGATCTAGGGAACCTATGACTCAAGCCCCGCTCCTGGAGCTTAACTCTCTTAACCTGGTTTACCGGGCACTGCCGGCTTTGACCAATATCAACTGGTTAATCGGGCAGGGAGAACAGTGGGCCTGCCTGGGGCCCAATGGTTCAGGGAAGACGAGCCTGGCTAGAGTACTGTGCGCCCAGGAAACACACTATTCGGGCGAGTACAAGCGCTCGTCTCTATTACACGATAAGGGCATTTCCTATGTCTGCTTCGAGCAAGCTAAAGCACTGTGCGATCGCGACAAGAAACTTGATGACTCGGAATTCCGAGCCGATGCCAGTGATCCGGGCACTTCGGTAAAGACCGCGATACTCGGGCCGCGCGAACCAGACGCTGTTTTTGAGCACTGGGTGGATCGCCTGAACATCAAGCACATCCTGAACAGGGGCCTGCGTTTTATTTCGACAGGCGAAATGCGGAAAACGCTTCTTATCAAGGCGATTTTAGATCAGCCTGCACTGCTGATTCTAGACAGCCCGCTAGATGGTCTGGACCTTGCCAGCCAGGATGAAATGCGGCAGGTGATCGATGAGATGCTATACACCTCCATGACCGTACTCCTCCTCTGTCGTGCCATGGAGGATGTGCCGCAGGGTATCAGCCATGTTCTGGTGCTAGATGACGGGAAACAGTTGCTGCAAGGCACTCGCACAGATGTACTGGCGGATGCCGAAACCCTTGCTTTAATGCAACCACCCTTACCTACACTCGCCGCTCTGCCGGCTATCACGCCTAGATCCTATGAGTTACCCAGCAGCGGGCCACTTTTCGAGTTGCGTGGTGTTAACGTGAGTTACGGCGAACTTACTGTCCTCAAGAACGTGAACTGGACTATGGAGCGCAGTTCGCACTGCTGTGTCTCAGGCCCCAATGGCTGTGGCAAGACCACTTTGCTCAGTCTGATCACCGGAGACAATCACAAAGCCTATGGCCAGGACATTACCTTATTCGGTATACGCAGGGGCAGCGGCGAAAGTGTTTGGGATATCAAACAGAAATACGGGCAGCTGGATACACAGCTGCACTTAAACTACGTTCGCGGCATGAAAGTCCTCGAAGTTGTGGTATCCGGCTTCTTTGATACGATTGGACTGTATGATGACTGGGGAGATCAGCAGCGCGAAACAGCAGAGGCGTGGCTACAGGCCCTGGGCTTGGCGCAGTACCTTCAGGAAAGCTTCGATGCTTTATCCTTCGGTCTGCAACGCATGGTATTGCTCGCAAGGGCCATGGTGAAATCCCCTATCATCCTGTTATTGGATGAACCCACACTGGGTTTGGATGGCCATCATCGCGCACTCATCCTGCGCGCGATCAACCATATCGGCACCAACAGCGATACGCGCATCATTTTCGTTAGTCACTCGGCGGGTGAGGTGCCGAACTGCATCAATCAACATCTGGTTTTTGAACCACGCGAGGATGGATTCGAAGTAGTGTGTCAGGATTACGTATCTTGATAGCTGACGCGTCGATAGCGACGCAGTGGTGTCGACACAAAAAAACTCCTGAATTAGGATGTTAAACGGATGAACCGATGTCCCTTAGAGCCATTCACGGTGTACAGCAGACCTGCCGCATGCCCTGTTCTCGGGAGACACTTTCCGGTAGCGCAAACTATGTCGATAAGACGAAGCGCTGCGTACCCCTCATTTTCATTTGTGCGCAGCGGTGCGCATTACAAAGGAGCCGCTAAATGAATGTGCTTAGACTGAAAACACGTGCTGCGAAGCTGGCGCTTTTATTGTGTGTGTGCGTTGGCGGCCCCGTGCACGCTCAGCTCTGGCAACCCTATAAAGACGGCGATACCAAACTCGACGTGAATCTCAACGCGCAAATTGCCGTGTTTAACGGTAAAGATGCCTGGTTTGGAGAGGACGAAGAACTTTTCGGCGAGGATCTGAACCGGTGGGCGGAAAATACGCTCGAGCTTGGTCTGTTCGGCGAAACAGACCTAGCAGGTGGCATCCTGTTTGGCGAAATCAGCTACGTGTATAGCGGCACCTACGGATACGATGCCAGCGCGGTTGATTTAAGCTCTGACGATCCCTGGGATATTATTCTGGAGCAGGGCTATCTTGGCTGGCGCTCCGGGGGTATCTCAGAGGGCCTGGGTGAAAACGCGATCACTATAAAAGCAGGCTACCTCGACTACTCGATTGACACAGGCCTTCTGATTCGTAACGGTGGGGGTAACGGCGGCGATCGTGGTGCTTGGTGGATCGCTCCCCGGCGCACCTTCCGCGATGCGTTGCTGGTGTCAATCAATACTAACGGTTGGCTCGTAGAGGCCTTTCGACTCGAGAATCGATCGCGCCCGGGAAGCCTGGACAACCAAATCACGGGTGGCAATGTTGAGTATGAATTTTTTGATCCTGGGCTGAAGTTAGGCGCTACCTATTATGAAGTGAGCGCCGTCAGGCGCACCACTTCGGAAGATCTGCCAGACTACTGGACGTATTCCCTACGGGCCAACTATGCGCCTACCCAAGCGCTGAGCTTTGCCGGGGAATACGTTGAGCAGGGCGACAATGGCTTGGACGCTGAAGGCTATTGGATACGCGGCGAGTACGCGTTTGATACGCCGGCGCTTTACGACCCGCGGGTGAGCTACCGCTGGGCGCATTTCAGTGGCGATGACCTTAACAACTCCAAAGATGAAGGCTTTCGACCCACCGCCTACGGGTTTACCGATTACGGATACTGGTTCCAGGGCGAAATTGCCGGCAACTACCCCCTGGAAAACACCAACCTGGACTCTCATCAATTCAGGGTAGAGCTTTATCCGTCCGAAAAGCTAACGGTAAACCTGGTCTACTACATCTTCAAGCTGGACCAAAAACAACTCGATGGGGTGCCTCTATCTAGCGATGACTATGGTGAAGAATTTGACCTGGCGTTCGATTATGAAATTAACGATCACTTTGCAATGAGTGCTGTCCTGGGCATATTGATGCCGGGTGATGCGGCCAAGGAGGCCACCGGCGGTGACGACGACTGGCTCTATAGCATGGTGTACTTCGGCTACTTCTTTTAACTACAGGCACAAACTCGAGTTGAGCCAATCGCGCGCCCTTGGATTAACTCTCGACGGGTTCAGTGGAGTGCGTCGTACGATCCGTTTGGTGGATGCGGAAAAACACGGCGTATAGGGTTGGCACCACTGTCAGGGTCAGCAGCGACGCAAAACCCAAACCGGCCATGATGGTAACGGACATGTTGACGAAGAAGACATCAGTGAGCAGAGGTATTAAACCAAGTATTGTCGTAGCCGCCGCCAATACCACGGGACGCATGCGGCTCACCGAGGAGTCCAGAATCGCTTCATAGGGGTCCTTACCGGACTCGATCTGCTGGTCAATCTCCTCAATCAAAACAATCGCGTTTTTGATCAATAAGCCCATCAGTGAAAGCGCACCAAGTAGCGACATGAAATCAAAGGCGCCGCCCGTGGCAAGCAGTCCTGCAGTAATCCCCACAATGGCTAGCGGTACGGTGAGCCAAATAATCAGGGGCTGGCGCATTTTTCCAAACAGGAAAATGCTGGTGAGTATCATCAGCAAAATACCCACCGGCAAAGACTTCGCCAGCCCTGCCTGAGCGTTAACAGCATCCTCATATTCACCACCCCACTCCAGAGCGTATCCAGGTGGCAGCTCGATGGCTTCGATCTGCGGTCGCAGTCTTTCCAACAGTGGATCGGCAGCGCCATCTCTAGGGTTGCTGGATGCAATAATCGTTTCAATCCGATTGCGACCCCTAATCGCAGCATTCTCCCAGCGCGTCTCGTACCCGGCCACTATCTGCGACACTGGTACTGAGCGCGCGAGCACCGGACTCCATACCTGAATGTCGCGTATGTGATCGATATCCGAGCGCTCATCTGCGGGCGCTCGTACCAACACAGGCAACAATCGGGTACCGTCGCGATACACACCCACCTGGCTGCCCTCGAAGGCATATTTGAGCGCAGAACCCAAATCCTCCCGGTTGACGCCGAGCTGACGACCAACCTGCTCGTTAAACACAGGCGTTGCCACTTTGACTGGTGAGCGCCAATCATCGCGCACGTCCACCGCATTGGGGTCTGCTCGCATGATGGCCTTCGCCCGTTCTGACAGGCTGCGAAGTGTTTTTGCATCAGGCCCGGAGAACCGCGCTTCAATCTTTGCATCTCTTCCAGGACCAATGCGCAGCGCTTTTATGATGGGGTCCGTCCAGGGTAGTTCATGGCGCAAAAATTCGGATGTAGCCTCCCAGATGTCCTGTATCTGATCTCGCGTCTCAGTCTGCACAATGATCTGGGAGTAAACAGGTGCAGGTTCCCTTGCGTCATAAACCAGAGTAAATCGCTGATGGGGTCCTCCGATGACCGATGTAGTCTGCACCACGCCTGGCTGCTGTCGAATAAACTCACTGACGCGCAGAGTATCTTCGCGAGTTTGGCGTATATCCACACCCTCAGGCTCCCAGATGTCGACAAACATCAGGGGCGTATTGGAATCCGGAAAAAAGCCGCTTTTGATGTAGCCAAAACCGATCACCGCCAACACAAAAAGCGCGACAACAAACCCGAGAAAAGGCCAGCGGTGGTTTACAACACTGCCGACAAGGGCGCGATAAAGCTGAAAGCCTCTACCCGCGTAGGGATCTTTATCACTACTGTCGGTATCGGGTTTCAGCAGCAAAGCGCAAAGTAAAGGCGTGGTGCTGATGGCAGTTACCCAACTCAGTGCCAGGGAGATGAGAATGACGTAAAACAGTGAACCGGCAAACTCGCCCGTGTTGTCAGTAGACAGGCCTATAGCGGAAAACGCCAAAATGCCGATAACTGTACCGCCCAGCAGCGCCCAGATCGTTTTACCCACCGCTTCGTTCGCTGCCTGCCGAGCATTCATGCCGGCATTCATGCGCACTAACATGCCCTCTGCAACCACGATCGCATTATCTACGAGCATACCCAGAGCAATGATGAGTGCACCCAGGGAAATACGCTGCAGCTCGATATCAAACATATCCATAAAAAACAGTGTGCCGGCGACCGTGATCAGCAGCACGGAGCCAATCACGATACCGGTGCGAACACCCATAAACAGCAGCAGCACAGCAATAACGATCGCAACGGCCTGACCCACGCTGGATATAAATCCCGCAACCGATTTTTCAACTTCTACAGGCTGGTCGTAGACCATGGCGACTTGCATACCAATGGGAATCACCGCCTGCAGTTCTTCCAGCTTGCGACTGACGGCTCTGCCCACGTCCACCACATTCTGGCCTGCCGCCATCGATACGCCGACGCTAAGACCCGGGCGACCGTTTACATAGTAAAGCTTGGTGGGAACCTCCTCGTAAGCCCGTATGATGGTGGCAATGTCGCTAAGCCTAAGCAGTTTTCTATCGCTGGAGCTGATTAACAGGTCTCCCATTTCCTGCACTGATTGGAAATCTCCCGTGGGACTAATCCTGAGGTAATCGTCTCCAACGCGAACATTACCTGAATCTACCACTACATTTTGCGATCCAAGCACGTTAGTCACTTGCTGGATATCGATACCGAGCTCGGCCATTCGGCTTCGGGATATTTCGATGTAGACAACTTCTGATTGTTCTCCGTCGATGACAACCTTGCGCACACCAGGCACTAAAACCAACTGTTTCTTCACCGCATCGGCTGTGTCGTAGAGATCACGCCAGCTGTAACCCTCTCCCGTTAACACGAAATAGATGCCATACACATCGCCAAAGTCATCCAGCACGATGGGGTCCTGTGCGCCCGGAGGCAGCGCTGGCTTCACATCTGCAATCTTGCGCCGTAACTCATCGAATATGTTAGGTAGATCCTCTGCTCGGTATTCGTCCTTAAAATCGATGAGAATATCGGACAGGCCCGGCCGCGAGACCGACATTTTTATATCTTTTACCTGCGGTAAGTTCTGAATCGCGTCTTCGAGGTGATAGGTCAGTTCCGTATGAACTTCCTCGGCAGTAGCGCCTGGATACAAGGTCAGAATTTTTGCTGACTTAATGGTAAACGCAGGATCTTCTAACTTGCCCATACGCTCGAAAGCGATGATGCCGCCGCCGACCAGAATCACCACCAGCAGCCAAGAGATGACTTTGTTCTCGACCGAGTATTCGCCTATATTCATGCGCCGCGCTCCCTATCCGAGCAGCCTCAGGAGGGATCGTCCTCGCGCGGCTCAGCCTGTTCACTCAATGCCATACGGGTCACACGCATACCTTCGGCCAGGTAGGGGGCACCAACAGCAATGATTTCGTCGCCTCCGGACAGACCATTGAGGATTTCAATACTGCCGCCGGACAAGCGACCGATTTCCACATCGCGAGACGACACTGTCATATCTTCTGGGTTTAACACCCACACTCTCGGCGCCAGGGCCTCATCAGCCTGTACCGCTCGAACCGGGACCCACTTTGATTTTTGCTCGCCCAGCACCTGCGTGAAATCTAGAGTGACGGTCGCTGTCATGCCTGGAAGCACCGTGAAACTGGTCGGAGCGTCCATGCTAAAAGTCGCTCTAAACGTTTGAGTCTGCGGATCGGCTTTGGTGGCGACTTCCTTCGGTACGAGATCGAAACGCTGTCCAGTCTGACCTTCGAAACTGGCTACCGCGCTGACTTTCTTAATTTCCCCATCCTGACGCACGTTACCGCTGTTAATAGGTGCTTCGCTGGCAACCATACGCACCACCGATTCGGGTACGTTAATAATGACCTCGAGTTTCGCAATGTCCTGCAGAACAAAAATGGCTTGTTTGGCGATGACTTCTTCAAATTTTTCAACCAGTCGCTCGGCAATCAGGCCGCGAAACGGTGAGTTCAGGATGGTGTACTCAAGATCTTTTTGGGCCTGGGACAGTGCGGCGGACGACGTGCGAAAGTTCGCCTCCATCGTATCGAAATCCATCCGGGAAATATTGCCATCCGCTACCAGCTCCTGGGCGCGCTCAAAGTTCGCTTTCGCGTTGTCAAAGGTCGCCTTCCGATCTTCCTCAATAAGCTTGTAATCTGTAGGGTCCAGTCGAGCGAGCACCTGTCCGGGTTCGACCATATCCCCTTCCCGCACGAAGATATCTTGTACCAATCCGCCTACCCGGAACGCCAGTTCCGCACTCTGGTCTGCATCGACCGTGCCCGGGAAGGTTCTGATGCTATTTGCGATGGCGCTTTCTACAACAAAGACTTTCACCGGCCGCGTCAAAGGCTCACGCTGGACAAGATCCTCTGCACCACACGCCACCAGCCACGGCGCCAGAACGATCCAAAAAAAACAATGGGGTTTAAACACCATGGGGACTCCACTACTGCCTGATCACAAGCTTGAGGCTTAGTTGATCATGTTTCTTCGGTACATCATAGTCGGTTCACAACATTGATCTTTATCGCTCCGGATAGATATGACAAGAGCTCATCGCAACATGTCACGCAAGGCGTCACACAGATCGGGATTATCGCAGTATAAAAGACCACGTTCTGCAGTAGATCTTGCCTGGGCAAGATCACCCCGAATCAGGTGCAACCGGGCCTGTTCCAAATAAATCACACCTGCACCGGGTTCAATGCGCTGGGCACGTTCCAACAGCACCAGGGCACGCTCGTAGTCGCCTCGCGTGGCAGCCTGCTGGGCTTGATCCAGCAATGACCGCCAGGCATTAGAGTCAGCTGGGTCAGGGGCGCGGTAGGGCGGTAGCGGTACGGTTGTCGGCGCGGAGGGCTTCGTCGCGGGCACAGTTGCAGATCCCGCATCTTCATTTGCTGTATCCAGCGTAGCACAACCGCTGAACCACAGGGCAGCAGCCAGACAGAGACTTGAC
This sequence comes from Pseudomonadota bacterium, assembly GCA_039178015.1. Classification (GTDB taxonomy): domain Bacteria; phylum Pseudomonadota; class Gammaproteobacteria; order Pseudomonadales; family Halieaceae; genus JARRPM01. Next base: position 8,963 of record JBCDFM010000020.1, read on the forward strand.
CTAGTTACCGCCACTAGCTATCGGTTCCAAACAATGACTGAAACCAGTCCCTGATACCGGAGGGTCGCGGTGAGCAATCGGTACTCTCGCGAGGCTCAGAGCCTGCGATAAAGGGCAGCAGCCGAGCGTGTGGACATCCCTTGCCCGTTAGATAGCCACTGCGATCTTCAATCCACGCGGTCTGCATGCCGTCTGGCATGCGATACCCCAGCGGGCGTTCACTGGCGGCTGCCATAAAGTGCGCCCACACTCTCAGCGCGCCACTGCTACCAGTGAGGCCTGTCTCACTGTTATCGTCACGTCCAATCCAGGTCACTGCCAATAGATCGCCTGCAAATCCTGCAAACCACGAGTCCCTGCCGTCGTTCGTCGTACCGGTTTTGCCCGCCACATCAAAATCGGAAGGCAAGTACCGATAGACACCCTTTCCAGTCCCCTCGCGCACCACCGAGCGCAACCCGTACGTTAGCAAGTTGGTGGCCTGTATGCTTACGGTACGATCGTATTCCAGTGGATAGCGCTTGAGCGCGATGCCCTGCGCATCGACTACTTCACGAATGCTCTTCAGCGGGATACGAAACCCACCTGCTGCAATGGTCTGATACATCGCCGCCATATCCATGGGTGAATACTCACCTGCGCCGAGTGTTAGAGCCGGTACTGGCGGGATATAGCCCTGTACACCCAGTCGATTCATCATCTGCACAACATCATCAAGACCAACATCCATGCCGAGACGGGCCGTGGCGAGGTTGTAAGAGTGCGCCAAAGCCTGATAGAGCAACACATCGCCATGTATCTCGCGATCGTAGTTCCTCGGTTCCCAGACTTTACCGCCCGGCCCTGCCACCTTAAGTGGTTCATCTGCCAACACGCTGGCGAGTGTGTAGCGAGTTGGTTGCTCCAGAGCCGATAGATATACCGCCGGTTTCAGTAGAGACCCCGCAGGCCGACGAGCATCGAGCGCGCGGTTAAATCCTGCGAATCTTAGTTTGCGCCCACCCACAAGCGCTGCAACCTCACCGGAATCAAATCGAGTAACCACAGACGCACTTTGCAACTCTCCTGATTTATCCAACTCATCCATGACCGTCGTTGTGCTACGCTCAATCTGCCGCTGTAGAATAGGATCAAAGGGCGTGTAGATACTCAGACCGAGGGTGGTCAGGTCCTCGTCCCGATATTCCTGGCGCAACTGCCGGCGCACAAGATCCAGGTAGGCGGGAAAGGTACCCTGAATTTGCGTTTTGGTGTTGAGACCGAGCGGCCTGGACTGTGCTTGCTTTGCCTGCGCGCTGGTAATAACGCCCTGCTCTGCCATCACCGCTAACACTACGTTGCGCCTTGTAGTCGCTCGCTCAGGGTTGCGCTGCGGGTTGTACAAGGAAGGGCCCTTGATCATGCCAATGAGCAGCGCCTGTTGGTGGATGTCCAACTGGTCAATTGGCGTATCAAAATAGTGTCTTGAGGCCAGGGCAAATCCATGTATCGCCCGTTTACCATCCTGGCCAAGGTAGACTTCGTTGATATAGCTCTCGAGAATCTGGTCTTTCTCGTAGTGAGCGTCCAGCAAAACGGCCATCACCACCTCTGTTCCTTTGCGCAGCAGGGTGCGTTCCGGCGTCAGATAATAGTTTTTTACTAGCTGCTGAGTGATTGTACTACCGCCAGCGACCACCTTTCCGGAGCGCATATTGCTCCAGGCGGCGCGGGCGATACCGACCGGCGAAATGCCCCAATGGTCGTAGAATCCCCGATCCTCTGTTGCCAGCAGCCCAGCCACGAAGGTGTCGGGTACATCTTCCAGCCGAATGAGCACTCTGTCTTCCCCGTGCAGGGGATATATGCCGCCGATTCGAACGGGATCAAGTCGCATCAGGTCAATGCCACGACCCGATGCATTGAGCGCGGCAACCCGTCCGGCACTGATGTCTACTAAAATTCGTCTGGCAGGTTCGTCCTCACGTGGAAACGAAAACCCGCGAGTGTAAATTTCAAACCGTCCGCGGTTGCGTGCTACTTGGCCCGGCCCGCCGGTATGACGAACTTTTCGATAACCCAGTACCTCAAGCTCGTACGCCAGTTCATCGGGTTCCAATCGCGCACCAACAAAAAGCTCCAGCGGCCGCGCGTAAACCTTGGCAGGCAATTCCCACATCTTGTCGATGAAGGTAGAGGTAATTCGGGCGTCCAGATAGATCAGAAAGCCCAGCCCAATGATCAGTGCGGTCAAGCACAGTTTGAGCAGGATGTGGCTGGTGCGGAACATGGGTTGCGAGTGTACACCAGCCGGCAAAGCAAAATGCAGTTTATTCCTCCACCTGGAGTGACATGCGCTTTAAATCACACGATGGATCAGGATAATGAGCCGTTGATTACAACAGGGGTAAAGCAATGAAAAAGTATGCGGCTTACGGTATCGGCGCGGCGCTGGTAGATACAGAAATCAAGGTAACCGATAGCGATTTGCAGCAGATGAATGTGGACAAAGGGCTAATGACGCTTGTCGATGAGGCCAGACAGGAGGAATTGCTCGGGCATCTCAGCGGGCAAATGGTGAAAGCGGTGCATGCCAGCGGTGGCAGCGCTGGCAATTCAATGATCGCCACTGCCCAATTTGGCGCCGCCACGTTCATGTCATGTAAGGTGGCCGCTGACATAGATGGCGATATCTATCTCGCGGATCTCGCTAAAGCCGGTGTCGATCACTGCCTGAACGGGGGGCGTGAATCCGGGACCACCGGCAAGTGCCTGGTACTTATCACCCCTGATGCCGAGCGCAGCATGAATACTTTTCTTGGAATCAGCGAAACCTTGTCTCCAGCGCAGCTCGACGCCCAAGCTTTAGCGGCTTCCGACTATTTTTATGTCGAAAGCTACCTGGCGACATCGCCCACAGGTCTCGCAGCGGCAGTAAAAGGTAGGGAGCTCGCAGAGGTCGCTGGCGTAAAAATTGCCGTTAGTTTTTCAGATGAAGGGATAGTTCAACACTTTCGGGAGGGCGTGAGCCAAATCCTCGGCGATGGCATCGATTTGATTTTCTGCAATGCGTCAGAAGCCAAAGCTTGGGGTGAAACCGACAGCCTGGATGTGGCCATCGAAAGACTGAAGCCACTGGCTAAGGCATTTGTTATTACGAGGGGCGCGGAGGGAGCCGTCGCGTTTGACGGCACAGCTTTGATTGATATTCCATCGCAGCGCGTTAATGCCGTTGATACTAATGGTGCAGGTGATATGTTTGCCGGCGCTTTTCTATACTGCCTAAATCGAGGGGAAGACTTCGCGACTGCGGGTCGCTTTGCCAGTCTGGCCGCGGGCAAGATCGTTTCACAGTACGGACCGAGACTGGCACCAGAACACTACCCGGCACTGAGAGCGGAGTTTTTCGGTGACTGAGCAATTGCCACCCGTTTGGTTACGCCTCAATTGCCCCTGACCAGATCGCCGGTGTCAAAGTTAACCTTTAACGAGAACTGTACGCGATAGTCGGTACCGGTATCGCCGTCCACGTCCTCTCTCTCACCCCAGCTGAACTCGCCACCGAGCAACAGGTAAGGCAAGGGGTAGTGCAATAAATTGATCTGCGCGATCTGACCCTTTTTAAACTCATCGGGACCCTGACCGTCACGAGTATCGAGGTCGGTTATCGACCAACCGAATGAGGTGGACCATTTTTCGCTCCAATAGTGATCGTAGTAGGCACTGATACCCAGCAGCGGTACCGTTTCCGCTTGTGCGGTTTCCGGATCACCGGAGCTGGGCGCAATATCAACGCCACCATCGTTCATGTAGTTGCCGATACCTTTGCCGTACACGACCTGCAGCTTGAGTTGATCTCTGCCCCAGGTATTTATACCCGCACTGTTGTTGATTCCCCAGCCCGTCTTGGTAATTTTGTTGCCCGTATCGAGACGCTCAACTCCAAGATCGCGCACAATGCCTGCGATCTGATAGTGGCCGAAGTCACCATTCAGGCGATAACGAGCGGTAAGATCGGGCAGGTTATTGTAAGCCTGGAATAGCTCACTCGCAGTCGAACCTGTTGACTCACAATCCGGTGGTGGATCGGGCAGATCGCAGGCGCTGGTATCGCGAAAGCGGCCCACGGTGAGTGCGGTACCCGGATCTTCGAGGCTGACCGAAAATTCATTGTTACCCATGGGAAAGGTGTAGCGCGCCTGTTGATTGCGATAGAACACCATACCCGTAGGGCCCCAGTAATCGATTGTGTTCGGGAAAATATCGATATCCATAAAGTTGGACCAGGTCTGCCCCATGCCGAAGTCTTTGTAGGTGCCGTAGGCATGACGTAGACGCGGTGTGGTTTGCCCTTCATCACCTCCCACACCAAATAATTCACCCTCAAGGATGAAGGTAACGTCGGGCCCGTAATTGCCTTTAACCCCTAGCCTGGACTGACGCACGCTGAATATCATGTCACCGTCGTTGCCGAACAGACCGTTCTGGGTGGGGATCGTAGATACCCGCAGCGTATCCTCCCAGTTTGGGTCCACCCGCTTGAAATCGTAAATAGCATCCGCCATAGCAAAGCCGTACAGCTGCACGTTTAGTTTGTCTGATGAAGGTGGCGTCGCAGGCTCCGGGTTCGCAACGGAGCCGTAGGGCGCTGCGGGCTCCTGGGCCAGGCCTGGCTCTATCGGCTGCCCGGGCTGTTGTGGCGCCGGTGTCACCACCAAGCCGGACTGACTGGACTTCAAGCGCTCCAGTTCTGCACCCATAGCCTCCAGCATTTCCTGCTGTTGTTGCATGATTTTCTGTTGCCGCTTAAGTTGCTCCTCGAGAGCGGATATCCGTTGCGCGTCAGTCGCGGCAAGAGAATGGGATGTCACAACCAGTCCTGCCACGGCAATTACACTCGTTAAAAAAAGCTTTATCATTCGCGCGTCCCCATGCTTTATCGACTTAGTTGTTTGCAGCAGAAACAGGCTGTACCGAATACGGATTTCCGCCCAGTGCGTTAGAAATATCAGCAATAGCCTTTTGCGCCCTCACGCTGTTGCCCGCTGGGTCCAGTGGCGGCGATATGACCGCGATACCAAACTTGCCTGGTGAAACTGCGATAATGCCACCGCCAACGCCGCTCTTCGCTGGTAGACCAGTGAGATAAAGCCATTTACCTGCGTCGTCATACAGCCCCGCTGTCGCCATGACCGCAAGCACCTCGGAGACATTTTCATTGCGCATCACCTGTTTACTGGTGATCGGATTAACGCCCCCATTGGCCAGGGTGGCTGCCATGATCGCCAGGTCCTTCGCATTAACGCTAACTGAGCACTGCTCGGTATAGATATCGGTCGCCCGCTCGGGATCGCTTCCGATTCTGCCGTAGGCGTACATTAAACTTGCGATAGCCTGATTGCGCTGATTCGTCGCCGCTTCTGATTCGAATACTTCCTCGTTGACGCTCAGTTCACGACCAGCAAAAGCGCTGTAATAATTGAGAATTTTAGTCCAAATCGCATCTCGCGAATCACCGGACACCATACTCGTAGCGGTGATTGCACCGGCGTTAACGAGCGGGTTCATCTCTTCACCCTTGTACTGTTCAATCGCAACTATGGAATTAAACACCTGTCCCGTCGCATCTACACCCATATTGTCATAAAGGGAGTTGGGGCCCTTCTCATCCATGACCAATGCCATGGTGAACACCTTAGAAATCGACTGAATCGAGACCTCAGATGTGACGTCACCGGCGGTGTAGATATCGCCCTGCGGGGTGACAAGCGCGATGCCATAAATGTTTGGATCGACTTTTGCCAGCGCGGGGATGTAGTCGGCATTAGCACCTTCCTCAAGGGATTTGTAGCGCGCATGTGCATCGTTGAGTGCCGTTTGCACTGTCGTCTTGTCAAGAGGTGACGCCAAGGCGACGCCAGCAATAAGGGTAGTGATCAAAGCCAGAAGCAGTGTGCTGACAGCGGAGAATTTCATGATGTGTTCCCTATCTTTTACTGTTAGTGAGAACCCGCTTGCTTAGACATCAGTTCGTCGCTGCGGTGTTTATTGTTGTGATTTGTCTGTTCGCCTACAGGAAGGTGGCCGCCCTTTTCTATCGTTTGACCTGTAGGCCAATATTATCTATCTCCAAATTGATTATGTTCTACAATGGGCGGTACGCCAGCTTATCTGCATTGTCTGCGCTTCGATATGCGGCGTGATCCCGCCAGCTGGCGATGCCCCATGATAATAGACCAAGTGTAGCTGAAGATATCGAGAAGCGCTTGTTCGTCACTGCAAGCCTTCGTACGCCATAAGCTGATAGACAGGCACAGTTCCTTAAAACATGTCGATCTGCTTATCAACCAGCGCTTTGAAGGACGTACCCACAAAGCCCAGAATGCCATCAGCCACAGGCTGCAGCTGTCTATCGATATAGTACTGATAATCCATAGGAGCAAGCGGCTGCGCGGCAGGTTCAGCACCGCTGCTTGTCATCACATACTCCACCCAATCACCGCGAGAAGGCACGGCCAGACCCCGCGCCTGGCACAGACGCGCTGCCTGCACGTGGGGCGGAATACTGCGCTGATAGTCGTCAAGTCTTCGACGCAAGCGTTTACGGTAAATAAGCTGCGCATCGCGCTGACCCGAACGGACCTCGGTTACAGACTCTCGGACGTAGTCTGCGAAAGGTTCGCCCAGAAATACGCGCCGATACAGTTCCTCTTGGAATTCCCGCGCCACTAATGTCCAGTCAGTACGAACATTTTCTAAGCCTTTAAATACCAATTGCGATTGTCCGTTGTTCATGACCAATCCGGCATAGCGCTTTTTGCTGCCTTTTTCAGAGCCTCGCACGGTCGGCATTAAGAAGCGCCTAAAGTGCGTCTCAAATTCAAGTTCCAAGAAACTGGTTAACGCAAACTCTTCTTGAATAACGGCAGACCAGAACTGATTTAAATCTTGCTCCAGCTCCCGACCTGCAGTATGCGCCTCGACATCGCTATCGGCGTTCTGAATCCACACGAATACAGAGTCGGTATCACCATAAATCACGCGATGGCCCATGTGCTCGATGCGCTCGCGCGTGCGATTGAGGATCTCATGTCCACGCAGCGTAATGGAACTTGCAAGACGCGCATCAAAAAATCGACACCCTGGACTCCCGAGTACACCGTAAAAGCTGTTCATAATTATTTTTATGGCCTGCGACAGTGGCGCATCCCGCATGCGTTTCGCTGCATCGCGCTGCTGCCAGAGCTGCCTAATGAGTCCCGGCAGGAGGTGCCCCTCTCTGGCAAAACGAGCCTCAATGAATCCCGGCACTGTGTCTTTATCACTAAGCTCACCGCCAGTAGCCAAGGCCAGGCCCAAGGGATCGATACAAAAGGTGAGAATAATGCTGGGATACAGGCTTTTAAAGTCCAGAACCAGCACATGGTCATATAGCCCCGGCTTAGAGTCCAGCACAAAGCCACCGGGACTGGCAGTCTGATCCCGACTCGCGTTCGGTGCAACATAACCCTGACGGTGCAATTGAGGGAGGTATAAATTGTCGAAGGACGCGACAGAACCGCCCAGTCTGTCGATGTTCAAACCGGTCATCATCGAGCGAGCTACAGCAAACTCCAACAAACCGGCTCGTTCGAATATCTCAGTGACAAGCTTACAATCCTGCAGATTGTAATCCGCCAGGCGACTCTTATCGTTCGAGAAGAGTTGAGTAATCTCTTCACCACGCCCACTACCGTGCAACAGTTTACCCTCGCCCAGTAACTGCTGCGCGACGTTTTCCAGCGCAAAGCTTTCGAAGCGGTAGAACGCCGCCCGTAGCAGTTCAATCCCGTCCAATAAGACGCGTCCTGGACACTGAGCCGTGCGTCGCTGTCCATCGTCATCCAACTCACGCCAGTGCACCACTTCACGATTGCGACCCAGCGTTAACCGCAGCCCCATCTGATCCGATAATCGCTGTAAAAACCAGGTGTCAAAATTGACTACGTTCCAGCCGATCAGCACATCGGGATCAAACTCGACCAGCCAGTCCAGGAACGCGGTCATTGCGGCTTCGGCGTTTGCAAACGCCTGAACAAACTCCTGCTCAGCGCCCTCTCCCACCATGAACACCTTGCGGATACTGTCTCCTGCGCTGTGCGCATGAACACCGATGGAAAAGAGCTGCACGCCCTCCATCGCGGTTTCGATATCGTAGGAGACCATCCGCAATCTCGGCCGGTAAGAACCTGCTTTTACCGCCGGGTTTTTTAACTCGAGGTGCTGTTTTAACTGCTTTGGAGCGCCTCGAAGAATTGCCGAACCCAGCACAAAACGCTCCATCAAAAAACGCTCAGCAGGATTGATGTCCGCTTCAAGCGGCTCAAAATTGTGCTCGCGTAACGAATCGGCCAGCCGCCTCGCCTGGCGATAGGACGGACAATACACCGCGACGACCGGTTCCCCTTGAAAGCTATGCAGCGAAACCGGCTTGACCTCTACACCCGGCTCAATACGCAAAAGATCGGAAGCCGCTTGCCGCGCTGATGCGCTTAAAAAAAACACACTGCGTTGATCAGTAATGATCGCGCGCACCGGCCCTTCGTCGCTGGCAAACCAATACTCCAACTCGATGCCGGAGCCTGTGTCGCGCCAATTGCGCGTTAAAAGAAAGCCTTGTAGGGTCCGCTCGGTCAAGGTGACTTCCTCGAGCACGGTCTATATATTGAGGTTGAGTACTGGGCTTGGCTCGCGCTCTGGCTTAAGCTAGGCGACGCTGAGTAAACGCATGGCGATATCAAAAAGGTAAGCAAATGGACAAGCCCGTAATCAAGCAAGACCCCTTATACCAGCTACTGCGCAACGAGGACATCAAGGCCTTCAACGAGCAGCGCGATAAGCTTTCCACTGACGAGCTTAAAAGCGGTGACTACCGCGGTAGAGACCTGCGCAACATGAACGCGAGCGGGCTGGACTTCAGCAATTCCTATTTTCGCAATTCCGATCTCAGTGGCATAGATTTTCGCAATACGAACTTGGAGGGCGCAAGCCTGCTGGATGCCAAGCTGTCTGGCACTTACTTTCCAGAAGCATTGAGCGCTGAAGAAATTCGGTTATCCCTCAATACCGGAACCCGCTTGCGGTACGACAACAAAGGCTAGCAGTCCAGCAAACGAAAAAGCTCAGGGAAAACCGCGCTAGCCCTGGGACAGCAAATCGCGTAAATCTATGATGGCGGCGTTGGCGCGGCTAATGTAAGACGCCATCACCAGCGAGTGATTGGCGAGGATACCGAAGCCACTACCGTTGAGAATAATCGGGCTCCAAATCGTCTGCTGCGTTCCCTCCAATTCCCGTATGATTTGCTGCAGGCTGACTTGGGCATTTTTATCGCGCAGAACGTCTGCAAAATCGATCTCGGCAGCGCTCAAGAATTCTATCAGCGCCCATGCACTACCCCGAGCCTCATAAAACACGTCGTCGATTTCCAACCATGGCGTCGTGACTTCCAGCTCCGCCGGCGTGGTCGTCGATTGGCTGGCATTGCCTTCACCGGCCAGATCCACGTTGATACGACGTTGCCCTACGCTGGCACTCAATCGTTGCGATAAGCTCCCTAGGCGAGTGTTGACTGCGCTCAACCAGCTTCTTAAATTGTCGGCTCTGGCGTAAAACTGCGCATCTGGCGCGTTCGGGTTCGACAGCCTGTCGAAATAGCGACGCACATAGTTAATACCTTCACGATACTGTGATTCCGACGCGGGCAGCATCCAGCTGTTGGAGTCAAAATTAAAGCGCGGCTCTGCCATGACCAAGTCTACATCTTCTTTCGATTGGGATTGAGATCGACTGAAGCTCTCCCTTAGCGCGCGTGCCAAATCCCGAGATTGGACCAGTACGCCGTATTCCCAGTTGGGCATGTTGTCCAGCCAGATGCCGGGCGGAAAAATATCATTGTGTATATAACCCCCCGGCTTGGTCAGCAGTGTATCCATTACACCGATCAAGGCGGCCGTTGTGACGGAACCAGTAACCAACTCAACTCCATCTTCCTTTGCATACTCCTGCGCACGCTCCTCAACGTCGAACAGCGGCGGCGCTATGCTCCAGTACATACCGAGGATGACGCACACCAGCAGATACAGCCCGACGACCAAGATGACCAAAGAGAAGACACGATTGCCAGGTAGCGCATCGTCCGCAGATGTCCGCCACTTTCCAAGCATCGTTGTAAGACCGCTCATAGTGTTTCCCTTTTAATGATGGATATGATGAGAGTGGCCACCATCAGCCCGCTTACGAGCTTCGGCAGTCACACACTGTTGCGCTGCATTTTGTAATTCTAGACACAGTGCAACCTCCTCGCCCTCCGCAGGCATCCTTTCAAGATCAAGCAGCATTAGGTGCATACCGCCCGGTGCCAGCTCAACGGTCTGTCCCGGTTGCAGGGTAATTTCGTTCAGCCGCTCCATGCGCAGCAGGCCATCAACTTCTCGCGTGGTATGGATTTCGACAAACTCGGCAATTTCGCTGCTACCACCGGTGATCGTAAGGGTCTCGTCGCCGGAGTTCATAATGGTAAGGTAGCCCGCAGTATTCGACTGACTGGGAGGCAAAGCCCTTACCCAAGCCTCTTCGATCCGCAATGGCGCTTCATCAGCTGCCAGGCCTGTCGATAGTGCCAGCGCGCTAACGAATAGCGCGCACATGGATTTACGCAAAATAAGTGTCCTCTTTGTGAATTGACTGGAACCTGAAGCTTACTCTGGCGTCTTACCACTATAACATTTGTGACGGCATCTTGGCCTGACCACGGATTCAAGCGAACTGGGGGCGGTGCTAATACACTGGTACAATTCAGGCACTATGCGAACAGACTCATTATCCGTTTTACGACTAACACTAGCCACGATGCTGCTATTGCTGGTGTCCCTGTGGACTCATGCAAACGATTTCGCGAACAAATCATCTTTCGACAGCGCCAGCAGCAGTGTCGAGTTCTTACCTGTCGAGGAAGCTTACCAGGTCAACGTGGAGGTACTGGATAACGATCGCCTTCGCGTCTATTGGAGCATCGCAGACGACTACTACCTATATCAGCATCGCTTCAAGTTTGAACTCGACAATGCCCAGGGCCCCGTTCCGGTCACACCTCAGCTTCCTATTGGGCTGGAGAAAGTAGATGAGTTTTTTGGTGAAGTGGTGGTGTATTACAACTTTGCCGACATCGAGTTACAAACGGCAACAGGCATTGACAGAGCAACTCTGGCGCTTGGCTCTCAGGGCTGTGCCGATGCGGGGCTTTGCTATCCACCGCAAACCCACTACTTCGACGTCGATTTCCGGACCGCGAGCGCTACACCACTAGAGGAACCGCCTGCCACCAAAGGTGAGACGCAAACATCTCATGCAAGCGTCACTGGTTACACTGTCGCCGGCACACTGCCTTATATGCTGTTGCTGGCTTTTTTGGGAGGCGTCATTCTTAACCTGATGCCATGCGTATTTCCGATTCTGTCGCTGAAAGTGCTGAGCTTCGCACGCAGTACAGATCATGATCGCCATCTGCACAGCTGGCTGTACAGTGCCGGTGTTGTTCTGAGTTTTGTGACTGTTGCCGCCCTACTGATTGCGCTGCAACAGGCCGGACAGGCAATCGGCTGGGGCTTTCAATTACAATCGCCCGGTTTTGTGATCGCATTAGCCTATCTGTTTATCGCCATGGGACTTTCACTCTCCGGCGTGGTCGAGTTTGGGGGCAGTCTCATGAACACCGGTAGTGGTCTCGCCGATCGCGGCGGCCTTGCGGGTAGCTTTTTTACTGGAGTGCTTGCCGTCATCGTTGCCAGCCCCTGCACCGCCCCGTTTATGGGTACCGCTCTCGGCTTCGCGGTCAGTCAGCCACCACACATTGCGCTGCTGGTATTTGCCGCCCTGGGCGCCGGTATGGCTGCTCCTCTGCTCATCCTTGGCTACAGCAGCTTCGCTCGGAAAATAATGCCTAAACCAGGTGCGTGGATGGATACGCTGAAACAGTTCCTGGCATTCCCCTTGTACGCCACAGCCTTATGGCTGCTGTGGGTAGCGGGCAGGCAAACTGGGGTAAACACCATGACAGCCGCGCTAGCCGGGGCGCTGTTTATTGCTCTGGGGCTTTGGCTTTGGCGCTATGGCAATTGGAGCAAGGCCGTAGCGGTAGCCTGCGTAGTGGGGGCCATCGGACTCGGCGCTTGGCGCGCTGGCGATGAAGGCGGTCTACAAAGCGCTCCGAAACGAGCGAATACCGTTGCCTGGTCTGAGCAGGACATACAGGCATTACGAGCGAGCGGCACACCGGTGTTTGTGGATGTAACCGCCGACTGGTGCATTACCTGTCTGGCCAACGAGTCAGCCGTGCTGTTCACCGACCGAATGACGGAAGCCTTTGCAGATCATGGTGTCGTCTACATGGTGGCTGACTGGACGAACTACGACGCCGATATCGCAGCGTACCTGCGCAAATATGACCGCAGCGGCATCCCGCTGTATCTCATGTACCCTGGTAATACAGAAGCGGAACCCATGCTTTTACCTCAGCTGCTGACCCACGATACGGTGCTCGCAGCTCTACGGCAGGTGTCGACCAAGCCAACCGCCATCGCCGGCAACGAGGTTCGCCAATAGCTCGCACATAGCGCTATCCCTTCAAGTCTCTTAAAATCGCACCACCAATCCCCAATAGCGTCTAACTTCTGCAATTAAGCGGCTAAATGCTGTGAAAATTACGGGAAATTGCAAATCTCGTGGACAGCACTCAGATTTTAATCCACACTTGTTCCCGATTTCTGCGGAAATGGCTTTCTCATGTCAACCATCCTGGTACTACACGGCCCCAATCTGAACCTATTGGGTACGCGTGAGCCTGCGGTCTACGGCACTGCCACTCTTGCTGACATTAATCTGCAGCTGGAGGATCAGGCCAGGGAGCGGGGTCATCACCTGCTGCATATGCAGTCTAATGCCGAATACGAGCTGATCGAACGCATACAGGATGCGCCAAGAGAGGGAGTGAATTTTATTCTCATCAACCCCGCCGCATTTACTCACAGCAGCGTTGCCCTGCGAGATGCTCTGGCGGCCGTAGATATCCCCTTTATCGAGGTTCACTTATCCAATGTCCATGCACGCGAGGCGTTTCGCCACAAGTCCTACTTCTCTGACCTGGCGGTCGGGGTAATTTGCGGTCTGGGGGCCCAGGGTTACGAGTTGGCACTGCAAGCGGCACTGAGGCAAGTTGAAAACACATAATCGACACAACAAGAGACTGACCTATGGACATTCGCAAAGTAAAAAAACTAATCGAACTGCTTGAAGAGTCCAATATCGACGAGATTGAAATCAAGGAAGGTGAGGAATCTGTCCGCATCAGCCGCAATGGCGCTCAGAGTGGAACGACGGGCCAGTACATCCCGCAGTATGCGCCGGCGCCGCCCCCCGCACCGGTCGCTGCTGCACCTGCCCCGGCGGCTGAAACCGTTGCCAAAGCCGAGCCCGCGGCCGCAAGCGCTGGGCCTAGCGGACAGGTGGTGCGTTCACCTATGGTAGGTACTTTCTACCGCTCTCCTTCTCCTTCTTCACCCTCTTTCGTGGAGGTAGGACAATCCGTTAAGGTTGGTGACGTAATCTGCATTGTTGAGGCAATGAAGATGATGAACCAGATCGAGGCAGACAAAGAAGGCACTATCGAGGCGATACTGGTGGAGAATGGCGAACCGGTCGAATTCGATCAGCCACTGTTTTCCATCGTCTGATAAAAACGATCCTGTTCAGCAGAGGAAATCACCATGCCTATCTTGGATAAGGTGCTTATCGCCAATCGCGGAGAAATCGCTCTGCGCGTGCTCAGAGCCTGCAAGGAACTCAACATCAGTACCGTAGCCGTACACTCCAGTGCCGATACACAACTGATGCATGTCCGCCTGGCAGACGAAGCCGTCTGTATAGGCCCACCCCAATCGAAGGACAGCTATCTCAACGTTCCCGCAATCATCAGTGCCGCTGAGGTAACCAACACCACGGCGATACACCCCGGCTATGGGTTCCTTTCCGAAAACGCCGATTTCGCCGATCAGGTGGAAAAGAGCGGGTTTGTTTTTGTTGGACCCAAAGCCGATACAATCCGATTGATGGGAGATAAGGTCTCCGCTATCCAGGCGATGAAAAGCGCCGGCGTACCGACAGTACCCGGGTCAGACGGCCCATTAACAGAGGATTCCAACCGGACGCTCAAGATTGCCCGCGAAATCGGTTATCCGGTAATCGTCAAAGCGGCAGCCGGTGGCGGTGGTCGCGGCATGCGGGTGGTGCACGGTGAAGCTGAATTGCTGAACGCTATCACCGTGACCCAGACGGAGGCGGCCGCCGCATTCGGGTCTGACGTCGTGTATCTGGAAAAATTTTTACAAAAGCCCCGCCATGTTGAAATTCAGGTACTGGCTGATGGTCAGGGTAACGCTGTACATCTTGGAGACAGGGATTGCTCGCTGCAGCGACGCCATCAAAAAGTGCTGGAGGAAGCGCCCGCGCCCGGCATACCGCAGAATATTCGCGATACCGTCGCCCAATCCTGCGTCGACGCCTGCATTGAGATTGGTTACCGAGGGGCTGGTACTTTCGAATTTTTATACGAAGACGGCGGATTCTATTTCATCGAGATGAACACCCGCGTCCAGGTTGAGCACCCCGTAACCGAGCAAATTACCGGCATCGATATTGTCAAAGAGCAGTTGCGCATCGCTGCAGGCTTACCCCTGTCGTTCTCGCAAAGCGATATTCATTTCAGTGGTCATGCATTTGAGGCCCGTATCAATGCGGAAGACCCGAAGTCATTCTTGCCCTCTCCCGGCCAGGTGACGACCTTTCATGCCCCGGGAGGGCCGGGAATTAGGGTGGATTCTCACCTCTATGACGGTTACACAGTCCCGCCCTACTACGATTCACTGATTGGCAAAGTGATCAGCTTCGGTGAGAATCGCGATGTCGCTCTCGCTCGCATGCGCCAAGCGCTGGAAGAAATGGTCGTTGAGGGGATTCGCACCAATACCGCTCTGCATCAGGATCTGGTGCGCGATACGGCTTTTGCTGCCGGCGGTGTCAGCATTCATTATCTCGAGCGCAAGCTGGAGGAGTGACGACCACCTGCCACAAAAGGCGCAAACTGAATGCGTCTTGATCTTTGATTCCTTGAGACTGCAATTATGACGTGGCTGCAGTTGCAGTTCATTACGCAACCAGATCATGTCGAAGCACTCGAAGCCACGCTACAGGCGAGCGGCGCCCTCTCGGTCACGATGGAAGATAATGCGGACCAGCCGCTACTGGAGCCCGGCGTCGGAGAAACGCCGCTGTGGAATCAGATACGCTTGACAGGGTTGTATCCGGCCGACACGCCCATGGAAACTGTCTTAAATCAGTTTAGCAAAAAAGATTTGCTGCGCGCACCTCATCGCATCGAGATACTAGAAGATAAGGACTGGGAACTCGAATGGATGTCCCACTACCATCCCATGCAGTTTGGCCGTCATCTTTGGGTCTGCCCCAGCTGGCAAGAACCACCCGAACCAGAGGCAGTCAATCTGATGTTGGATCCCGGACTGGCCTTCGGCACGGGCACACATCCCACTACAGCCCTTTGCCTACGTGAGCTGGATGAGATTGCACCCGCCGGCTACGTGGTGGTCGACTATGGCTGTGGCTCCGGTATTCTCACGGCCGCCGCGCTCAAGCTGGGCGCTCGCAAGGCTCTGGCGGTGGATAATGATCCACAAGCATTGGCCGCCACCCGCGACAATGCCAGGCGTAACCAACTGTCGGACGAGCGGCTGGAAGTCGCCGCACCCGATCAATACAACATGGACGCGTGGTCGCAACAAGCGGACTTGGTGGTGGCTAACATTCTCGCCGGGCCATTGATCTCGCTATCGGATGTCTTGTTAAACTTGCTGAAGCCAGGCGGAACGCTACTGCTGGCCGGCCTGCTAGACACCCAGATACACAGCATTCGTGAGCACTACTCGGCACATATTACGCTTCGGGTCGCTGCGCAGCTGGAGGGCTGGGCTTGCCTGCGAGGGGATGTGCGCTCTGAATAAATGCAGAAGCCTTCGCCGTATTGGCTGGCTGGCCAAGGCAGAACCATCAGCCATCTCGTCACATCGCGGATTTTTATCCGTAACTTCTTCCCCGCTCCAGATCATCCGAGTATTATACCGCCTCTTTTGAAATCCTAGCTTAACAAATGCCGCAGATCGGACCCTACAAGTTGCCCAATCGCGTGGCTCTTGCCCCTATGGCGGGGGTGACAGACCTCCCGTTTAGGCGGCTCTGTGCTCGCATGGGTGCCGGTCTTGTCGTAGCTGAAATGATTAGCAGCAACCCGCTGCTCAAGCATTCTCAAAAGACCCAATGGCGCAGCCGACATGATGAGGAGATTCAACCTCGCTCGGTACAGATCGCGGGTAGCGAGGCAGCCATGATCGCAGAAACTGCACGCTACAATGTGGCACGGGGCGCCCAGATCATCGATATCAACATGGGTTGCCCCGCCAAAAAGGTGTGTAAGCGCGCAGCAGGCTCTGCTCTGCTCGCTAATGAGCGGCTGGTGGCGGATATTTTGAACACCGTGGTGGCATCAGTCGATGTACCCGTTACTTTAAAAATACGCACAGGGCCAGAGCCAGCTAAGCGTAATGGCGTCACCATAGCGCGCATCGCTGAAGACGCTGGAATCGCCGCATTAGCTGTCCACGGCCGTACTCGAGCATGCGCTTTCAAGGGTGCAGTGGAGTACGACACCATCGCCGATATTGTTCGCGCCACAGACTTTCCTGTGTTTGCCAATGGCGATATTGATGATGCTGCAAAGGCAGCAGCTGTCATTCACCACACCGGCGCTGCTGGCGTCATGATTGGCCGCGCAGCCCAGGGCAGACCGTGGTTATGCGGCCAAATTGCTACTGCCCTCGAGACGGGCACTGCGCCAGTTGAACCTTCACGCGCGCGGCAATTGACTATCGTTCTGGAGCACGTCGGCGAATTGCACCGCTTCTACGGTGAATTTATGGGCCTGCGTATCGCGCGCAAACATGTTGGCTGGTATTTACAGAACCAGGCGGATTACACCGCAAACCGGCGACTATTCAATGCGCTCGAAACAGCGCAGCAACAGCTGATGTTTCTGCAGCGATTAGTCGAAAACAATGAAAATCAAACCAAGATACAAAAGGAAATGGCAGCATGACAAGGGCGGAACCCATCCATCTCAATTCCAATTCCCACATTGAGTCCAATGCAGCACAAAGCGAGACACTACCCACCACAAGCCTCCATGAATCTGTCACGCTAGCGGTGAGACACTACCTGCAGCAGCTCGATGGCCAGCTATCTACTGACGTCTATCAAATGGTGCTGGCGGAAGTCGAGGCACCCCTGCTTCGAGAAATCATGTCGTACACCCGCAATAACCAAACAAAAGCATCAATAATGTTAGGACTGAACCGCGGTACTTTGCGCAAGAAACTCAAGCAATACAATTTGATTCAAACCGGAGACTAGAAATTCTATGAGTGATGTCGATCTGGTACAGGTGCAGCGAGCGCTCATCAGCGTGTCTGACAAATCTGGCATCGTAGAGTTCGCAACCGCACTGCATGACCAGGGGGTCGAGCTACTATCCACCGGCGGCACCTACAGACTGCTCCGGGATAGCGGTCTGAAGGTTAGCGAGGTTGCTGACTATACGGGCTTTCCGGAAATGATGGACGGCCGGGTGAAGACGCTTCACCCCAAGGTCCACGGCGGCATACTCGCCCGGCGCGGCCAGGATGATGCTGTGATGAGCGAGCATGGTATCCATTCGATCGATATGGTGATCGTGAATCTTTACCCATTCGAAGCCACAGTCGCAAAGGAAGAATGTACGCTGGAAGATGCCATTGAAAACATCGATATCGGTGGTCCAACAATGGTTAGGGCTGCAGCCAAAAATCACCGATTCGTCAATATCGTCGTCAATGCCTCAGACTACGCCACCATACTGGCTGAAATGAAAGCCCACGGCGGTGCTACTACCTTAGAGACGCGCTTTGATCTCGCTATCAAAGCATACGAGCACACAGCAGCATACGACGGGGCTATCGCAAACTATTTTGGCACCATGGTGCCCGGCGGCTCCAAGCACTTCCCCCGAAGCTTCAACACCCAATTCCACAAGATACAGGAGATGCGCTACGGTGAGAATCCACACCAGAGCGCAGCCTTCTATCGTGAAGCCAGACCGGCCGAAGCGGGAATTGCTACCGCCAGGCAGCTTCAGGGTAAAGCGCTTTCCTACAACAATGTGGCCGACACCGATGCCGCCTTAGAGTGTGTTAAGAGCTTTGAACAACCTGCCTGCGTGATCGTCAAGCATGCCAACCCTTGCGGCGTCGCTATCGCGGATACCCCACGGCGAGCCTACGAACTGGCGTTTGAGACCGACCCCGAGTCCGCTTTCGGCGGCATCATTGCGTTCAACCAGGAGCTCGACGCCGAGACCGCGAGCGCCATAGTCGACAAGCAATTCGTGGAGGTGATTATTGCGCCCGCCGTCAATCCCGAGGCTCTTGCGATTGTGGCAAGTAAAAAGAATGTGCGACTGCTTGAAAGTGGCAACTGGGATGGCTCTTCCCGCGCCTATGACTATAAGCGTGTCAACGGCGGACTTCTTGTGCAGGACCGGGACCTTGGCGCAATCGGTCTTAGTGACCTCACCGTTGTCAGCAAACTAAAGCCCAGCGAACAACAGTTAGAAGATTTGCTATTTGCCTGGAAGGTTGCCAAGTTTGTGAAGTCCAACGCTATTGTCTATGCACACAACGGTCAGACTGTTGGTGTCGGCGCTGGCCAGATGAGCCGTATCAACTCTGCGCGCATCGCCGCAATCAAGGCGGAGCACGTGGGTTTGCCAGTCGCTGGATCGGTCATGGCATCAGATGCATTTTTCCCCTTTCGCGATGGTATCGACAGCGCAGGTGAGTCTGGCATCTCTGCGGTGATTCAGCCCGGTGGTTCTATTCGCGATGACGAAGTAATCGCAGCCGCCGATGAACATGGCATGGCGATGGTTTTTACCGGCATGCGCCACTTCCGTCATTAGTAAGATGATGTCTACAGTACGAAACCAGATCTATAGGAGTCAGGTGAGATGAACGTACTCATCATCGGCGGCGGCGGAAGGGAGCACGCGATCGCTTGGAAGTGTGCTCAATCAAATCACGTAGATACCGTGTTTGTAGCGCCGGGAAACGCCGGTACCGAATCTGAGCAGGGGATAGAGAATATCGCCATCGACGTCATGGATTTTGTCGCGCTGGCTGATTTTGCAGCGCAACATGGTGTGGGATTGACCATCGTTGGCCCCGAGGCTCCACTGGTAGAGGGTGTCGTTGATTACTTTGAATCCCGGGACCTGCGCTGTTTTGGGCCCACGCGGCGCGCCTCTCAACTGGAGGGTTCGAAGGCGTTTACCAAAGACTTTTTGGCTCGACACGGTATACCAACCGCTGCCTATCGCAACTTCACAGAGGTGGAGCCTGCACTGGCCTATGTACGCGAACAAGGCGCACCCATCGTGATCAAGGCAGATGGCCTTGCGGCGGGGAAAGGGGTCATTGTCGCGGAGACTCTCGATGATGCAGAGGCTGCGGTCGTCGATATGCTTTCCGGAAACGTCTTTGGCGATGCTGGCGCACGTGTGGTAATCGAAGAATTTCTTGCGGGGGAAGAGGCTAGCTTTATTGTCATAGTGGATGGCAACAGCATCCTGCCCATGGCGACCAGCCAGGACCACAAACGTATTGGCGAGGGCGATACTGGCCCCAACACAGGTGGCATGGGCGCTTACTCACCGGCACCAGTCGTCGATGACATGGTATACCAACGCATCATGGAACAAGTCATACAACCCACCGTCGCGGGCATGGCGGCAGAGGGCAATCGTTATACCGGATTTCTATACGCGGGATTGATGATCACCCCGGCGGGAGAGCCTAAAGTTATAGAGTACAACTGCCGATTTGGCGATCCCGAAACCCAGCCGATTATGATGCGGCTACAATCAGACCTCGTTGAGCTATGCAATAGAGCCCTGGACGGCGAGCTGGACAGCATCGATGCCGATTGGGATTCACGCTGTGCCATGGGTGTGGTGCTCGCGGCAGGCGGTTATCCCGGCAGTTATCGTAAAGGTCTGCCTATTGCAGGGTTGGATGCCGACCTTGACGACGATATCAAACTCTTTCACGCAGGCACTGCGAATAAAAACGGACAGATAGTGACAAGCGGTGGCCGTGTCCTCTGTGTCGCCGCCCTGGGTACAGATATCGAAAACGCCCAGCGACGCTGCTACGCAGTGGCGGACCGTGTGCATTGGGAAGATATGAGCCTGCGCCGCGATATTGGCTGGCGAGCTATAGCCAGAGCC
>JBCDFM010000021.1:0-28896 GCA_039178015.1 Pseudomonadota bacterium
GAGCAGTGGCAGAGTCTCTCAGGTGGCAGCGGCAGCAGTATTAACTATTTCCATCCACTGGACGGTCAATGGCATCAGCTCTGGATAGATGCGGGTACTTCAATTATCGATATACGGGGGGAAATGAAGGACGGAAGTATGGTGCTGTCGGGCAATATCTTCTATCTCAGGAACGGCAGGCGAGCGGATTTCAGAGGGACCTGGACACCACTTTCAGATGGCACTGTCCACCAGCTTTTTGAAGAGCGCGATAGCCAGGGAAATTGGCAGACTTGGTTTGATGGCTACTACCGCCCCGTGAAAGGAGGGAAGTAAAATACAGGATCACGTTAACCAGTGCCGCCGGGCGCTTTGCTGACACTAGCTGCCCCTATGAGCCCAGGCTCGCCCTATCGCTAAACGAGTATTTAGGACACGGCATCATACTGCAATCAAGACACTTTGAAACCTGCCCCAACCGGTGCAAGCTAACTTCGCTATACTCGCTAGAGTACTCAAGGCAAGCTCACTGTTAGAATGCGCGCAATAAGCGCGGGTAGTAGAGCAACAGCGATAGGGCCCTTACGACAACGTAAATGACAAAGGCCAACCACAGGCCATTGAGTCCTAAACCGGGTGTGAGCACCCACCATGCAAGCATGAACACTGCAGTCGAGAGAAAAGAAGCATTTCGCATCTCACGGGTGTGAGTGGCGCCGATAAAAATACCGTCCAGCTGAAATGCCGCCGCCGAAACCAGGACATAGAGCGCTGCCCAGCCCAGCGCTTCCCCAGCGGCAATTCGCACCTCACTAATATTCGTTAGCGCTGCGATAGCGTCATGACCAAACAGGGCAATCAGCAGGGCCAGGATCACCGCTGTTGCAAGAGCCAGCTCGGAGGACCGGCGAACCGCAATCTGCAGATCGCGTTTACGTTTGGCACCTAACGCGGTGCCTACAAGTGACTCTACAACAAAGGCATAGCCATCGAGGAAAAAAGCACTGAAGGTAATTAGCTGCAGGAGTATATGGTTTGCACCAAGGACGGCATCTCCGTAACTCGCACTCTGGTTTATAAACCAGGCAAAGCAGAACAGCAGCATCAGGGTGCGCAGCAGAATATCTGTATTCGCAGACATCAGGCGCAGCATTTTTCTAGCATTGATAATTTGTGCTAAAGACCAGAACGGACCCGTTGTCGCATCCCGCGCTCGCAGCAGACGAACAACTGTCGAAATCGCAAACAGCAGCGTGAACCACTCAGCCATTACTGTTCCCAGCGCGATGCCCTTTGCACCCCAACCGAAAACGCCTGCAAAGAGCACGTCAAGCACGATATTCAAACCATTCAAAAACAACTGAACGATCAGTAGCTGCCGACTCTTACCCAACCCAACCAGGGTTCCCAGCAATGCAAAAATGCACAGGGTGGCTGGAGCGCCCCAGATTCTTATCAGGCAGTAATCTCGAGTGATGCTCTCCACGTTCGCGCTACCCTCGAGAAAAAGCAGGGCAAAATAAACGAGAGGTGCTTGCAAAAGTAGCAACGACACCCCCAAAAAAGTACCAACTACCAGTGCTCGCCCAAGCGTTGCACGCACTTCGGCTTCATCAGCGGCACCCATCGCCTGTGCCGTGAAACCGGTGGTTCCCATGCGCAAAAATCCGAAGCTCCAGTAGATGAAGCTGAATATCATAGCGCCGAACGCTATCGCACCGAGCTGAGCAATATCTCCGAGGTTACCTATGACCGCAGTGTCCGCGAGCCCAAGCAGGGGCACGGCGGCATTCGCCAGGATAATTGGCCATGCCCGTCGCCAGATGTGTTTATGGCTCAATGTTATTTCGCCAGTCATTTATCCCGATCTCTTTAATTGCCTCGCTACCACTACAGCACTGCGCGGGCGTTTGCTCCCCTGGCCAGCATTGGCTACCCTACGCTGCCCTCAACCGGTCAGGCAATCAAGACATGATTCTTCTCAAGCGCTTAATACTAATCCTGTTCACCTTGCTGGTGTTCGCGGTGGTGGCCTTCAATTTTTGGGGCTTTGCGACACTTGGCACGCTGGAGCCCGGACAAGAGGGAGCCTACGACCGGCAGGCAAATAAGGTGGTGCTGGTCTCGGGAGCCAATGGCTCGGTTGGCGATGGATTGCTTAAAGCAGCAATGGAAGCCCCTGACGTAGAAAAAATTTACGCATTGACCAGACGCACCTCTCCACGCATAGACGCTGGCGTGGAATCAGGTCGAATCACCTTAATAATGCACAACGATTTCACCGACTATTCTGCGCTCGCCGAGCAGCTCGCTGAAGTCAATACCGTACTGTGGGGGTTGGGCACGTCCTCATTGAATGTGGACGACGAGACCTTCAAATGGATTCATGTGGATTTTCCCGTCGCTTTTGTCAAGCAATGGCTCGCAGCGCGCACCGAAGGGCCGATGGCTTTTCACTATGTGACTGGTATGGGAACGGACGCAGATGGCGATGCCCACTGGGCCAGAGAAAAGGGTCGTGCAGAAATAGAGGTCGCGGAGTTGGCCTATGGCACAGGGCTACGCACCTTCGGCTATCGCTCGGGATACATAAAGCCACCTGCCGATGTGGCCAATGTGGGGATGGATATTGTTGCTGCACTGCTGCGGCCTGGGGGATTGGTCATCGATTCACAGGATCTAGCGGGCGCGATGTTCGAGATCAGCGCGCGCATCGAAGAGCTGCCCAATGGGACGTTGATCGACAACGTCGATAGCATTCGCTACGGCGACGCCTATCGCAAGCGTCATGCACCCTAAATCGTTTTCGCGATAACCTCTCGATCGCCCTGAAACAGGTCTGCGAGTTCCTCTCTACTGTAAAGCGTATGATCGATCAGCGCATCCATGTCATCTTCCAGTTCCAGGGACGCATCCAGCGTCTGTGCATCATGTCGCTCGAATACGCGCACCATGGATGCCGCTTCGGATTCGGGGAAACCGTACTGCTGCAAAATGCTCTCGGCTGCCGCCAGCGAACTGCCCATCAGCTCTCTTACTGTTGCTTTAACACCTAGTTGATGAAAAAGCCTTACGCTGAACCGATTGTGGGCCCTGGCAACCACCCTAACCTGCGGATAGTGCTCATGCATCAGTTCAGCGACGCGTAGGCTCTGCTCCTCATCATCAAGTGCCAGCAGCATAACCTTCGCATGATCAATGCCTGCTGTGCGCAACAAATCAAGGCGCCCTGCGTCACCATAAAAGACTTTGTTGCCAAACTTTTTAACAAACTCAATGTGCTCGGCATTGTTATCCAGCGCAGTAAATGGAATGCCGTTAGCGGTCAGGATGCGCCCGGTGATCTGCCCAAAGCGACCAAACCCCGCTATGATCACCGCGGGCTCATCAAGCTCCGGTGTATCGTCATAAACTTTGGGGCAATTACTGCTACTAAAAAACTGACTGTGCAAGATTACCAGCGGAGCAGTCATCGCCATGGAGATGCCGACAATGAGATTGATCTGACCCGCCAGCAGGGGCTCCACCAGGCCATTACCCATGGCTTGAGTCATGACCACGAACGCGAACTCGCCCCCCTGGGATAGCATCAAACCGACGCGCCAGGCATCCCGGGAAGCTTGTTTCGCCACACGCAGCAGCAGCCAGATTATCACAGTTTTTACTATTACCAGCGCTAATGCGCCACCGACAATGAGTCCGGGGTATTGCGCGAGCAGACTGAGATCAAGGTACATCCCAATAGAAATAAAAAACAGTCCAAGCAACAGCCCCTTAAAGGGTTCAATCTCCGTTTCCAACTGGTGTCGGAACGTTGAATTGGCCAACAAAATGCCTGCGATAAACGCGCCCATGCCCATGGACAGTCCAGCAGCCTCCATGCCGACGGCCGTGGCGGCAACGATGAGAAGTGCGGATGCGGTCATCACTTCCGCGCTACCATAGCGGGACATCAAGCGCAAAAAAGGATTGAGCAAATACCTGCCGATAATGAGTACCAGTGCAATCGCAGCAATGCTGTAATACCAGGCCGGTGCGTCGGAGTGGTGCGTGCTGGCCAACGCATCAACAAGCAGGAGAATCGGTATAACGGCCAGGTCCTGCATCAACAGGATGCCGAAGCCCTGCTGTCCGGGAGAGGTTTTCAGAATTCGGTGTTCCGTCAGTAGCTGAATCGCAAACGCAGTCGAAGACAGCGCAAGAGCCAGCGCGACTACCAGGGCCACTGAGAAGCTGCTCGCAAACAACATGAGTACACCGCCGACAACCAACGTAGTCAAAAGAAGCTGCCCACCTCCTGTAACTAGAACAGCATTGCGCATACGCCAGAGCTTCTCCGGAGCGAGTTCAATACCAATCAGAAATAACAGCAAAACGACGCCAAATTCGGCAAGGTGCATAATGGTGTTGGCATCACTGACCAGGTTTAACGCCGAAGGACCTATGATCACGCCCGCGACCAAATAGCCCAGGATCGCTCCCAGTTTAAACTTCTTGAAAACGGGAACGGCAATCACCGCAGCACCCAAAAAAACAACCGCCGTACCTAATGCACCCATAGCGTTATCTATGCCTCAGATTTCTCAGCTAACCATTGTTGTTCATCAACAAGGTATCTTTGGAGCTTAGAGCTGCTCTAACAGCTGGCTTCGCGCGAACAGTAATAGACAGCCAACCACTAACTCAACCGCGACCGCACTTGCGACAAAGTCGGCCCCATGTACCAGCCAGGCAAACACGCGAAAGACGGCCGCACCCAGCAACATCAGAGCTGGAATTAAAAACCAATGTGATCTCAGCTTCACAGCGCTCAACAAGATCATGATACCCACAGCAAAAAAGAACACCGCCATATCCGCTATCTGCGTGCTGCGTCCGGCGCCCTCTAGCAGCGGCATACCCAGTGATGCCGCGGCGCGAGCAGGCTGAACCAACCAAACCAGCCCCGTTAGCGTGAAAAACAGGCCAGCTAGAACAATCAGAATACGTAGGATGGTCTTCATGCGTTTTTCTTCCTTAGAGCTGCGACTACAGATGGTCAAGATACTAACATGGCCTTGTTTTGCGCAAGCTGTGAGCCTACTGCGCTTGATATGCAATGCCTTCTGGCGCACTGCAAAATATCAGCCGATGCGCAGGGCTTGTTGGCTGATGGACTTCCGGTATTAAGCCTCGGTGGTTAACATCAGATAGATGGTGTGCGTAGTTCGACTAAGCACTCAGTTACGCTGCCAGCTGGACGCTTGCGATTAATGCAAGACCGCGGTAGTTGGTGCCCCGAGGAACAGCAGATATGTCAGACGAGCAGAGAACGCGCGAGGTGTTTATTTCGAGGGAGCCGATAGAGTTGTACAAGGTGCTCAAGTTTGAAGGTATGGTGTCTAGTGGAGGGGAGGCAAAGGCTGTGATTTCTGCTGGCGCTGTGCGGGTCAACGGCTTAACAGAGTCGCGAAAACGCCGAAAAATCACCGCTGGCGATATCATCACCTTCGCCGGTGACGAATTGAGAATTCACCTCCAGCAGCCCAGCGAGGAATGATACCAAATCAGTTCATGGCGACTGCGCTAATGGACAAGCGTCAACTTGCGATGCTCGATAGCGACACAATGAGCTTGCCTATATATCGATCACCGACAACAGCTTCATAATCCCCAATGCGACCGTAACAAACACCACCAAGGTACCCACTACATTGGCCCACGGCTTGTTCACAAATTCACGCAGCACGTCCCGGCGATTCATAATCAAAAGCAAGAAGATGGCGCAAAAAGGCAGCAAGAAACCATTGGCTGCCTGCGCAAACAGTATGACAAGCAGAGGTTTGAAGCCAATGACAGAAAATACAATGCCGCATAGAAGAACAGCTACCCAAATTTGCCTAAAACGCCTGCTTCGCAAATCTTGCGACCAACCCAAGACGCCGCATACCGCGTAGGCAGCTG
Organism: Pseudomonadota bacterium; assembly: GCA_039178015.1. Taxonomy (GTDB): domain Bacteria; phylum Pseudomonadota; class Gammaproteobacteria; order Pseudomonadales; family Halieaceae; genus JARRPM01. The sequence continues at coordinate 5,923 of JBCDFM010000021.1, forward strand.
CCAACGGTGCCGCCACTGCGCTGCTTAACCCGGCTGCAAAAAGTCCAAGGGCAAAAAAATGACTGGCAAAGCTGCCCAATAGCGGCTCAAGCTGCTTCGACATGTTGGCAGCCGTGAAGGTCTCACTGCTACCGAAGAAAGCGACCGCAGAGGTACTAAGCACTGCAAGCGTCACTACACCGCCTAGAGCTATCGAGAAGGTGGTATCGATGCGAGAGTCACGCAGGGCTGATTTAATATCGGCACGGGACGACCATTTCTCTCGCACCGCGCTGGCGTGTAGAAAAAGATTATAAGGAACCACCGTCGTCCCAATTAGAGCCATGACGGTTAGCCAGGAACCCTCCGGTAGGGAAGGCACCATCAGGCCGCGAGCCATGGCAATGATCGGTGGTTTGATCATGACCAGAGTTACCAGAAACACCAGGCTCATGAGTAACACAAGTGCCACAAGCAAGCGCTCGATAAGCTGGTAGGTACCCACGGCTAACAAAACACCTGCCAAAATTCCCACCAGCAGCGCCCACCAGTGCAAATCAAAACCCGTTAGGCTCATTAATCCCAGCGCAGCCCCTGTGATATTGCCGGTCTGGTATGCAGCATTACCCACGCCCACTGAAGCAATCACCAGCAAGACTGCAGCGGCACTCAACCAGCTTCCTCGATAGCTATCACGCAGTGTTTCGGCCAACCCCCGGCGCGTGACGAGGGCGAGTCGAGTGGTCATTTCTTGCAGGGCGATAGTGGCGAATACAGAAAAAGCCAGAGCCCAAAGCAGGGCGAAGCCAAAATGAGCACCGGCGATACTCGCCGTGGTGATTGTTCCGGGACCAATGAAAGCCGCAGTTACCAGGAAGCCTGGCCCGAATCTGCTTTGCCTGGTGCTCACCTCAGCTGAATCTTGCCAAGATCTGAAACTGATCACTCACAACAAGCGAAAGCCCTGCTTAGGGAAATGCACATGCACCAGCCCCAGATCCGCTGTTTCTCGCGCCAGTATCCAGCGTTTATCATCGGCTCCTACCAGCAAACCCCTGGTCTCATCCAGCGCGTAGTCCTCTGGCGCTAGCGCTATCCGTTTGCCGACATCGGCACCTGCCATTTGGTCTTCGGTTAGGGCTCGCGGCTGCGATCCGCGCGCAGCATCAAACGCATCTTCCGCGCTGGCTTCAATTACGGTCCCGTGACCGAAGGCCGTCATACGCTCATACCAGGCAGACACGGCGGGAATGCCACCCGGCATGGGAAGGTCACCGACCGTGACGGTAAACCAGAGCGTGTGATAGGCCGCGAAATCCAAATAACATGGGGAGCTGCCTCCGATAAATAGCTTGTCACCGCTGAGCATCTTGTCGAGGGTTTTAAGATGCTCTGCAAAGATCGACGGCGCGCGTTTCGGCGATACCAGAGCAGTCTTAGCATGCCTGGCAACACCCATTCGATCTTTCACAAACCGAAACGCATGCAGAAAAGACAACTCTCCAAATAGTCGCCGTAACAGGGTACGTGCAGGCACTGATGCCACCGCCGCCCAGAATACCTGACCCTCAAATCGATCGGCCACCTGTCTGCAGTCTGCACCGCAGGCGTCAAGCCCCATCTGCGGTTTACCGCTAACAGCCGCCAGTTCCGCACATATCAGGCGGGAATCGCAGAAAATATCCGCTCCGAGCTGCGCGACCGGTATTCTTCTATATCCTCCCGCTAGCGGCTCCACAATGGGGCGCGGCGGGCTTTCAGGCGAAACAACGGACTGCCACTGTAAGTCCAGAAATCCGAACATCAGGCGAATCTTCTCTGAGAACGGCGACATCGGATAGTGATGCAGAATCATCGGGCTGCTCACCTCATATGGCTGATTTATCTAAACAGTGGACTGCGCCGTCGTACACGTCAAGTTGCAACAGACAACCTTTTCGCAACTTCTGTCCTGGCGTAGCTGCGTGAACTCAGAATTCAATAAGGATAAGGTCACCCAAGCTTCCTTACTTATTCATGAGCGAAAGCTTGCCGACTTTGACAAAACGCAGTGCCACCGAAGAGTGACACCGTGAGTCTTTATTCATCGCGCGACTAGCGACTTGAGGTCTGCAAACACGCACCCCTTTCTCTAGCCGGCCTTTCGAGCTACAGTTGCCTAAAAACTGCCATCAAAAATTTATGCCCGCTCCCCCAGTAATCCCAGGCGAACACGTGCAAGACTGGCGCGAGGCCGATACTCAAGCGGGCTTTTTTGCGCGCCATGAATGGACACTCGTTGGGCTGCTCGCTGTTGTTGCTTTTCTCATGGGCTGCGTTGGCTTTGCCAATACCATGAATTTTCAAGCGGACGGAGGTGAGGCAACCTGGTGGGATGTTCTATATGCCTCGCTCAGAATGTTTATTTTCGAAGCCCCCGAGGAAACTGCGGGGTGGCCGGTTTACCTGCAAATTGCTCGAGTGCTAGCGCCACTCGTAGTGCTTTACACCGCCGCAAAGGCCGTGTGGAACGTGGTTGAAGAAGAGGTCGCTCTGTACGGCCTATTATTTTGCAAGCGCAGATTTGTAGTTGTCTGCGGCATCGGCGAAACCGGTTACAGGATTGCAAAAGACTACTGCCTCAACTCTGATAAGCGGGTCGTTGTGATCGACAATGATCCGCTCAATGCTATGGCCGCCGACCTGAGAAACCACGGCGCTATTCATATTTGCGGAAACGCCATGGATCCACTAGTGCTCGTAAAATCGCGCGTCGCGTTTGCTAAAGAGGTTTTTCTTTGTACGAGTGATGACAAAGCCAATATCGCAATCGCGAAAAACGCGGAAAGACTCACCCGGCGCATCAAAGAAGGTGAAGTGAAACGTTTGGAGGCAATTGCCAAAAGACACGAGCCGGAAATTGGCGGTGAGCCACCCGATGCTTCTTTACGCTGCTTTATGTGCGTCGATTCACCGGATATTTACGAAGTATTCAGTACACACAGTTTTTTTGAAACGAACAGTACACGTTTTGCTATCCGTATATTTAATCGACGAGAGACTATAGCAAGAAATATCTTCCGGCTTTGCGCCCCAGATCTGTACTATCGACCCTCAGGGCGAGCCAGCGAGCCTATGCACGTTCTTTTTATCGGCTTTCAGGCGTTGATTAGAGAAATGATTCTGCAAACCGCGCTGACCGCTCACTACACAGACTTCCGCCTGCCCAGGGTCACAGTACTTTGCGAAAGTCGAGACTCCGATCGCGTCGAGCGTTTTCAGCACCGGCATCCACATCTGGATAAGACCATAGATCTTCACTTTGTCTATGCCGACCCTATGACCATTAAACCCGATCACTGGCTGGATATGCAGACCTCAACACCCTTCGACGTAGCCTATGTGTCTGTGAAAAACGATGTTGAAAGTATACTCTCCGCGCGCCGGTTAAATCGTCTCCGCCGACACAGCGAGCTGCCGCCTCTCAATTTCGTGGTTTGTCTCAATCAGCAGAATTTCCTGGCCGACATTATCGACGACGATTTCCTGCCTATCGACATGAGTAAAGCCAAGCTGCCTGACTATGAACCTATCGAATACTTCGAATGTCTAGACGAAACAATCACTATCGACGTCGTGGTTAACGAAGCACTGGACGCGCTCGCACGTACTCTGCATAACGCTTATCTCAATGCACAGCTCGCCAAAGGCGTCAGCCTGCGAAGTAACGCCTCTTTGATACCATGGTCGGAATTACCCGTTCACAAGAAGAAGGCCAACCAGAACGCCGCCGCCCATGTAGACGTTAAGCTGCGGATAGCGAATTGTGAAGCGCTGGATGTAGAGTCTACCGAGCCAGAAGCGATTTTCCCTCCTGATGAGTTGATGATGGAGCTGCTTGCGCAGTTGGAACACCGGCGCTGGATGGCAGACAAATATCTAGCAGGGTATAGCTACGGCGAAGTCCGTGACGAAGACCGTATGCTACACCCGGATTTGATCCCCTGGGAAGACTTGACCGAAGAGGACAAGCAAAAGGATAGAGATAACATCAACCAGATCCCCATACTGCTCAAACTACAGGACCAGAAAATCTGCAGACTGTACTTACCCATTGATAGTCCCGGCAGGACACACCGGCCACCCAGCTGATCCCGTGGGCGCCAACCACAGTCCGCCCCAAAAAACCTTCCCAGGATAAGCTGGCTTCAGGTCTGTTCCACTTCAAAAGTGAGGCCCGCATTGGCGACCAGACGTTCCACAAGGCGCATGCCCAAAGCGGCCGCCGGTGTCCAGACCCCTCCAGATGCCAGGTCGGGATTCAACAGAAGACAGACAGCGCTCTCTGCAATCATTTTCGAAGTAGAGCCATAGCCGGGATCCATGTCCCCCGTGACTCTGACACGCAGCGTTTTTCCGTCGCTATTCTGACCGACGAATAAGACATCGTAGAAACCATTCTCTCTTTGCTCCCGTGTCGGCCCTTCACCAGGTTGAGTAGGGTCTGTGGCCATGGACTTATCCTCGGCCACCGCTTTTGCTGCAGCCTCTCCTTCATCTCCTGGGCCAGTAAGAAACATTTCGTCATATACAAAATCTTCACCATAGGGGTGGCCCGCGAGCCAGTTGGATCGATGTATATTCTTGGTGTTAATCGTTGCCATCACAAAAGGTGCAACCCAGCTTTCCATGACTTCATCATATTCGGGTTTCATACCCGCGGGTTGCTCTGGGCCAGTAAACCCTGGTGTTAGAGCAAAAGGGTTCATCAGGGTTGCCACCAACTCAGGGTTTTTGGCTGCCGCTGCCATCGTCGCTTTAAAGCTCGCAAGAGTGCCACCTGACCAGGCACCGCTAAAGGCTACTACTCGACCCCGAACACGGGGCATAGGTGCGCCTGACACCTTCTTCGCTTCTTCTTGCAAGAACAGAACACCGAGATCAAAAGGTATCGAATCGAAGCCACATGAAAATACCAGCCGCGCACCGTTCTCCCTCGCGCTGACATCGTGCGCCTCAATCATCTGCGCCATCCACGTAGGTTCTCCACAAAGATCGACATAATCCGTACCAGCAGCGGCACAGGCAGCAAGCAGCTCCGAACCATAAAGCTGGTAAGGACCCACCGTAGTAACCACTACGGATGCGCACTCGACCAAAGCCTTTATCGAGTCTGGATCACCGGCGTCGGCCACCAGCAGAGGAAGCTCGGACGAAATGCCTAACTCGTCGCGTACTGACTCGAGTTTTTCCTTACTGCGACCAGCCATAGCCCAGGATACTTCTCCACCTACGCCGTATTGCTGGTTCAAATACTCGGCGATCAACTTGCCGGTATAACCTGTCGCACCGTACACCACGATGCCAATCTCTCTATTCTTTTTCATCTTGTGCGGGTTTCCTTAGTTGCGGGTGGACTACCTTAAAGTCCGGGTTGTAATTCAAAGGCATCGCGACTTTCCCAGCGTGGAAAGAGGCAATGCAGGCCATATTTAGACGCAGCGTCGGCGAGGAATAGGCAACTTCACTGCACCCTGGCCGCACACCGAATTGCACTGCGCAATCGGCATACAAAGACATAGTGTGCCAGTCGCGATAGATCCACGCAGTAGCCTGAATATGATAGATCAATTGATCGAAAGTCGCAGTCCGATTTCGCTAAAGTTCTCGCTCGATACCTGGGTCTTTCGGCCTTAGGCCCAGTCATGAGTCCCTTGCCAAGCTGCGCGTTGCCTTAGGTATTTCGATAGATTTTTTTCCCTGTAGCCATCGCAACTTTCAGCGAGAAAGCAGACTGCCTGTGACAGCAGTGTAAGTGAACAGCCTCCCACGTTAGCAGAGTCGATGCATAGCCAGCAGACTTCCCCAATCCCCAAGCCTCCAAACTTGACGATCGTGCACACCCCAATCTAGCCCAGGCTGAGTACAAAGTCAGCGCTGCATCAAAGCAGCGTATTTTGCAGTCTTCACGATGTTGGCCTAGCCTCTGTTATAGAGCTAAATGCAGGAGGCTGAGAATGAGCATACTATCTTGGATCTTTCTAGGTTTAATCGCAGGTGCGCTGGCAAAGTGGATCATGCCCGGGCCCGATGGCGGCGGCTGGATTGTGACAATATTGCTCGGCGTTGCCGGAGCCTTTGTCGGCGGCTTTCTGGGATCATTACTTGGCATTCAAACAGCGGGCGATGGCGTCAATCTCCCCAGTATCGCAACAGCCACTGCAGGGGCTTTTGTGCTGCTATTCATTTACAGGGCGATTAAAAAATAGAAGTCATGCGATCTCGTGTCGCTCTTCGTGCGCTTGTCGACGCCCAGCTGTTACATTAGTCGACCGTGGGCGCGCAAGTTTTCACTAAACAAATCGTCGTGCAACCTATTGTCAGCAGCACCCCAGCCGCGAGTCGCAGGCCCGTGCCGTCTAGAGCGAAGATGATAGAGGCACCACCAACGGCCAGCATGGAAATAAGAGCTATAGTCTTGGTGCGACAGGATACACACCGATTGCGTTCCCAATTGCGAATCATCGGTCCAAACAGTTCGCTGGCAAGCAGACGCTGATGCCAGCGCTCTGATGAGCGAGCGAAACACCATGCAGCGAGCAAGACAAATGGTGTCGTTGGCAATAGGGGCAGCGCAATTCCCAATAGGCCTAGCGCCAGGAAGAAAAAGCCAAGAGGTTTATAGAGGTAAGCTTTCAACCAAACCCTGCGCCGTGTATTGAAAGTTTTAGCGATGCAATCTCGCCTAGCCAGATGGAAGCGCAAAGTGCTGACACTTGCAAGCATGCAGGCAGCAGATCCTCGCTAAAATTGCGGTCTTTCATTAGCCCCTTCCAAGACTGGCTTCAGCGATGACGCTACAATAAGAAATATATACAGCCTGAATGCCAGAGGGTTAACTTCAATGAATAATGGTGTGGCGAATACAAGAGCTGATAGGCCTAAGGTAAGCATCGTAACGCCTTTCTACAACGAGGAGGCAGGGTCTCAGCGATTCTTCGAGGAGGTATTCGCCACAACGTCTCGTCTGGAAACACCCGTCGAGTTTATCTGCGTGGAAGATGGCAGCCAGGATAATACACTGGAGAAGCTTCTAGCAGCTGCACGCGAGGAGCCGCGCATGAAGGTACTGGCGCTGTCGCGAAACTTCGGTAAAGAGTCTGCGTTGGTGGCGGGCATTGAAGCCGCTACCGGTGACGTCGTTATACTCATCGATGCCGACTTACAGGATCCCCCAGGGCTCATCAAAGAAATGCTACAGCGATGGAGAGAAGGCTATGACATCGTCTACGGCGTAAGACGGTCACGCAAACAAGACAGCTGGATGAAGAGAATGACAGCGGGCAGCTTTTACAGGATATTCAACTCACTGACATCCGTTCCCGTCCCGGAAAACGCGGGAGATTTTCGTCTGTTTGATAGACGAGTAGCCGATCATTTACGCCAGATGCCCGAGCGCACTCGCTTCTCCAAGGGTATGTTCGCGTGGTTGGGCTATAAATCTACCGCCGTATACTACGATCGGCCGAAGCGGGAACGGGGGCATACCTCATGGAGCTACTGGAAGCTTTGGAACTTCGCATTGGACGGTGTCACTTCATTCTCTACCGTACCACTTAGAGTATGGACATACACAGGTCTCGCCGTGTCTTTACTCTCGTTCGCCTATGCAAGCTTTCTGGTATTGCGAACGCTGATTATGGGGGTCGATCTACCCGGCTATGCTTCTTTGATGGTCGTTATTCTGTTTTTGGGCGGAGTTCAACTGATTAGCCTTGGCGTAATCGGCGAGTACCTCGGCCGCGTGTTTATAGAGGTCAAGCAGCGTCCGATTTATTTGGTTGAGCGGGTATACCACTTTCCTGCCAATGGGACGGAACTCAAGTAGTGGATTTACTGTCAGCCGGAGGTACGGGCGTATCATGTCGTCGATGACGGGAGAGCTGGTTCGATTTGCCTTCGTGGGCACAGCAGCGACGTTTACACATTATTTTGCCGCTTTAATCGCCACCGCGTTCCTGAGCGTCTATCTTTCCAATCTTTTGGGTTTCTTGTCTGCGGTAGTGATCTCCTATTTTGGACACCAGCGGTATTCATTCAGGCTGTCCGGTTCGGCCGTTTCTCACCAATCCCAGGCACCAAAGTTCATCTTAGGTTCGCTTGGCGGGCTGCTTATGAGCTATGTTGTACTACTGATCGCAGAAAGACTTATTCACGCACCCAATTGGTTAGCACTTCTTGCCGCAGCTTTTCTTGTCCCACTATATAATTTTTTTATCAACAAGCTGTTCGTATTCCGCAGCTCTGAGGAGATCTAGTGGCATGCGATGAGGTTCGCAAAGTATTTACCGTAATGTTATGAAAATCGCATCTTGACACAACACGAGTATATCTTCGTCGCTGTTTCCATCATTTTGGGGCTCGCTATTACTCGCTTGCTGCACGCAGTAGCCCTGCTAATTCGCGCTCAACGGGAATTGGCGCTTCATTGGTCGACCGGACTGTGGGCACTCAGCATTCTGGCCTACATTCTGCAGCTGTGGTGGGTCGGTTGGGAGCTTCGCGACATGGAGATGTGGACCTTTGGCGACTTTCTTGTCTTGGTCTTTGGTTCAATCTGCATCTACGGTGCTGCTGAAATGGCATTGCCGCTGCCCGAAGCAAGCCCAATCGATTTTTTAGGTCATAGTCAGAGTCTGGGGCGGCTATCGGCACTATCAATGCTGGTGTACTTCGCTATTGGGCCCTATGTCAACCTTACCATGCTCAGTGACCCCATGCCGTTGCTACCGGCCTTACTCGTCCCCGCCATTGGTATTTTCTTGACCGGGCTGATTATTATCGCTCCGCGTTTTTTCAAACCCATATCGATCATATTCGCCGCATACTCCGCATGCATTCTATACGCTACCGCTTGAATACAGACCGTGTCTGCAACTCAGATCGGCTCTCGCTGCTGTCATGATATCGGGAATCTTTGGAGAGTGGCCCTTAACAAGCCGAGCGCACTATCGATAACTGCATGCGCCAGCCGACAGGCTGCAATACAAAAAGCGTCTACTGACCATCGTGCTCTTGCGCAAATGCTTCGGCGAAGCGTTCTATCCATTCCAAGGCGGCTTCATCCTGACTGATGCTTCGACCCTCGTTGCGCATAACGTCCTGCTGATAGCGTCGAATTTCGCAACACTGAGCATGCATACGCTCCGCAAAGCCATCCTCGTGCTCGCAGTCGCAGTCTTCTGTTGAACTTTGTGTCACCGTCTAACGCCGTTTAAATCACCCCAGGCAAGACAGGTTATTACCAGCTATTGCTGATCAGGGCACGCGGTACCAACCGTTATTGTGAACTAGTCCACAAAAAAGATAACCACAGCCGTATGTTTAGATTAAAGGTACTCAACAGAGCCAGTAACTATTTCACGCGAGCCGCAACGAGTGATCACCTGCTACACCATCTCGATCTGACAAAAAGGTAGCAAGGCGCTGCAAGCCAATTTTACTCCTCACTGCCAAGCCATCGGTAAACGATTCCTGCCAGAGCAGCACCCAGTAAGGGAGCAACCCAGAACAACCAAAGTTGCGAAATCGCCCAGCTATCTGCGAAAACTGCAACCCCAGTGCTTCGCGCAGGGTTGACTGAGGTGTTGGTCACCGGAATCGTTATGAGGTGAATCAGCGTGAGAGCCAGGCCAATCGCGATAGGTGCCAATCCAGCGGGAGCTCGCTTGTCGGTTGCACCCAAGATAATTAACAAGAACATGAAAGTCATGACCACTTCCGCCACGAGGCACGCGATCAACGAATACCCTCCGGGTGAATGCGCGCCATAGCCATTCGACGCGAATCCGCCCGGCTCAAAACCAGCTTGCCCGCTGGCGATCACCCATAGAACCGCGGCGCCAGCAATACCGCCCAACACCTGAACCACAACATAGGGGATGAACTCGGCAGCAGGGAAGCGACCCCCAACCAGGAGTCCTAGTGATACTGCCGGATTGATGTGACAGCCTGAGATATGACCAATCGCAAATGCCATGGTAAGCAGGGTCAGTCCAAAGGCCAGGGAAACACCGAGGAATCCGATGCCCAAGTCTGGAAAACCTGCGGCAAGAACTGCGCTACCGCAGCCGCCGAGAACCAACCAGAAAGTGCCGATAAATTCGGCGCCCAGTTTCTTACTCAAACTCATGTGTGACTCCCATATTATTATTAATCTCGGACATACCGCCTGAAGCATAGGTGAAATGCACCACATGTGCTAGCTTCACTTCTAGATGACGGTCGTTAGCCGTGGAGAGGGGGGTCAAATGGGATTGCGGGCAGCTATCCGATCTGTGCTCAGACAGTATGCGACCTTCTCGGGACGGGCTTCACGAGGAGAGTACTGGTGGTGGTTCTTCGCTCTCATCCTATTAATGCTGATGCTGCGCCTTTTAGACGGAGTCGTGATCGCACCCACCTTGGGCTTTCAAGCTTTTGCCAAAGAGGCTGGAGCGCCTCTTTCAATGCTGGCCACGCTTCTCTTGTTCCTCCCCAATCTAGCCGTATGCGTAAGACGTTTGCACGATATCGATAAATCTGGGTGGTGGATATTACTCGGTTTCATTCCGCTGCTCGGTGGGCTGGTTTTACTCTATTTTCTTATCCAGCCAGGTGATGAGCGGACAAACCGTTTCAATACTCACTAGTTGTGGATTCAGGGTTGCAACAACAGGATGTGGAGAACAACGCAAATTCAGCTGTGGACTATATCTCGGTGACGTGGTCTGCAAACTCCATACCTTAATCGGCTGGTCTCAACCGCCACATCTCAGGAGCTAGTATCGTGAAGAATAAAAAAAGCTTTGCCTCGGTCAGACCCCTTCAGAGCCTCAATCTACTCTCTCAGCGAGAGATGGCCGGTCTGGCCTCCGCGGACGAAAAGGTACACCAATTATTCCGCCAATGCGCCCTCGCAGTATTGAATACCGGCTCTAACATGGACGACGCACTCAAGCTTTATGCGGACTATCACGATTTCGAAGTTGAAGTTATTGCAGAACCCCGTGGTCTAAAACTCAATATTGTTAATTGTCCGGCTCAGGCTTTTGTAGACGGCAGAATGATAAAGGGGATTCGCAGTCACTTATTCTCCGCACTCAGAGATATCGTCTTCACACATCATAAGATCGTGGAGCAGCAACACTTTGACCTGGCGAGCCCAGAAGGTGTCACCGATACGATTTTTCGCATCCTTCGCAATGCGGGAGCGCTTAAAACAGACCTGCCGCCAAGATTGGTGGTGTGTTGGGGAGGTCATTCAATATCCCGTCTGGAGTACGATTACTGCAAGGAAGTCGGCTACCAGTTGGGATTGAGAGGGCTCGATATCGCCACCGGTTGCGGCGCTGGCGCTATGAAAGGGCCAATGAAGGGCGCGACCATTGGTCATGGCAAACAAGCCTACAAGACCACTCGGTTTGTCGGAATATCCGAGCCGGGTATTATCGCCGCGGAGTCTCCCAACCCTCTGGTAAACGAGCTAGTGATCTTGCCCGATATAGAGAAGCGCTTGGAAGCATTCCTGCGTCTGGCTCATGCGATAGTCATATTCCCCGGAGGCGCGGGCACCGCCGAGGAATTGATGTATCTCATTGGCGTCAAGATGAATCCGGCAAACAAAGATATTCCATTACCAGTCATCCTCGCGGCTCCTGAATCTAGCGCCGCCTACTTTGAGCGGATTGATGACTTTCTGCGCACAACGCTGGGCGAAGAGGCAACTCAACACTACGACATAATGTGTGGCGATCCCGCCGCGGTAGCCAAAAGATTGAAAAAGAAAATCAAAAAGGTTCGCAGCTTTAGGCTCGATCAGCAGGAGTCTTTTTCATTCAACTGGGGGCTCCAAATCCCTCCAGAGCTGCAGACGCCATTTCAGCCGACCCACGAGAATATGGCTGCCCTGGCACTACATCGCAAGCAACCCTTACACACCCTTACCGCGGAACTCAGACGCGCGTTTTCAGGGATTGTGGCCGGCAACATTAAGGATTTTGGCATTCGCGCTATTCAAGAAAACGGGCCCTTTCAACTGAAAGGAGATCATGATTTGGTGGAAAATCTCGGAGAGCTATTGTCCGCTTTCGTAGATCAGGGACGCATGAAGTTAGATCCGCAGAACTATCAACCCTGCTTCATATTGAATAGCTAAGTTCCGGCCGTTAAACCGCCTTGAAGGGACTCTCGAAGACCCTACTTTTCGTAGTGATTACCCCGACTCAGTCCAATCAGCCTAACCCAAGAGCCGATGTCTGTGGTTTAAGGCGGCGCACAATGGCCAACGAGCGCGTGGACATGGCTTCGCGCTCAAGATGTTTGAAAACAACAAAAACAGATAATTGGGGCGGTCTGTTGCTTGCAATACAACCGGGTATCCTTGAATCTATCCACCAACATACTCGAGTGTGTCGCGTTCAGCAGTTTTCCGCAAATACGCTGTATAAAGGAGGAACCAATAATGAATGTAAAGCTGATTTCAGGTCTGGCAGCCCTATGCCTACTCTTTGTCGCCCCGTTGGCAGTTTCGGACGAATACGCCGATGCGAGGAAAATTTTTGAAGACGCTGGAGAAAGCGCTAACTTCTTTCAAAACTCTTACGGTTACGCACTTTTCCCAACCATCGGCAAGGGCGGCATCGGCATCGGCGGTGCTCACGGTTCCGGCAAGGTCTACGTCGGTGGTAGTGTCGTAGGAAAGACCAGCATGACTCAGCTGACTATCGGCATCCAGCTTGGTGGACAGGCTTACAGTCAGATTATCTTTTTCGAGAATAAAAAAGCCTTTGATGATTTTACTTCTGGCAATTTCGAGTTCAGCGCTCAAGCAACAGCCGTCGCCATCACCGCTGCAGCCAGCGCACAAAGCACTACAGGTGGCGGCAGCTCAGCAGGAGCCAGTGGCGGCAAGCATGACGCCTCCACCGTTTCCGCTGGTTACCAAAATGGCATGGCTATTTTTACCGTGGCCAAGGGCGGGTTGATGTACGAAGCGAGCCTGGGCGGTCAAAAATACAGCTACGAAGCGGAATAGGACGCTGCTGTAGACATCTGGGGCTTGGCGGTGACGCTGATTGCCCTTACCGAAGTCAGTCAGGCCTGACCAAAATCGGACATCCGATATTCGGTCAGGCTTGGTCTCGCCGCTTTCTCAAGACTTCTTTTTTGGAGCTGCTTTACGTTTCGGCGCTGCCTTCTTTGCCGGAGCCTTTCTCTTAGCGGCTGGTTTTTTCTTAGCCGCGGGCTTTTTCTTGGCAGCGGCTTTCTTTTTCGTCGCAGCTTTCTTTTTTGCCGCGGGTCGTTTTTTCGCAGCTGCCTTTGCCGGCGCGCCTGATTTGCTCATGGATTTCTTTGCATCGTCAACAAGTTTCTTCCACGCCTTCAGATTAGCGTCGCTGCGCTTTTTCACGATTCTCTGCGCCGCGTTGTTTGTCTTGGTCGCCATCTTTTGGATTGTCTGCATGTCTTTCTTGGCTTGGTCGACAACCTTTTTTAGCTCCTTGACGATATCAGCACGATCGCCGCTGACATTTTTCAAATCATCGAGCAGTCCCTTCAGCATCTCGTATTGTCGCTTGGCAATCTCTACGTAACCATCGACGATTGCCCTATTCGCGTCTGCGACAGCCTGGACGTTTTTACTAGTGCCCTCCAAAACATCGTCGAGCTTGTACTTACCGATCTTTATCTCGTCGATGTACTTGCCCAAGTCCAAACCTCCGAGCGTTGTTCGTAAGGAGGTTGTAGCCTTAGATACCTTTTTCTTTGCACTCGCTGTTGCCATGATCGTTCTCCATGAACTCTATTGAATGCCATTCGAGCTAATCGTATGACACCGTATTCTGCTACCGCCTTAAAAGGGAATCAGCGCTGTCGCAACATGATTCCTATGCGGCGTATTATTGTACAATTATGCCCTGACCGCCATGCCATCGCATACTTATCCATCTGCGGGAGACGTCAAGACTGAAGCTGTTCCTGAAATTATTTTTTATCTTTCTACCTCTTGCGCTTGTTATCAGTGCGCTTTTTCTCATTTTTCGTGCGATACAGCCGCTTCCACTCGTAGCCGACGTCGGCACCATGCTTCACGGTGACGTGGGACGCATCAAATCGCTTCTACAGGAACATGATCCACGCGGATTGAGCGACGGCGAAACACGCGAATTACAGATAGGCTCTCGTGACATCAATCTCATCGTTAACTCAGCTTTACCCGATCAGAAAGAGCAGGCGATTAATGTCGAGTTAATGAACAAACTTGCTGTCATACACTACACAATGGAACTGCCGAACAACCCTATTGGAAGCTATCTGAATGTGTCAGCGGTACTCACACAGGATAGAGACAAAGCGGCGCTCACACAGCTTAGTTTCGGCAACGCAATAGTCCCTGCCTGGGTTCTCAAGCCATTCTCGCTCGCCTTTAATGCGTTTATGAAAACGCTATCGCCCGAATACAGGGATCTCGCCGATTCCGTCAAGTTAGTGCAATTCAACACTGATTCTCTGACCGTGATCTACCAGTGGCGTGCAGATCTTGCAGAGCGAATTCAGTCTAAAGGGCGTGATCTGCTGATAACGCCGGAAGAACAGGAGCGCATACTCTACTATTATGTGCAAATTATGGAGCAGTTCAGACGTCGCGGTTACGAGCCCGTCTCCCTGAGTGATCTTCTGCGGCCGATGTTTAACCTGGCCAGGCAGCGCTCCGAAGAAGGCCAGGATCCAGCGCGCGAAAATAGAGCGCTGCTGCTCGCACTGGGTGTAGCCATCAACGGCAGTAGCATCAGACATCTTACAAGCAATGAAGCCGCGTCTTCAGTAAAAACCTATCGACGTCCCAACTACCAGTTGCGCGGCAGAGCCGACCTGGCCAAACACTTTGTGATCTCAGCCGCTATTACCGCAACCGGCGGAAGTACCCTGGCCGACAGTATCGGCGTATTCAAGGAAGTTGGCGATTCAATAGGTGGCACAGGATTCAGCTTTCCAGACTTACTGGCAGACAGGGCAGGGGTCTCCTTTGCAGAGATAGCCCTCGGCGAGAATGCAGGAAAGCTGCAGGTGTATATGAGCAGCAACACTTCTGAAGCAGCCTATATGCCAATATTTACGCAGCTGCCCGAAGGATTGATGGAGCTGGAATTCAAGTCTAGATATGAGGACCTTGATAGCGAAATCTATGCCTTGGTACAGGCAGAGATAGAGCAGCGCATAGGAACATGCGCCATTTATCAACAGGGCTTTTAGCTTCGATGGCATCAGTCTGTGGTGGTCAGGTATCACTGTATCTAGAATTGCTGTTAGGCCCCGCTCAAGAGAACGAAGCTATCGCTGACGTCTAGGCTACTCGATCTTTTTTCGCCAGCTGAAGCAGACACTTGAGTTCCGGGACACAGGACCCGCACTGCGTACCACAGCGCAGTTTCGCACCCAGCGCTTCGACTGTAGCAACACCTTCTGAAATCGCTGTTGTAATCTGCCGTTCGCCAACTTCTTCACAGGTACAGATCAGTCTTCCGGGATCAACTTTCCCCTGCTGCCTACCTGCCAGCAGTGCACTCGCATCAAGCCCACTCTCGCTGCCAAACAAGGTCGCCACCCAGTCAGAGGTAGGTAACTGGTGTTGGTCGGCATGCAGAAAAATGGCAGAGCTCGCCTGTTTGCCGTCCAACACCACGGCTCGGAAATCTAAACTGGCAGCGTCCCGGTATTCGCAGACCGATACTTCGTTTGAAATTGACTGCACTTTTTCGGTGAAAAACTGCTCGGGTGCGATATCCTCTCGCAAGGCAAACAGTGTCAGATAACCGTTGAATACTGGAATTCTAGACCAGAAGATAAATTCCGCACGCACCTCTTTGTCTCGCGATAACGCCATGCCCCAGCAGGAGACAGGTAGCCGATTCGCCCGCACTCGCGCGTACTTACTTTGGGGCTGTCCCGATATCGGATCCGTGTTCGAGGCAATGAGTTCGCTTATACAGGCGCTGCTGGCAAAATCATCGTTCCAATGTATCGGACTGAACATCTGCCCCGGGGGTAATTCATCTTCTATACGCACCAGCCCGGCCACTCGGCCCTGGGCGTTAGAAATCTCTACCAGGTCACCATCACGCAGATCCCTGGATCCGGCATCTTTGGGGCTCAATGACAAACTGAAGAACTGCCTATGCCGCAACAACTTTGGCACCAAACCCGTTCGTGTCATGGTATGCCATTGATCGCGCAGTCGACCCGTGTTCAGCACCAGCTCGGCCTCCTCGGAAGCCTCAGGTACCGTCGGTGAGATACTGATAAAGTTCGCGCGCCCCGATGCAGTGAAGAATGACCCCATGGCTATAGGATCTTGCGGTCGCGCTTCTTTTGGCAGGGGCCAGTAAACAGGGGTCAGGCTATCGTACTCTACCGCCGTGAGGTCGCCCAACGCAGATATATCAAAATCACGGCTGCCGTCGTTTTCAAACCCGGACAGGCGCGCATGTTCTACAAATATGTCGCGGGGATGCGAATAATCAAAGGCGTCACTGAAACCCAGTCGATGGGCCACATCAGTAACGATTTCCCAATCAGGCCGCGCATCTCCAGCACAGGGAACCAACGCCCGCTGACGTGAGATACAGCGCTCCGAGTTAGTGACGGTGCCTTCTTTTTCACCCCAGCCAGCCGCGGGCAGTAATAAGTCAGCGTATTTTGCGGTATCTGTCCCAGCAATACAGTCCGATACCACGACAAAGTCGCAGCGCTCTAGCGCCCGGCGTACCATGCCGGTATCAGGAAGGCTCACCGCCGGGTTCGTTGCCATAATCCAGAGAAAGCGAATCGCACCGTCCGCCGCGGCCTCAAACAGATCAACTGCCTTGAGCCCCGCTGCTTGCGCCATGTTGGGTGCGCGCCAGAACCGCTGCACGATATCAATATCCCGTGGATTGAAGTCCATATGCGCGGCCAGCTGATTGGCCAGTCCGCCTACCTCACGACCACCCATGGCATTGGGTTGACCGGTTATCGAGAAGGGACCCATCCCCGGTTTACCGATACGCCCGGTCGCAAGGTGACAGTTGATGATTGCGTTACATTTATCAGTACCCGTGGCTGATTGATTGACACCCTGAGAATAGAAGGTGATCGTTTTTTCAGTTGCGCTGAACAGCTCATAGAAGGTACTCAATTGCACCGGCTGCAGGCCGGTTTTTCTGCAGACCTCTCCAAAATCATAAGCTGCCGCTGTTGCCACTGCATCGGCAAAACCCATCGTATTTGCCTGCATATAGGATTTATTCAGGTGCTCAGATTCCGACAGGTGATGTAGTAAACCGTTAAAAAGAAAACCGTCACTGCCCGGCGAGATCTGCAGGTGCAGATCGGCAATATCACAACTCGCAGTGCGTCTGGGATCGACGACAACCACGCGCTTGTTGGGATTGTGTTTTTTGGATTCACTGATTCGCTGATACAACACAGGATGCGTCCAGGCGGCATTGGAGCCAACCATGATCAGCAGATCACAGGTCTCAAGGTCTGCATAAGAGCAGGGCACATAATCCGCGCCGAAAGCGCGCTTGTAACCGGCCACGGCAGACGCCATGCACAGGCGCGAATTGGTATCGACGTTGGCGCTGCCGATAAAGCCCTTCATTAACTTATTGGCAACGTAATAGTCTTCGGTTAGCAGCTGACCTGAAAGATAAAACGCGATTGCGTCTGGCCCATATTCATCGCGCACCTGAGTGAGCTTCGTCGCGATAAGATCCACAGCAGAACTCCAGCCGATGACCTCACTTCCCAGTTGAGGCTCAAGCAAGCGACCTTCAGGGACCATAGTCTCAGCAAGGGTGCTGCCTTTTACGCAGAGTCGACCGTAGTTCGCAGGATGGCTGTCGTCGCCGCTAACACGGATCACGTCCGCTTCATCGCGCTCGGCGATCACACCGCAACCGACACCACAGTACGGGCAAGTTGTCTTGCAAATGCTCATCGACGCGCGATCAACACCTCATTGCCTTCAAGCCGCGCGTCGTAAACCTCGATATGAACGTCGAGATCTTCCAGGCAAACACCGCTTGTCAGGCTAAAGTGCTGCTTGTAAAGCGGTGAAGCCACCACCAACTCGCCATCGATATCCCCCACGATACCGCGTGAAAGTACATTCGCGCATCCGATGGGATCGCGATTACTGATCGCGAATATCTGCTGCTGCTCATTCGGTAAATAGAATAGAGCAATCTGTTCATGCCCCACGAGCGCGGCAACGCCAGATCCCGGGACTAAATCAGATTGCTGGCATACCGTTTCCCAGGCCTGTTTCTCAGCTGCAGCCATGATTAGCCACCCTTCCTTCCCGATACAAGTCGTAAACGTTCTTCCGGACGCGCTGGTCGTATCTGCTGTCGTTCTTTCACGAACACCACACCCGAGTCAGCGCTGTCTGAGTTAACGAACTGCCGAAAGCGTTTCAGCTTTTCTGGATCTTCGAGGGTAGATTTCCATTCGCACTGGTAGGTCGCTATCACATGCGCCATTTGTTTCTCTAGTTCCGCGCCAATACCCAAGGAATCCTCAATAACCACCTGTCGCAGGTAATCAATGCCGCCTTCCAGATTGTCCATCCACACCGAGGTGCGCTGTAAGCGATCAGCTGTACGTACATAAAACATCAAAAATCTGTCGATGTATCGAATCAACGTTTCATCATCGAGATCGGTCGCAAAAAGATCAGCGTGACGCGGTTTCATGCCACCGTTACCGCATACATACAGATTCCAGCCGTTTTCTGTCGCAATTACACCAAAGTCTTTGGACTGTGCCTCTGCACACTCACGCGTGCATCCCGATACGGCAGACTTAAGTTTGTGCGGCGCGCGCAGTCCTTTATAGCGCTCTTCAATCTTGATCGCCATCGATACACTATCCTGTACGCCATAGCGACACCAGGTACTGCCAACGCAGGACTTTACGGTTCTCAGGGCTTTCCCATAGGCATGTCCAGTTTCAAATCCGGCCTCCACCAGTTCAGACCAAATGAGCGGTAGCTGATCTATGCGAGCGCCAAACAAATCGACCCGTTGGCCACCAGTGATCTTTGTATAAAGGTCGTATTTGCGCGCGACCTCGCCTAAAACGATTAGTTTCTCGGGCGTAATCTCGCCACCGGCAACTCTGGGCACGATTGAATATGTGCCATCTTTTTGCATATTTGCCATGAATGTATCGTTGGTATCCTGCAAGCCTATGTGCGGGGCAGACAATACATGTTCATTCCACAGCGAAGCGAGAATTGAGGCAACGGCGGGCTTGCAGATATCACAACCCCGACCCTTGCCGTGCTTGATAAGCATGTCATCAAACGACTTAATTTCACCTACCATAGCCAGGTGATAGAGCTCTTGTCGTGTGTATGGGAAGTGTTCACAAATGCTGGTGTCGACCTCCACGCCACGATTGATCAGCTCCTGCTCAACCAGGTTTTTCAGCATCACTGCGCATCCACCACAGCCGGTGCTGGCCTTGGTTTCACTTTTTACGTCTCCCAACGTGCTACAGCCGCCATCCAAGGCGGTAACGATATCGCCTTTACTGACATTGTGGCAGGAACAAATGCTCGCCGTCATCGGCAACGCATCGACTCCCAGCAGGGGCGCATCGCCAGTTGTTGGCAGAATCAAAGCCTGTGGATCCTCTGGCAGCTCTATATCGTTCAAGTGATATTGCAACAGCGTGTCGTAATCGTCACAGTCGCCTACCAGAACTGCACCTAACAGATTTTTTCCGTCCTCACTGGTGACAAGTCTCTTGTAAGAGGCCTCCCGACCATCGCTGAACACATAGGATACGGCGCCCGTCGTACGGCCATGTGCATCGCCGATCGAGCCCACATCAACACCAAGTAGCTTAAGTTTGGTACTCATGTCCGCACCCTGAAACTGTGCATCTTCGCCCTTCAGCTGCGTAGCGACCACCTCAGCCATTCGATAACCCGGTGCAACAAGGCCAAAAATTCGGCCTCCAAATAGGGCACATTCGCCGATCGCAAAAATATCTGAATCACTGGTTTTACACTTGTAGTCGATGACAATGCCGCCGCGCTCACCCACTACCAGCTCGGCCTCTTTGGCAAGCGCATCCTGTGGCCGTATACCCGCAGAAAATACGATCATGTCGGTTTCAAGAGTGTCACCGTCAGCGAACTGCATCTGCAGAGCCTTGTCCTCGCCATCCACAATATTCTTTGTGTTCATTCCGGTATGGACGACAACTCCCAGAGCCTCAATTTTGCCGCGCAGCATCTTGGAGCCGCCCTCATCGAGCTGTACACCCATTAACCCGGGCGCGAATTCCACCACGTGGGTCTCCAGCCCGAGGTTTTTCAGAGCATTTGCACACTCCAGCCCGAGCAAGCCGCCACCGACAACAACGCCAACTTCACTGCCATCCGCCTTAGCTTTGATTTCACCCAAATCGTCAATGGTTCTATAAGTCAGGCAGCGGCTGTGGTCAGAACCTGGCACGGGTGGAACAAAGGGGTACGAGCCAGTGGCCAGAACCAGCTTGTCGTAGTCAAACGCTCGACCCGACTGCGTGATGACGGTCTTGGCCGAACGCTTAATCCTGATGACGGGGTCACCAAAATGCGCATCGACACCCCATTGCTCATAAGTCTCCCTTGAAGCCAGTGCAAGATCGGAAGGTTCCCGACCGGCAAATACGTCGGAAAGGTGGACCCGATCATAGGCGGGGCGCGGTTCCTCGCCAAGCACGGTGACATCCCAATCACTGCCTGAGCCAACCAGCGAGGCGACAAAGTGGTGGCCAACCATACCGTTGCCGACAACAACTATCTTTTGCGTTCCCATCGTCAATGTTCTCCTACAATCAAGCGGCTACCGCCGCTACCTGCATGGATTCGCTCGCACTGGGACCAAACATCAGCGCTCCACGAAACGCAGATATATTCACGCGTTTTCTTATCAATTCGTTGTACCAGGTGCCGCCGCGTCTATCGCCGACCAAAACCGCCGCTACGAGACGATCTTCACGCAACACGAGGCGACGATAGATACCATTTTGTTCATCTCGAAGGTAAAGCGAATCACCTTCTGCTTGCGGATTCCCCGCACTGAATATTTCGATGCCTGAAATTTTGAGCTGAGCGGGGTAGTTCCGGGCGAAAAACCCGGCGTGTGTGACGCCCAACAGCTCCTTTGCGAGCACTTTCGCTTGCTCTCGCACGGGTGCAGCCAACCCGAAACACTGGTCTCCAAGTTGCGAGCATTCACCCAGGGCAAACACATCCGGGGATGAGGATTTCATATTGCAATTGATAAGAATACCGCTATCAACGTCCAGATTAGCCGTTTTGGCGAGGTCAATATTCGGTCTTATACCAGTGGCAAAGAGCAGCAGCTCACAGGGCAGTCCATCCCCGTTTTGTAATACCGCAGCGGAGACGCGGCCCCCTTGGCTCTGAAGCTCCACCACTTCGGCATTCAATCTAAACTTCAGGCCGCGTCCAGTAAGTGTGCGCTGCAGTTGAGCTGCGCCCTCATCATCCAGTTGCCGATTCATCAGCCAGGGTCGTCGATGGACAACGGTTGTCATATAGCCCAATGCGTTCAATCCGTGCGCAGCTTCCAGGCCCAGGAGACCCCCACCCACCACTACGGCACGAGCACCGGCGCTCGCCGCCGCTCTTAGCCTGTTGGCGTCGGCCAGCGAGCGGAACTCCTCAACACCTTCCAGCGTCGTCTGTGCGACATCAGGCTTTGCAACCGACGCCCCGGTTGCGATGACGAGCTGATCGTAAGTCAGCCGAGCACCATCTTGCAGACTGACGGACTTGGCTTGCGGATCAAGTGCGACGACTCGCGATTTAGCGACGAAGCGCACGCTACTCAGGTAAGAGCTATCGTCCAACATCTGCAGCTCACTCGCAGCACTGTCACCGGCCAAGAAGCTGGAGAGAAGAACGCGGTTATAACAGGCCGTCTCTTCGTCACCGATAACGGTGATATCAAACGCTTCTGCTTCGACACCCAGTTCCTGCAGGAGATAGGCAGCCGCCATACCCGCACCGATAACCAGCAGTCGCATCAGGCAGCCTCAATACCATTTTGCCGTCTGGCTTCAATGGAAGTCGCATCCCCTGTTGCTACAGACGCCAAGGGTGGCGACTCCTGTTCTGCCACAGCGGGTGACTCGCTATCACCATGCTTGGCGTAGAGGAACTCCAGCACCTGTTGTCTCAGATGCACAAACTCTGGATTTTCTGCCAGTCCCAGACGATCTCGAGGCCGCTCTAGTTCAACCGTTAGAATTTTGCCGATAGTAGCCGCAGGGCCATTCGTCATCATCACGATCCTGTCAGACAGCAAGACGGCCTCATCGACATCGTGTGTAATCATGACAACGGTGTTGCCGAGCTCTGCCTGTATGGACATCAATGAGTCTTGAAGTTGTGCACGTGTGAGTGCGTCCAACGCGCCAAAGGGCTCGTCCATCAACAGCACTCGCGGTTGCATCGCCAGACAGCGAGCAATGCCGACACGCTGCTTCATACCGCCTGAAATTTCGTGAGGCAGCTTTTTCAAAGCGTGATCCATGTTGACCAGGCGCAGATTGTGTTCAATCCAATCGCGGCGTTCCTGCCGGGTCTTGCTGCGCTTAAACACCTGATTGACAGCCAGTTCAACGTTCTCATACACAGTTAGCCAGGGCATCAAGGAGTGATTCTGAAATACGACCGCTCTATCGGGCCCGGGCTCAATCACTTCCTTGCCTTCCACGGCAACACCACCTTCGGTGGCACGGTAAAGGCCGGCGATAATATTTAGTACGGTAGATTTGCCGCAGCCTGAGTGTCCGATGAGAGAAACAAACTCGCCTTGCGCCATCTTGAGATTAACGTTCTGTAGCGCACGAAACTTTTCGCCGCCGGTATCGAACTCCATGCCCATACCGGTGATATCTAGATAA
>JBCDFM010000022.1:0-28771 GCA_039178015.1 Pseudomonadota bacterium
GACTGATCGGATAGCGCTTGAGATTCGTAGCCGATTCGGTTCCCGTCCCATCGAACTCGGCGATGTGGGGAGGAACTTTCTCAAACACCGGCGAGATTTCAGACTCTTTGCATTGCTGGCAGATCAGGCGCCTGCTGCGGCTGAGCGATGCCACTGCGTTTCCTTTTTCAAGCAAGATACGCCCTTCCATATCGGCGCGGAAAGTCTGGTCAGATCTACCGGTCTACCTGTGCTCTTTGCGCAATGTAGCCGCGTCTCTCGCGGTCACTACGCGATACGATTTAAAGAGGTCGCAACCCCTCCACACGCCGCAGAGGGCTACCCCATCACTGAACGCTACGCCTGTCTCACTGAAAAGGCCATCCTCGATGAGCCGGAGAGCTGGTTATGGACTCATCGCCGCTGGAAGGGCTTGAGGCCCTCAAACAGATATTAAGAATCGGCGTTTATCTCCGTCTGAAGCCTTGGACTCTCCGGCTGTACAACGTTCAGCCAATCAAAACCTAGTTGCTGTTCTGCCCAGACAACTTTGTCCAGTGCCCCAGGCACCTCAGACAGCGCCTGTTCTGCCAATGCTTTCGTGTTGTTGTTTTCACTGATGTGGGCAATGACCAGATGGCCGGCAGGTGTGCCACCGAGCGCATTCAATAGCTGTGCCGCCTGATGATTGTTCAGATGCCCCCAATGGCCTCCAACTCGACGCTTCAGTGCTTCAGGATAAGGCCCCGAATCCAGCATTGAGACATCGTGGTTAAACTCAAGCAATAGGCTGTCGCAATCAGTGAAGCTGTCGATAACATGCGGCGTCACGTAACCCAGGTCGGTCAGTATACCCAGCTGCTGGTTTTGCCAGCGCAACACAAATTGACACGGTTCAGCGGCATCGTGCGGTACTGGAACACTCTGTACCCGAATGCCACCAATAGTGAAGCTTTCCTCACTGTTGAAAGCCTGCAGTGCATAACTTCCATCGCAACGTCCACTGCCAACCGTGCCGTGAGACAGAAACACCGGGATAGCATATTCACGCGACAATGCGGCAACGCCCGTGCAATGGTCCGAGTGTTCGTGGGTGACCAAGATAGCGTCGATCTGTTTGGGTTCCACTGCGAGTCGAGCCAGGCGTTTGCGCGTTTCTCTGAGAGAAAATCCGCAGTCGATCATCAAGATCGTGTCATCAGCGACTACCAGTGTGGAATTGCCCTTACTACCCGACCCCAAAGAGGCAAAGCGCATGTATCGTCACCCGCCAAATTAATCGATATTACTCTTCAATAGGGATAGAAGACCTTGCTCGTCACGCTGCTCCATGGGGCGAAAATCAACATCCTCACCAGCTGGCTGCTGCTCTATGCGTATCGCCACATCATTTTCATCCAGTGACTGCAGCGAGATGATAAATACCTGGTCCGCCATGGGATCATCTTCAGAGCCGCCCATCCAATCGAACCAACCCGATTCTTCATCGGCGTTCATGCCTAAAAAAGTGACATAATAATTACCAGCACTGCGATCTCTATCCGTTATCTCAAAGTTAGATTCTTCAATACCACGACCTACCGAAGCCCAGGCACGATCGTACGGTAAGTTCAGTAGAATATACGTGTCTTCGTTCGGCCCTTCTTGAATCGAAATCTTACCCACTGCACTGATCGCCTGATCGGCAATCATGGAAACAGGCGTAGAGTCAGCACTGTTGGCAATAAACTGCGAGATCGCGCGCAGCATCTCGTTTTCCTGCGCCGGATCGCTGGAGCGCGCCGGCCAGCTGTCTACGTCACCCGCTCGGCTCATTTGCAAGACGTGCAGTTCACTGGTGCCTCTTTGCACTCCCTGATCCAGTCGGTACTGGAACCGGCTGGCGATGGGTTCCCCTTCCAGGGTCACCCAGCCAGACTCAATCAATCCGGATCGTGCATCTTCCCTCGCCACCGGTATCTGAGAAACCGAGAGAAAGGCACGAATCTGAGGCCAGAGCTGTCCCGGGGCCGTACTGACCAGAGCCCAGCTCTCATCACCTAGAGTCTGGATACGAACCTGTTCATCTGCAATGCTCGCCAACAATGGCACCGGGCGAGGCACTTCGAAATCACCTGCGAGTAGTATTGTGTCTGTAATAGGTGGTATCGGGTAGATTTCTCCCAAAACCGACTCGTCTTCTCCCTCAGGCAAACGCAGCGGTGGAACCTCTTGGGCACCCTTGTAGTCCTGCGAAGTATCCGGAAACAGGCCCTCACGCCCAAACAAAAATCCGCAACCAGCTATGAACGGTAGCAATAGCAGTGGCAGTGCAGCTCTTATCTTTTTCTGAGAGACCATCAAACCCCCGCCGCCTGCATAGCGCTGCTCACCTGATCATGATACGCAGGGTCGAGAGGCGTCAGCGGCAGCCGAATGCCGTCCTGTATAAGACCGCGTCGCGCAAGCGCCCATTTCACAGGTATGGGATTTGCCTCCAGAAACAAGGCCTCATTAAGTAGCGTCAACGTATCATTCACTTCTTCTGCACCTTTGCGATCTCCAGTCAAAGCGAGCTGACACAGCTTGGCGGCTTTCCCTGGCACGATATTTGCGGTGACAGATATGCTACCCCGACCCCCAGCCAGCATGAGTTCCATCGCGGTGGCGTCATCTCCAGAATAAATCGCAAAGCTCGATCCACACAGCGCAATCAATTCCCGACCCCTGCCTAAATCTCCTGTGGCATCTTTAATTCCAACAATATTGTCTATTTCAGCGAGCCTGGCTACGGTTTCATTGCTCATATCTACACAGGTCCGCCCGGGGACGTTATAAAGAATATGAGGCAATTGAATCGCCTCCGCGATCGCGAGGAAGTGTTCGTACAGACCGCGCTGTGTGGGCCTGTTGTAGTAGGGTGTCACGAGCAGAGAGGCGTAGGCACCAGCTTCAGCAGCGGCCCTGGTCAGATCGATAGCCTCACGCGTGGAGTTGGACCCGGTACCCGCAATTACTGGCAAACGACCATCCAAATAATCCACGCAGTGCCGAATAACCTGGAGATGTTCAGACACACTCAATGTTGCGCTTTCACCTGTTGTGCCAACAGCGCCAATGGCGCAGGTTCCCGCCTCTATATGCAGGTCCAATAAGCGCTCGAGCGAGGTCCAGTCTACTTCACCATCGGCATGCATGGGGGTGATCAAAGCGACTATGCTGCCGGTAATCATGCGTTATCTCCAAATATGTAGGTCACCAGCCCTGCCTACGGCCCGGGAAAGACCGCCATTATCCATGACCCTGACAGTAAGACAACTACATTGCCTACCATGCTCGCCCACCAGGCGGATAGAGCGCTACAGTATTACCGTTTCAGTCGCGGCTGCCGTAAACTAGCATGCGCCCCAGAAACCCCGTAGCTAGGGACCTACGAATGAAACATTTTGATACCATCCTGGCTTTCCTGCTTGTGCTCATCTTGCCTTGGGCTGGTGCGCCTTTAGCGCAGGCGCAAGTCGAGCTGAGGATAGAACCGCTGTCGCCACTTGACAGGCAGTTCATGGCACGTCAACGGGCAACCATTGAAGATCTGGCCACGCTGAAACTGGGCCGTCAAATCAATGGCGACACCGAGAACGATCTGCAGATTCTGCAGCTGCTGCTGGACCGGCGACTCGTCCGATCTGACCAAACACAGGAACTGCAAGCCATGGGCGTGATTATGGGTGATTTACTGGCCGCAGACCTGGGCATGCAGTGGGTAGTCTACATCGATAACCTGGGGCGAAGCCGGGCCTTGCGCTACAAGAACTCAGACGAGTATTTATTTCCCATAACGATGATTTCTCGACGCCGGGAGGTCGGTAACGCGACACCAGTGACTGTCATTTACCAGAATGCCTACGACATCATCGACCCGTTGCGACAGGAATTGCCTTTCCGCTAACCGCTTCTGACGAGACAACAATCCCAGCTCTGACAAAATCTATGTTTTGGTCTTTGACGGGCTATGCCTTTACACTCAGGTCAGCATAATGAGTTCACTGATTCCATGAGCAAACCTGAAGCCACACTGGAAATTGCAGAAAACGAGGATCGCGACGCCACTGTATTCCTGGCTGGAGATTGGCTGCAAGGTCAACCGGTACCCGATTTTAACGATGTCTCATCACAACTGGGCAGAATGCCCTCGCGGCTTGTACTTGATGGCTCAAGCCTGGAGAGTTGGGACTCCACGCTGATGGCATTCATATTGCAGTGCCACAACTATTGCCACGATCACGACACGGTGTTTGACACCAATGCACTCCCCACCGGCGCCGCTAAGTTACTAAGGCTTGCTACCGCAGTACCGGCACACAAGCCACCAAAAACCCAAAAACCGCGCTGGCACCCGGTACGCAGCGCGCGAGCACTGGTCAGCCGGATGGGCGGCGTTATTCGCGACTCTCTGTCCTTCACCGGGGAGGTATCGATCGCGCTCGCTCGTCTATTGACGGGACGCTCCAATACCCGCTTTGAAGATTTTGGTCATTACTGCTACCAGGCCGGCCCTAATGCGTTGGGTATCATCAGCCTCACTAGCATACTGGTCGGCATGATTCTGGCCTATCTCGGCGCAGTTCAGTTACAACAGTTCGGGGCGGAAATCTACGTCGCGAATCTTGTCACTATTGGCATACTGCGAGAAATGGGCGTTTTGATGACGGCGGTTGTTATGGCCGGTCGAACTGGTGCCGCTTACGCAGCTCAACTGGGCACGATGCAAACCAACGAAGAGATCGACGCGATTAAAACCATGGGTATTTCACCCGTTGAGTTTTTGGTTATACCGCGAATTCTTGCATTGATGGTAACAATGCCCTTACTGACGCTCTACGCAAACATCCTGGGTATCGTCGGCGGTGGCATTGTGGCAGGTGGCATGGGTATCACACCGCTGCAATACTTCAGTCAGACTGAACAGGCGCTAGCGCTGAACCATCTCGCTGTGGGCCTGATAAAAAGCGTAGTGTTCGCAGTTTTGATCGCTGTCGCTGGATGCCGCGCGGGTATTAACGCGGGCAGGAGTTCCGCCGCCGTTGGACAGGCCGCAACAGAGGCTGTAGTGACAGCGGTGGTCTATCTGATTGTCGCGGACGCCGCTTTAAACATCATGTTTCAGGTTTCATTGGTTTGATTTCAACCTCGCTAACAGACGCACATATTAGGGTGCAAAACCTGACAATGGCGTATGGCTCGTTCGTCATTCAAAAGAACTTAAGCTTCGACATCGCGCGCGGTGACATCTTCATTATTATGGGTGGCAGCGGCTGTGGTAAGAGCACACTCCTGCGCCATATGCTTGGTTTGATAGCTCCCTCCCGTGGCGATATTCTGTATAACGGCACGAGCTTCAATCAAGCCAGCGCCCAACAGCAGGATACTATGCGCAGACGTTGGGGCATCAGCTATCAAACGGGTGGCATGTTCAGCGCAATGACACTTGCCGAAAATATCGCTCTTCCACTGCAGTTATACACTGAGTACTCCAAGTCAGACATTGAGGATATTGTGGCCTACAAATTGGCTTTAGTGGGCTTGGCTGGATACCAAAGATACTACCCTGCAGAAATTAGTGGAGGAATGCGTAAACGAGCAGCTCTGGCCAGAGCCATAGCACTTGATCCAGAAATACTGTTTTTTGATGAGCCCTCTGCCGGCCTTGATCCCATCAGTTCGCGACTGTTAGATGATCTGATTCTTGAACTAAAAACATCGACAGGGGCAACAGTTGTGATGGTAACCCACGAGCTGGCAAGCATCTTTGCGATTGGCACGCGGGCGGTGTATCTGGACGCAACCACCAGGACCATGATTGACTATGGTGCTCCAGACTATCTCAGGGATCACAGCGAGCAGCTCGTTGTAAAAGAGTTTCTGACTCGAAGCGCGAAGCACAAATTCAATACCGAGCAATCATCAGAGGCAAGCCAATGAGTGAACAACCCCGCACCGTGGCCATAGGCGCCTTTGTTATTGGTGCGATACTGATCGGTGTGACAATCGTGATCTTCACCTTGGGCTCGGGTTTCGGCCAGAAGCGAGAAAAGGCAGTGATGGTATTCGACGGTTCGGTCAAAGGCCTGGTGATCGGCGCACCCGTCACGCTTCGCGGCGTGCAAATCGGCCAGGTCACTAAACTTGAGCTGATGCTGGATGCCGATGCCATTGAGCTTATCATGGTGGTGGAGGCAGAAATAAGTGAAAGCAATATACGCCGACTTGGAAATAATCCCGAGACTGTGGCCGATGAGCTTATCGCTCGAGGATTAAGGGCGCAGCTCAGAACGCAAAGCCTGTTGACTGGCTTGCTGTATGTTCAACTCGATTTCCACCCCGATAAACCGCCGGTATTCGTCGACTTACAGACCGATCATCTGCAAATTCCGACCATCCCGACTGAGTTGGAAATGCTGACACAAAAACTGGAAGAAATCGATTTATCCAAGCTTGCAGAGCGCGTAGAAAGCATCGTTACTGGCCTGGAACACTTTCTTGCAGACGAGGATTTTCAGGCCATGCCGGCCAATCTTCAGTCGACGTTAAATTCAGTCACCGCGCTGACCGACGAACTGCGCGTGCAGGTTACGTTAGCCGGTCCTAAGGTTGACGAATTGCTTGAGGAGGCCAATGAGACTATCGCAGAGGCGAATCAGGAATTACCCGCACTCTATGGCCTCGTTAACAAGAATTTGAATGCTATGGATGCAGCGATTTCGAGCTTTCAGCTGGTAATGTCCGATGTCGACGGCGTCCTGGGGCCAGAGTCGAGCACAACTTATCAGCTTAACGAGGCGCTGAAAGAACTGGGACTGGCAAGCCGTGCAATGCGCGAACTTGCCAATACGTTGAATGAACAACCAGAGTCGCTGCTGCGAGGCAAACGGGAGAATACACAATGACGAGTCGCCTGAGCCTGTATGTCGTGGGCGTCTGCATCGCCCTGTTTTTGGGTGCTTGCGGGAGCTCACCTCCCACTCACTACTATAGGCTCACTGCAATGAACAACTCTATCGGCAGCCAGCAGCAACCTGCAATAGGTGTTGGTCCCGTTGAAATCCCCCAATTTTTGCAGCGCAATGCAATCGTTTACTCGCGTGGCGCCAACCAGCTGGAAGTCGCTGGCACGGAACTCTGGGCGGAGCCGCTCGCGGACGGAGCAGAGCGTGTTTTAGGTCTCAATCTGGCCAAACTACTCGACACACAAAACCTCACATTTTTCCCTTGGGACAGCAAAACGCAACCCGATGTGGCGGTTAAAGTGCGCATTCTCGATCTGGATGCCGACGCGGCTACGGCGGTTCTCTCCGCAGAGTGGCTGGTTTACTATCCGGCAGATGGCGAAGTTATCGATCGACAAATAAGCACGCTGACTCGGTCAATCTCAGGCAGCGCGGTGTCCGCAGCCGTCCTACCCGAGGCGTACAGCGCCCTACTTTTTTCTCTTGCGGAAACAATCGCCGACGCGATAAAGCAGCATCAGCTCAGGAGCCCTGCGTCGATCAGCCCTCCTCTATCGGATTAATGTTCAGTAGTCTTGACCAGCACATGCGCTGAAGCATGCTCGCTTGTCATCAAAGCGTGATCTTTATTGCGCGCATTGCCAACCGCTTTGGGCAATGCCGTCAGTACCAGCGGATATTTCAGCTCGTTGCGAAATAGCGAATCTTCGGTCGCGATTTCCTGGCTACTATCCAGCCATCTTTCGCATTCTTGCGATGTCAGCATAACGGGCATACGATGATGCCAGGGCTCAAACTCCGGTGCCGCCGCGGTCGTGACCAGTGTACAGGAGAGAAGAGTGCGACCATCGCGCGTCCAGATATCCCACAGTGCGGCAATTGCCAGCGCTCTATCCTCATTGCTGATTAACCAGGGTTGCTTGCCGCTAGCCTCTTTGCGCCATTCGACAAAACCGCTCATGGGTACGACTCCACGCTGGGATTTAAAAGGATATCGAAATGCACGACTCCTACTTAAACTTTCACAGCGTGCATTGAACATTGAGTACTTCTGATTGACGCCCTCCGCCCAGGAAGGTGTCAGCCACCAGCGCGCCGAGTCCAGCGTTCGCTGCGCGCGACTCCCGCGGAGCAGCTGGATATCTTCTGTCGGTGCCACGTTTGCAGCGCTCGGTAGTTTTAGATCGATGCCGAGACCTTTTAACAGCGCTTGTAAACCCGGGTTATCTATAACATTGAAACGCCCACACATAGGTTTCGTCCCTTACCGTCACGCATCATTAAAACAGCGTTACAGGTTGCGCCCGCTCGCTATGTAAAAACCCTGAGGCAAGCATGGTAAGCCCTCTAGCGTGGACAAGATATAAGGTGTCTACGCGCGCAAGAAGGGTCGCTTCAACACGAAAGCTAGCGGGTTTTCGCGCCCTGACCTAGAGACGCGAACCCTAGTCTACAAGCGCTCGCCGCGGCCACTACCTTCAGTCTCGCCGCTGATAATCCAAACTATCATTAACCATATATGTACGATGCCGACTTCCCTTGGCGAGCAAATCGCCATCGTCGTAGCCCGCATCACCGGCATAAAGAAAACAGATGCCATCGTCCACAAAAACCATACGTGGAGCGTACTGGAGAGCTTCACGCCCTCGCGCATATTTGAGCGCAGTAGAGCAATCGGTACAGTCTGCAATATCTACCAGACTAACAAATGTTGGCGGCATGACCCGCAATGGTTTATCCGGGTCGGCAATCTCTAAGAGCGCTTGCCTTGGACTGACCCAGCGATGCTGCGTTATTTCGCCACCATCGACTGCAACCTGCTGATCATCCTCCAGCGCTGCCAAAAAGAACCAGGTGGAAAACCGTTTTTTTGCACCCTCTGGGGTTGTCCAATGAGAGAGATAGGCGAGTCTTGCAGCATCGAGTTTGAGACCCGCCTCTTCCTCTGTTTCGCGTATGGCAGCTCGCTGTGCCGCTCCGTAATCGTCGCGATCTGGCGGGAAATCAGTCTCCTCAATGCGCCCCCCAGGAAACACCCACAATCCACCCATATGGCGAACAGCCTGACTGCGCCGTACCAACAGCACTTCCATGCCATCTGCGCCGTCACGCAGCAATACAACCGTCGCCGCGGGGTAAATGGGCTGCACAGTTTCGCTCAGTTCTAGCACAATCGATAACTATTGATGATCTAGCTTTGCATTAGCACAAGTAACCGGTGACTAGTGGCTACGCAAGTGCAGTGGCCCGGGCGCAATCCAACCACCGCAATTGAATCTTGAGAGCGAGTGAAAACGGTCATCGACTTGTGTACCCCATTGATTAGCACAGCTACCAAACTATACACCGGTCACAACCGCCCTTCATTAGTTTTGATGCACTGCCGGGGCAGGGTTTGTGGTTGCAAACCATCAACCTTCAACTATAGTGACCATCTTACACATCCTAGAGGATCGCTCCGTGCTGGAAAATCTCGATGTTGTCTCCCTGACCGAGACCTACGTTATACCCTGGGGTCTTCGCGTTGTTTTGGCGTTGATCATCTTCATCGTGGGCCGAATGGTGGTTTCCGCGATTGTCAGCTTCACTCGCAAAGTGCTGACCGGTCGCGGTATGGATGAAATCCTCATCGGCTTTGTCATCGCTATACTGCGCTGGATGTTGCTGCTCTTCGTCGTAATTGCAGCGCTCAGCCAATTGGGTATCAATACCACCTCTCTGGTTGCACTGATCGGTGCAGCAGGTCTGGCCATTGGCCTATCTCTGCAAAGTTCACTGTCAAATCTCGCATCCGGTGTGATGCTTATCATCTTCAGGCCTTTCACCAAGGGAGATTTTGTCGAAGCGGGTGGCGCTACGGGCGTGATCGACAATATCAGCATATTTACAACCACAATGACCACCCCCGACAATAAGGAAGTCATCGTACCCAATGGTGCAATCATTGGCGGCAACATCACAAACTATTCAGCCCGAGATACTCGCAGAGTGGATATGGTCTTCGGCTGCGCCTATGACGATGATGTGCGCAAAGCGAAACAGGTCCTCGAAGAGATTCTTGCGTCTGATGAACGCGTACTAAAGGATCCGGAGCCGGTAGTCGCTCTGGGGGAACTCGCGGATTCGAGCATCAACTTTCTGGTTCGACCCTGGGTAAAGGCCGAGGACTATTGGAGCGTTATGTGGGATACCACGGAAGCGGTCAAGCTGCGCTTCGATGAGCAAGGCCTTTCAATCCCATTCCCGCAAATGGATCTGCATATCGACAAGGGTGAGTAAGCCATCTTATGGGGCCTTCGCGCCCCCATGTCCCTATTTCACAAGTATTTTTTAGATTCAACACGCTACTGTGTGGTATAAATGCCGTGCGTGAAACAAACGCCCGCGAGCGGCACGACAGCGCTCTCTTCATCGACACGAACGCAGTGAAACCATTCGTCAGGTGGCAACTCGAGCAAAACAACTAGTTCTGGCGCTGGCTATGGTAGCCGGGGCAACCGGTATAAGTACCTTGCTCTATCTCACGCGCGACGCAGCCGAAATCAATGCCCCAAAAGAATCCGTAGCGACCGTTGATGTAGCCGAAGTCGTCAAGCAGGACGTTCGGATAGAAATACAGGCTCAGGGCACCGTTAGCCCTGTACAGGAAACCACCCTGCTAGCACAGGTGCAGGGCGCAATAATAGGGACGGCAAAGGAGTTCCATGCCGGCGGCTTTGTCGCCAAAGACTCTGTTCTTCTGCAAATAGATCCGCGCGATTATGAGTCTCGCATGTTGCGGGCACAGGCCAACCTGGAATCGGCTGAAAGTGCACTGGTGCAGGAAAAAGGCCGGGCACAAGTCGCCTTGCGAGAGTGGGAGAAACTTCCTAAGAACAGTCAGCGCAGTGAGGAAGCGAGAGACCTCTACCTGCGAAAACCGCAGCTGGAGGAGGCGCAAGCCAATCTTTTGGCAGCGCAAGCAGACTTGGACACCGCAAAGAACGATCTGGAGCGCACTGTCATTCGCGCACCCTACGACGCTTTGATAAAAGCAAAGCATACCGATCTGGGCCAGTTCGTAGGAACTGGCAGCCCACTCGTTGAACTCTTCTCCGTAGAAATGGCTGAAGTTCGATTACCGATACCGCAAAGCAGACTTGAGTACCTGGAATTGCCCGGACTCGAAGGCTACGAGAATGGCTCCGCTATCGACCTGTATACTGCGGTAGGTGGCAAGGTCAAACATTGGCCGGCACAGCTACATCGCACAGAAGGCGTCTTCGACGAGCGCTCCAGAGCATTGTATACCGTTGCTCGGATAGAAGACCCCTACGGTCTAAGGAACAAGGATAAGCTGCCTTTGCGCATAGGCACTTTCGTCAATGCGAATATCGCTGGTCGTGAAATCAAGAACGTGGTTGTGCTGCCCCGCTATATTCTACGAGCAGGAAACTTTGTCTGGGTCGTTGACGACACAAACCATCTGAGAAATCGCAAGGTCACGACCTTGCGCACTGGCGGTGACCAAATTTACGTAAGCGCAGGTCTCGCCGATGGCGAACTGGTATCGCTCACAAACCTGGATGCCTCATTCGCGGGAGTGAAGACAGACATCATTTCTCAGACCCCTAGCGATCAGCTTTTTGATCCTGAAGGGCAGCCACAGGAAGCCCCCAGCGAGCGAATCGGCAACGGCACCGCCGCGGCACAACAGAACGGTGATACCGCGGGGGGCGAGTGAGCCCGCAGCAACCTAAAGGCATCATCTCCTGGTTTGCCTACAACCCCGTGGCAGCTAATCTACTGATGCTATTCATCATCGTCGTTGGCCTCGGTGCCGCCTTCACTATTCAACGGGCAATGTTCCCAGCTATCGAAATCGAGGCTATCTATATCTCAGCACCCTATCCGGGGGCTGCACCTGAAGAAGTCGAACAGGGTGTCGTGCTAAAAATTGAAGAGGCCATCAACGACCTCGACGGCATAAAACGCATCGAATCCGATGCTCTGGAGTCCTTCGCCCAACTCTGGATTCAACCGGCCGATGGTATCGATCTAACCAAGCTGATGAGCGAGGTACAGAATCGGATAAACGCTATTTCACACCTGCCTGATGGGGCCGAGGAACCTATCGTAAGGCAGCCCGAGCTGCTGTTTGCGACTCTTACTCTGCAGCTCTCAGGCAAACTGGACGAGCGAGCTATGAAAGCACTCGCAGATGAAATACGCACCGAACTTTTGAGTTTGCCGGAGGTATCATCCGCCACAGTGGTAGGTGCTCGTGACTATGAAATCAGCATAGAGATTTCCGAACAGCTGCTGCGTGAATATCACCTATCTTTGGAGGATGTCGCGCGTATTATCTCCGCGTCCTCACTGGACGTACCCGCAGGCTCGGTACAGACACGCAATGGCGACATTATGCTGCGCACCCTGGGCCAAGCCTACGTTCAGCAGGATTTTGAGAACATAGTGCTCAAAACCTGGCCTGATGGCACACGACTCATGCTTGGCGAGATTGCGACCATTAACGATGGTTTTGAAGACGGCCAGGGCTTTACCCTATTTAACGGTGAATACTCTCTCGGTATTAATGTCTTTGCCATGGGCGATCAGGACGTGATTGATACCGCAGCAGCCGCGCGCGAGTATATGCACAACAAGCGGGTCGAGCTTCCAGAAGGTGTGACGCTTGAAGCCTGGTCAGACATTACCTACTACCTGGAGGGCAGGCTGTGGATGATGGTAAAGAACCTTGGGATAGGTGCTCTGCTTGTTCTCATCGTGTTGGCCCTGTTCCTTGAGATTAAGCTGGCCTTCTGGGTAATGGTGGGCATTCCGGTTTGTTTTCTTGGCGCTATGGCGGTGATCAGTACCCCGTGGATAGACGCCAGTCTCAACATGATGAGTTTATTTGGATTCATCATTGCACTGGGAATCATCGTTGACGACGCAATTGTTATGGGCGAGAGTGCCTACGCTGAACAAGAGAAGTACGGCCACTCGGCGCAAAGCGTTGTCTCTGGTGTTTATCGCGTCGCCACCCCTGCGACTTTCGGCGTACTCACCACCATGGTCGCCTTTGCTCCAACACTGTTCGTCCAAGGTGTTTTCAGTGCGTTACCGGAAGCCTGTGGACTGGTCGTAGTGCTGTGTTTGTTGTTTTCTCTGATCGAATCAAAATGGATCCTGCCCGCTCATTTGGCGCACAGCAAACCGGCTCGTCACCCTGCCCTGCTCGCGATAAATCGCATTCAGCAGCATTGCAACCACGCGCTACGAGAGTTCGTGCAAAATCGCTTCGCACCTTTCATGCAGTTTTGTGCCATCAATCGTTATGCAACTCTGGCCTTTTTCCTGTCTCTGCTCATTCTGAGCGTTGGGCTTTTGGCTGGGGGCCAGGTACGCACCATACTGGCACCCGAAGCAAGAGGCGAATTTCTTAAAGCCGAGATTCGCATGTCACATGGCACCCCGCTGGAGCGAACAAAACAAGCAATCAGACAGGTCATGGAAGCGGTGTATCAGGTCGAAGCTGACTATCAAAGTCAGAGCGGTACTGACGAGGAATTGCTAGCCCATGTCGCCGCCTACGCATCAGACCAGATCAACGGCACCATATGGATTGAACTGACTAAGGAGGATCAACGCGGCATTTCAACCATCGAGGTGGAGCAACTGTGGCGCGATCAGGTAGGCACAGTACACGGCGCAGAAGTACTTGCAATCAGTGTTGATGACGATACCGGCTGGGGTCCTGCAATCGCTTTTGACCTCATGCATAACAATTTCGATACGTTACAAATGGCCTCAGCTGACCTCGAGCAAACACTGCGGCAATACGCCGGCGTTTACGATGTGCGCAACGGAGCCGGAGATACGGCGGACGAATTCCATCTGGATATATTGCCCGAGGCTGAGTCACTTGGACTCACGCGTCTCTCCCTGGGTACCCAGGTCAGGCATGCGTTCTACGGAGCAGAGGCACAGCGGGTGCAACGTGGACCGGATGAAATCAAAGTCATGGTGCGCTACCCAAAGGCAGACCGAGAACTGACCAGCACTTTGAGCAATATGTATATTCGCACCCCCGAGGGCGACGAAGTACCCTTCGACACGGTCGCAAATTTGAGCGTAACCCAGGGCTTGTTGAAGGCCACGCGAATCAATTTTCAACGCGCCTCGGAAGTGACTGCCGAAGCAGATACCAACTTAGTCCAGCCCTCGAAGATTACAGACGCCATCGAAGAGAACGTGATCCCTAAGCTGTTGGATAAGTACCCAGGGTTGCGCTATGGGGTCTCGGGAATAGCAGACGAAGAAAGGAAGCTGGGCGTCAGCTTGACCGTGGGTTTCGCCTTGGCGCTGCTGGGCATTTATGCATTACTCGCGATTCCCACTCGCTCCTATCTACAACCGCTTATCATCATGGGCGTCATCCCTTTCGGTGTCATTGGCGCTATCGCAGGTCACTGGATTACCGGCTACGCTTTCAGCATGATGTCTGTTATTGGCGTTATTGCACTCAGCGGCGTGGTGGTCAACGATTCCCTTCTGCTGGTGGACTATACCAACAAGGCGGTTGACCGTGGCGTTGATAGATTCGCGGCGGTGAGCGAGGCGACGACGCGGCGCTTTCGCGCGATCATGCTCACCTCCATTACAACATTCATGGGTTTAGCGCCGATGCTGTTGGAGCGCGCTGTGCAGGCGCAAGATATGGTGCCCATGGCCATTTCACTGGCATTCGGCATCGTATTCGCGACGGTCATTACCTTGCTACTGCTCCCCTGCCTCTACCTCATGCTGGACGACTTGCATAATTGGTGGAACAGAGAGGAAACAGATGACGATGCAGATAGCTTGCACCCAGCGACTAACGAATGAGCCCGCAGTCAAAACATCTAAAGTAAAGGTGTCTCGGATCGTTCAGGTTAGCTAACTCCGACGCAGCGTCTGTGACCGGTGCGATAAGGGCGGCCATAGATGCTCCCCACGCTGACCCTGACCAGCTTTCAGAGGTAGTTACACGCTCCGCGAATGCTTTCAGCAACAGCTCTCGGGGTGATAGTTGAGGTTGAACATATTCGACTTTGTAATCGCTCAAGTCTGCGCGCGCGGCGGCGGCCGCTATTGCATCTGACAGCGAACCGATTCCATCCAGCAGGCCATTCTCAAGTGCATCTGGTGCACTCCAGACACGACCCTCTGCGACATCTTCCACTTCCTCATAAGTCATATCCCTGCCCTCGGCGACTATGCCGCGAAAGCTGTCGTAGGTATGGTCCACACCCATTCGAATAATCCGCTCGATCATCGGGTTCAATGGGCGATCCAAACGCAGCGAGCCTGCCATATCGGTGGTGCCCACACCGTCTGTGTAGGTGCCTATATACTCCAACAGTCGCTCAAAAGTAGGAATTGCGGCATACACCCCGATGCTGCCTGTCAATGTGGAAGGTGTCGCCCAAATCTCATCCGCGTCAGCGGCGATATAGTAACCACCCGATGCCGCTAGTGCACCCATGGACACGACCACGGGAAGGCCGTCTGCCTGAACAAGCAAAAGCTGCTGGCGAATGACTTCCGACGCGAAGACGCTGCCGCCGCCGGTATTGATACGTAAGACGAGTGCTCGTACACCATCCTTTTCTGCCGTGTCTCGAATCAACCTGGCGAGAGAGTCTCCGCCGATGCTACCCGGAGGCTGGACACCATTATTTATATTGCCGACAGCACTGATTACCGCAACACGATCTCCCTCCATCTCGGTAAGCTGTGTTGGTCTCTGACGACGCACATAGCGTTCAAAAAATTGTACCTCGTAGTAACCGTCCTCATTACTCGCGCCGACAAGGTCAACGAGGTATTCGTTGGTCTCATGGCGATTCATCAGCATGTCGACAAGGCCAGCATCGAGCGCCATAGCAGCGACGTCGCCATCGCGCTGAGCGAGCGAAGCAGCATAATCATTCACATAGCTGTTAACACTGCCCGGTGGCAGATCCCGTTGTGCTTCTACAGTCGCGGCATACTGACCCCAAAGCACATTCAACCAGCGCTCGGTAATGGCTTTTTCTCCCTGAGACATACCGTCTCGCAAAAAGGGCTCTGCCATTGATTTAAACTCCCCGGCATGAAACACGTGCATGCTAACCCGAAGTTTTTCCAGCGTTTCGCGAAAGTAATTGCGATAGCTACTGTAGCCCTCCAAGCCTACCGCTCCCAGTGGATTCATGATGACCGTGTCTGCGTGACTCGCCAGCAGAAATTGATCCTGAGTAAACAGATCTCCCTTCGCAACGATCGGTTTACCCGACGCTTTAAATGCTTCCAGCGCTTCGGCAATTTCCTGAGTTTTACTGATGCCCACGTAAGACAAATTGTTTAGATCCATAACGAGAGAGTTAATCGCCGGATCATCCTTGGCAAACTGTATTGACTCTATAACATCACGCAGTAACACCTGCCTATCCTGAGGCGAAGAGCCCGCAGTAAGCGCGCGCAATGGATCTATCTGCGACTTTTGATCAACCACCGTCCCCGATATGTTCAGTAGTAGTGCTGCTTTTTCAGGTATCGGTTCTTCAGGGCCGCCCAGATAGACAAAGTAGATAACAAGAATCAG
Source organism: Pseudomonadota bacterium (assembly GCA_039178015.1). Classification (GTDB taxonomy): domain Bacteria; phylum Pseudomonadota; class Gammaproteobacteria; order Pseudomonadales; family Halieaceae; genus JARRPM01. Next base: position 16,576 of record JBCDFM010000022.1, read on the forward strand.
TAGAATGAATAAAATATTGGACAACGCCAGCCGGAACCAGGTGATGCCGCTCCAGATAGCGGAAAATATCCGGCGAATAAGTGACGGTTTACTCATTTACTACTCTCCTGACTGCGTTTGACTGGCGCCTGGGGTGCGCAGTTCCCTAGCTCGCCATCGAACGTACATCATTGCTGTACAGAACAGGGTTACCACCGCGATCATGCCAGTTATAGCCAATGGGCTTCCCGGCATGACAAAAAGGCGTTCAACCAAGGCAATAAAATACAACAAGGTGACAAAGCACAGCCAGATAAAACTACGCAAATTGTCCATTACCATACCCGGCACAAAAATCAAAAGTGGGAGGAGTTTCGCCACCCAAACTATCCATGGCATCGAGTATTGCCAGGCATCAATCAGCTGCTGCAGGAACAGTAAAAGCCAAGCCGTCCAGCAAAGGGCAAAGGTCAATGCACTCTTTGAGGCGCGCTTCACGTCATCATTCCCACGGCAAGGTGACCTATTCTAGCCCCTAGAGATCGACATAATCCCGCCTCAACGTCATTCAGGTCACGACTATTGTCAGCGCCTGCCCAGTGTGAAGCACCATAGGGCGTACCCCCCGTTTGCGTGGACATAAGTCCTGGCTCGCTATACGGCAGCCCCGTAATCAGCATGCCGTGGTGCAGCAGTGGCAACATCATGCTGAGCAGGGTAGTCTCCTGACCCCCGTGCAAACTGGAGGTCGAGGTAAATACAGCGGCGGGTTTATTGACCATTGCGCCACTGAGCCAGAGTGAGGAGGTGGAATCTAGCAAGTGCTTGAGTGGTGCAGCCATGTTGCCAAATCGGGTAGGACTGCCCAAAACGAGACCAGCACAGTGGCGCAAATCATCGAGAGCACAATACAGGGGGCCATCGGTGGGAAGCTCGTCAGCCACCGCTCGTTCGGTCTCCGCTGAGACAGGGGGTACAGTACGCAACCTGGCGTCCAGGCCAGGTACACTTTGCACGCCGCGAGCGACCTGTCCTGCCATTTGCGCAGTTGCGCCGTTACGAGAGTAATACAAAACCAAAACAAAAGGCTGCTCCATTAGTCAATCAGATCCAGCACGTTCTCCGGTGGTCGACCCAACACCGCGCGTTTTGCACGTACGACAATTGGCCGTTCTATCAGTTTCGGATAGTGTGTCATCGCCGTAACAATATCGTCTTCGCTAGAATCGCTGCTAAGGCCCGCCAACTTGTAATCTGCCTCGCCGCGCCTGACAAGCTGAGCCGCACTCATTCCCAGTTTGTTCAGCAGTGTCTTTAATGTCTTAGCGCTTGGCGGGGAGTCCATATAGAGTTCGACTGTCGGCTCTATGCCGTGCTCCTCAAGAATCGCGAGCGTCAGCCGCGACTTCGAACATCGAGGATTGTGATAGATCGTATACTTGCTCATTGAGGGGTCCTAAACTGTTACTGCTCGAGCGACCGGCTTGGCTGTTATATCCTTCGCCGAGGCTACTTGGCGGAGCCCAGATTATAACAAAGAGCGACATGGTCGACGCGCCGACATTCACGAAGCGTGCAGTTACAGTAACAACAGCCTGTCGTGCAGTGTAGGAAACGTTCATGCGATAATACCCTGTATGGAGTTGGACGCATTTAGACCCAGAGAACTTTGGCGACGCGCGAGCTATGTGTTCTCTCGCTTTACCGCCGACCGCTGCTCAGAAAACTCGGCAGCACTTACCTATATGAGCCTGTTCGCACTGGTACCGCTGCTCACGGTTATTTATACAATGGCTTCTGCGGTACCGACATTTCAGGGTCTGGAGGTCAGGCTTGAAACCTTCATGTTCGAAAACTTGGTTCCCGATGCCAATTCTGAAATACGCGATTACCTCGATGACTTTTCGAGGCAGGCAAAGAATCTAACCGGGCCGGGCATAATATTTTTGGTTATCACTGCGGTACTGATGCTGCGCAATGTGGAAAGAGCACTCAACCAGATATGGCGGGCCAAAGGTAACCGAAGTGCCGTATCCAGTTTTCTGCTTTACTGGGCTGTACTCAGCCTCGCACCTATAACCTTTGGGGTCGCCCTGGGATTGAGCACCTACCTTTCTTCGTTTGCCCACACGCTGGAAGATTACGACCTTATCGGCGCACAGTCATTTATGTTGAAAGTAGCACCGCTACTGTTGAGCACAGCTGGATTCGCTCTAATCTATGTCGCAGTGCCCAACTGTCGCGTGCCATTCAAACACTGTTTAATAGGCGGTTTCATCGCGGCCCTAGCATTCCACGTCGCCAGGTCCGTGTTTACCGACCTTGTTATCGGTTCGAGCTATACTTTTATTTACGGCGCGTTTGCCGCTGTACCGTTGTTTTTACTTTGGATCTATTTGTCCTGGAATATCGTACTTATGGGGGGAATTCTTGTTCACAGTCTGTCTGCCTATCAAAGTGAGGAACAGGCCAATACACCACTGGTTCTAAAGGCCCTCGACGTGCTGTATATCTTCTGGCAGCGGCAGGAGACTGGCCAAGGCGTTGCGGAAATCGAGCTGCTCAACCGGAGACATGAAAGCACCCATGATTTGGACGCAGATAGCTGGCAACGTTTACGAGATATTTTTTTAGAAAAGAAATTGATTTCAGAGAATGAACGCGGACAGTATTTGCTCAGCCGCGATCTGCATAACGTTAGCTTTGATCAGCTCAAAAAATGGGTCAATGGCGAAATTGCTCTCACGGGGCAAAAGCCGCTCGGTCAGTTAGGTTTCCAGCAAGAAGCCTATCGCCTGTTGCAACAACAAAGGCATGAGCAACAAGATACATTGGACATAAACCTTGCAGACTTGTTTTCCAGATGAACATTGAATCCCACATGAGACCACTCCTAACCTCTGCCGTATTGCTGCTACTATCGGCCTGCCATAATAGCCAGATACCTCCAGGGCAGCTCAATCTGCCAGCGCTAAGCGGTCAGTGGGTGGTGGTTAATTACTGGGCAATATGGTGTAAACCCTGTATCCAGGAAATACCTGAACTGAACGAGCTCAATCACCTACCCCAGGTCGCGGTATTCGGAGTCAATTACGACGGCACCACCGGAGAAGAGCTTCGCGAGCAATTACAATCACTGGACGTACAATTCCCCACCTTGACCGTGGACCCCGCAGAAACACTGGGTGTAGAGCGTCCCTTGGTATTGCCGACCACATTTGTGATCAATCCGCATGGCGAACTGCAGGAGACGCTGATCGGTCCGCAAACGCTAAAGACTCTGGCTAGTGCCACAGAGCAGGTTTTGGAAGCCGAGCCCGATGGCTGACAGGGATCCAAAATTTCGACCACTGCAGTTCACCAAATATACCGAGCCGGAAATGTTGCAAAGGGCCGATCAATATCGCAGCGAGATGTCGAAACGCCGCAGCGTTAGGGAATTCAGCTCTGAATCCGTTCCGACTTCAGTGATCGAGAGCTGCATACTAACGGCCGGGAGTGCGCCCTCCGGTGCTAACCGTCAGCCCTGGCATTTTAGCGTTGTCTACCGTCAGCAGGTCAAACGACAAATACGACTCGCTGCCGAAGAAGAAGAGCGAGCATTTTATCAACACAGAGCACCCGATGACTGGCTTGCCGCCCTGGCGCCTCTGGGCACAGACGCAGACAAACCATTTTTAGAGCATGCACCGGTGCTCATCGTGATTTTTGCAGAGAAGTATGGGGTCGACGCGAAGGGTAATAAGCTAAAAAACTACTACGTGCCTGAATCGGTTGGTATTGCTACGGGCATGTTGATAGGCGCGCTACACCATGCAGGGCTTGCAACGCTGACGCACACGCCGAGCCCGATGAAGTTCCTCAATCGCATACTCGATCGACCTGAGCGAGAAAAACCTACCATGATCCTGGTTGTGGGTTATCCCCAGCCGGGCACTGAAGTGCCCAATATTCAGCGCAAGACCTTGCTTGAGATCGCCAGTTTCACAGACTGAGCAAACTAGAGTGCTATCATCCGGCGCTGTAGGTGCTTATCAATAGCGGCGTTGATTTAGAGCGAAAAAGTACATAAAAAAAGCCGGCACTAAGGCCGGCAGGTCAGGAGTCTCAAGCGGGTATCACGGTCACGACCTGGATGGAATCCCGCAAGGCTGCTGTCGCAAAAGGTCCTTCCTGAGACCGATGCAAAAAAGCAGCCATCGGATTCTAGGACACTCCCAGATCAACTAAAGTTCCAGAGCAATACTAAAAAAACATAATTTGAGGACAATGGTTGAAGCTAATGAGTGCTAACCCGGAATGGGGTTGGACAGAGACGCACTGTAATACTAGTCTTGGTCTGTTATTTTCGGGGCATTCGCCCACCAGCAAGGAATTGACTAATGAGTAAGATCTATTCTGACAATTCAGAAACCATTGGTGGTACACCATTGGTGAAAATCAATCGAATCAGCGACGGCAATATATTTGCCAAATTAGAGAATCGCAATCCCGCGATGTCAGTGAAGTGTCGGATCGGAACCAGTATGGTGATCGCAGCAGAGAAAGATGGCGTTTTGAAGCCCGGCATGACCATTGTTGAACCAACCAGCGGTAATACCGGCATAGCACTCGCTTTTGTGGCCGCGGCCCGGGGCTATCACTGTAAGCTTGTGATGCCTAATACCATGAGCCTTGAGCGCCGCATGCTGATGAAGTCTCTGGGCGCGGAGGTCGTGCTGACCGAAGGGGCCAAAGGTATCCCGGCGGCAATGCAAAAGGCCGAGGAAATCATCGCCTCGGATCCGGAGCAGCACTGGGGTCCACACCAGTTCGAGAACCCAGCCAATCCGGCGGTGCACGAAGAAACGACAGGGCCCGAAATATGGCAGGACACCGATGGACAGATCGATATTCTGGTCTCTGGCGTGGGAACCGGAGGAACGATCACCGGTGTGTCACGTTATATCAAGCTGACAAAGGGTAAACCAATTCTTTCCGTGGCAGTGGAACCTGACACCTCAACTATGATCACTGCCGCCAAAGCTGGAGAGGAACCCACCCACGCACCGCACAAAATCCAGGGGATTGGCGCTGGCATTCTACCCGCGAATCTTGATTTGGAGATGGTTGACCAAGTGGAGCAGGTGTCCAGCGAAGAGGCAATGGCGTGGGCGCACCGATTGATGAAGGAGGAAGGTATTCTCGCGGGCGTATCCTGTGGCGCGGCGATGGCGATAGCGCATCGTGTGTCGCAGATGGACGAGCACAAAGACAAGACCATCGTTGCTATTCTGCCCGATTCAGGTGAACGCTACCTGACCTCACCGCTCTTTGCTGGTGAGTTCTCCGAAAACGAAACCGTGCAGGCCACCATTACCTCTTAGCAGAAACGACGTCGCCAAGCGGTTTTCGATATTGATCAGGCGACGCGAACCCGCATACCTGACTCTAGCTGCGATCTCGTAGCAGAGTCAGTCGCTCTTTCACTGCTGGCCATTCACTGTCGATAACGCTGAAGTACACTGAGTCCCTGACCGCGTTATTCTGTACGATCATATGACTGCGTAGAACGCCTTCTCTTGTGGCACCAATTCGTTCCAGAGCACGCTGTGAACGCATGTTGCGTGCGTCGGTTTTAAATTCGACACGGATGCAACCCAATTGGTCAAAGGCGTATGACAGCAATAGCCACTTTGCCTCCGTGTTTGCTCCGGTGCGTTGCCAATCCTGGCCCAACCAGGTCCAGCCAATTTCCAGCGAACGGTGCTGCTGGCGAATATTGAGAAACCGGGTGCTGCCAATAGGTTTGTTTCTACGCGTCTCAACAATGACAAAAGGCACTTCATTTCTTGCATTTTGTGCTTCGTCGATCCAGTGGCGAACGTCTGCCAGATCAATAAAGCAGGATCGGGGCATGAAGCGCCAGTCATCCGCATTGCGACCCCGATTGTAAAGCCCCTGTGCATGGTCTTGTGTCAGCGGCTCCAGTCGAACCAATTGACCTTTCAATACGGCAGGCACAACCGAGGCCTCGCTTATCATGGCAAAATCACAGACGAGCCACTGGTTTTGCGCGCCTCAAGATCTTTGTGGGCCTGCTGGACCTCACTAAGCTGGTAGCGCTGCCCAATTTCAATCTTGATCGTTCCCGACAGCAGGCACTCGAATACTGCGTTAGCACTGGCACGCAACTCCTCAGTGGACGCAGTGTAGGTGAATAACGTAGGTCGCGTGATGTACAGCGACCCTCGCCCGGCCAACTCCTGGAGATCAAACGCTTCTGGCGAGCCCGAAGCGTTGCCAAAACTGATCATCAAGCCGCGTGGACGCAGACAATCCAGCGACATCTCAAAGGTGTCCTTACCGACACCGTCGTAAACCACGGCAAGTTTCTCGCCACCCGTGATTTCCATCACTCGCTCCAAAACACTTTCTGTTCGATAGTTGATCACGTGGTGAAAACCGTGAGCGCGGGCCAGCGCCGCCTTGTCGTCGCTGCCAACTGTGCCGATAACCGTCGCACCCAGACTCGAGGCCCAGCGCCCAAATATCAATCCGACACCACCTGCGGCGGCGTGGAACAAACAGGTTTCGCCAGCGGCCAGTGGGTAGGTTCTCTGTACAAGGTATTCAGCGGTCTGCCCTTTTAGCAGGATGGCCGCCGCCTGCTCGAATGTAATAGCGTCCGGCACTTGCACCAGTCGAGCTGAGGGCAAATTGAGTGCTTCGGCATAGGACCCAACACCCGCGGTACTGTATGCAACCCGATCTCCAACCGCAAAATCGGCGCCTTCACCTACCGCAGTAACCAGGCCGGCGCCCTCCAGACCTATACCGGTAGGCAGCGGTAACGGATACAGACCAGAACGATGATAGGTATCAATATAATTAAGACCAATGGCCTCATTGACGACCCTGACCATACCAGGACCGGGGGGTTCCAGCTCAATATCCACTAGCTCTAGAACATCAGGTCCACCCGTTTCATTCACCCTCACGGCCTTAACCATTGAAAGCCCTCTTGTATTTGGTCAGCTATCGGCTAGTGTAACCTGTCGATAGAGTTGATACATTCCAAAGCCTGGTATAGAGGCCACCATTGCTCGAATCATTGGTACTAGACAGACGCTTACGGCTGGCGCTTGATGAATTGAATTTTTCCAAGGCCAGCGCTGTGCAACAGCAAGTCATACCGATCGCACTGAGCGGCACCGACGCGATTTTCAGCGCGGAGACGGGAAGCGGCAAGACCCTGGCGTACCTGATTCCACTCGTTCAGCGTTTGCTATCGGAGGTCCATTCCTCGCGCGATGGACCCAATGCGCTAATACTGGCACCCACACGAGAATTGGCCCGGCAGATCTATAAAGAGTGCACCGCATTATTGGCTAAAACACCCTTGCGAGCTTACGCCATCACTGGCGGTGAGGCATTCAAATACCAACAATCGTTGTTTCGAAGAGCGCCAGAAGTCATTGTAGGTACCCCAGGTAGGTTGTTAGAGCACTGTGAGAGGGCAAGCACTAGCCTAAACGATACCAAGATTCTGGTGCTTGACGAGGCCGATCGGATGCTCGATTCGGGCTTTCGGGATGATGTTCTCGCGTTACACGCCCGCTGTGAAAGCTTGAGCCAAGTGCTAATGACCTCTGCGACAATGCAACATAAGGGTGTCCTCGAGGTCAGTAAATTGCTGTTGCGATCTCCGCAACGGATTGAGGTTGAAACCGGGCTTCAAGCCCACAGTCAGATCGAACATCAATGTATGCTCGCTGACAGTCAAGCTCATAAAGACAAACTATTAGTCGCGCTGCTGACATCCCAGGACTACTCTCGCGTACTCATATTCGCCAACAAGCGAAGCGTAGTGATGCGGCTATACAAACTGCTGCAGTCAAGTCATCTTCGCTGCGCCTGCCTGCACGGGGATATGACCACTGAAGAGCGGCGTGCCGTGCTCGCCAGTTTCAAAGGCGGAAAGGTGCCTATCCTGTGTGCCAGCGATCTGGCCGCCCGAGGGCTGGACGTCAAGCAACTCGACTTGGTCATCAACTACGACATGCCAACCAGCCCAGGGAGCTACATCCACCGTACAGGCCGCACGGGTAGAGCCGGCACTTCGGGTGTGGCGATATCGATGGTGACGGCTGGCGACTGGAACTTGCTATCGAGTATCGAAGAAGAGCTAAAAATAAAGCTGGTGAGGCGCTACCTAACCGGTCTCAAGCCGCGTTTCGACGGACAAAGGAAGCAAAAATCCACTGATAAATCAGCTGCGCGATCAAAAGTTGGGCGGCTTGACACAGACAGTAGCGGCGAAAATGCCGAAAAGGGTGTTTCAAATCGCAAAAAGCAGGCGCGGCGCAAAGGTGTAACGATTGACGGGCACGCACCTCTTACTAAAAACATCCGACCGAAGCCGCGCTAGCCTGTCACCGCACGCATCAGCTACGCGCCAGTCTCATATTTCGGTTAGAATCTGCCCCCCCACGCATGTCAAAGGGTCACAATCATGTCCAATCCGCTGCTTGAACCGCATTCATTACCGCCATTTTCGAAAATAGCGGCGGACCAGGTCGAACCTGCGATAAAGCAGCTGATCGAGCGCAACAAGAGGCAGATAGAACGGTTGCTCGTGGACCATTCGCAATACAGCTGGCAAAGTCTATGGGAACCCATAGAGCAACTAGACGACGAGCTGGCACAGGCCTGGTCTCCGGTTTCTCATCTCAACGGAGTCGCTAACAACGATGAGTTACGTAGCGCTTACAACGCCGCTCTGCCGCTGCTAAGCCAATACAACACCTGGACAAGCCAGCACGGTGGGCTGTATCGCGCGTATCAACAGTTGCGGGATGGGCCTTCTTTCAACACTTTGGATATCGCCCAACAGAAGGCGCTGGGCAATGTGCTACGCGACTTTCACCTGGCTGGGGTTGCTCTGCCAGATGACAAAAAGCAGGAATTCGCAAACTTGCAGGAGCGCCTTTCAGAGTTGGGCAGCCATTTTAGTGACAATGTACTGGATGCTACTAACGCCTGGTCCATGCAGGTAAGCAAAGAGCAACTGCGGGGTCTACCCCCGACAGCGATGGCCAATGCGCGACAAGCCGCGGAGCGCGCAGGCGTAGACGGATATTTGATCACGCTGGATTTCCCTTCCTACTATCCGGTATTGCTGTATTGCGACGATCAGCAGCTTCGCGAGGAGGTATATCGCGCCAACTGTACCCGGGCCTCTGACCAGGGACCACACGCAGGGCAATGGGATAACAGCAAGATTATCAATGAAATCCTCGATCTCAGGCAGTCCAAAGCGGAACTGCTTGGATTCGCTAACTACGCTGAATTGTCAATGGCAACCAAGATGGCGGATAGCCCGGAGCAGGTCAGACAATTTCTGGCAGAACTAGCGACCAAATCTCGCCCGCAGGCGCAAAAGGAATGGGCCCAGTTGCTAGATTTCGCCGCAGAGCAATACGGCGTCGAGTCGCTAAATGCCTGGGATATAAGCTACTACAGCGAAAAGTTGAAAGAGAGTCGCTATCAGGTCTCCCAAGAAGCGATCAGGCCCTATTTGCCAATCGACAAGGTCCTCCATGGTTTGTTCGAGATTGTCCAGAAGCTATACGGCGTGGCCGTACGCGAAACCACTGGCTTCGACAGCTATCATGAGGATGTCAGGCTGTTCGACCTCGTCAGCGGCAAAGAGGTGATCGCACGTTTCTATCTTGATCTATACGCGAGAGCTGACAAGCGAGGCGGCGCTTGGATGGATAACTGCCGCGACAGGCGAATGGCCAATGGCAGACTTCAAATTCCCGTCGCTTACCTGGTATGCAACTTCACTCCCCCTGTGAACGAGACTCCTGCGCTGCTCACGCATGACGAACTCACTACACTCTTTCACGAGTTCGGGCACGGATTGCATCACATGCTGACCCGGCAATCCGTTGCAACAATATCGGGGATAAATGGTGTAGCCTGGGATGCGGTGGAACTGCCCAGCCAAATTTTGGAAAACTGGTGCTGGGAGCGAAAGGCACTGGAACTAATATCAGGCCATTATGAAACTGGCGAGCCACTACCTGACGAGCTCCTGGAAAAAATGCTAGCTGCACGCAACTTTCAGTCGGCGATGCTGATGGTGCGACAACTGGAATTTGCTCTCTTCGATCTGCAGCTGCATAGCACCTGGGAGGGCTCCGACAAAAGCTCCGTTCAGTCGACGCTAGATGACGTACGTGCAAATGTCGCCGTTGTCATACCACCGACTTTCAATCGCTTCCAGCACGGCTTCTCCCATATTTTTGCAGGCGGTTACGCAGCCGGATACTACAGCTACAAATGGGCGGAAGTATTGTCCGCTGACGCGTTCTCACGTTTTGAGGAAGAAGGCATCTTCAACCAAGACACTGGCAAGGACTTCAAAGAGGCGATTCTGGAAGCGGGAGGTTCCAAAGAGGCTATGGAGCTGTTTATTTCCTTTCGAGGCAGGGAACCCGAAATTGCTCCCCTGTTGCGTCACAGTGGCATTGCGGAGTCAGACGCGGCCTAAAGCACATAAAGCATGAGTGGAAATCAGGCGGTCCAAACGGTGCAGGCTTTTTGACCCGGGCCAGATGCGACGCAAAGCTCGAGCTCACGCAGGTCGTCACCTTCCGATAACCTCAGTAACTCGGTCAGCAAATACCTGGAAAACTCTTCAACCGTTGCGTTGCTAATGGGCAGTAGCAGGGTGTCGCTGCATAAAAACTGCATCTGTACCCCGTCGAACGTCACCCGATAACAATCCTCTGTCTGTTCTATTTCCAGATAAGGGGAGTCGCCCGCCAGTATCATATATTCGTCCAGGCCATCACAGAGAACGTCAAGGCGCCGCTTGTATACGTTATAGTCGGCCGCAAACCCATTATGACCCATAGGCGCAACAATTCTGGCCGACACCGAATAGTTGTGGCCGTGTAAACGCTCACGCTCAGTGGCAGAGAAGATCGTAAAGTGCGCGATCGAAAACTTGTGGCGCTCCTTACCAATATGCAGTGTTGTAATATGGTCCATAAAATACGTCTTACACTTAAGTGAATTCATTGTTACGCCTGGCTCTCGATCACGCAACTCCCGGGTAACCTGCCCTTTTAACGTGATGCTCCTTCAACCGGATCCTTCGCCACATCTGAACACTGACCCAAAGCCGACAGAAGCGTCGGGGTGAGTTACACTGCCTGTGCCTTGCGAGGAAATCGATCAAGTGGAAAACGCCAACCTCTACCATATATTACGTGAACAGTTCGGTCAGCGGATGTCGCAAATTTGTCTGCAGCTGCCGGATGGGACTCGCTACAGCTACGCCGACCTTGACAGCTGGTCTGCCGGCATGGCGACGTCTTTGGCTGCTTTAGGCGCATCGCCGGGAGACCGCGTGGTCGTGCAGGTGCAAAAAAGCGCGGCTGCCGTGGCGCTGTATCTCGCCTGCCTGCGGGGTGGATTTGTACTTGTGCCGCTCAATACCGCCTATACCTTAAATGAGCTCGAGTACTTCATCGGCGATGCCTCTCCCAAGATTATTGTGTCGGAACCACACAAGCAATCGGAGCTTCGCGCTATTGCCCCAACGAGCACACAGCTGGCAACTCTCGGTGGCGGCGATCGTGATTTAGCTGATGACGCCATTAGGGCTGCAGGTGACCACTCGATAGTTGAACGGGAGAATGGCGATCTCGCCGCGATACTATACACATCCGGCACGACGGGCCGTTCCAAAGGGGCTATGTTATCTCACGGCAACCTGGCCAGTAACGCGCAGACGCTACACAAGCTGTGGGGATTTCAACAGGGCGACGTTCTACTGCATGCCCTGCCGATATTCCACGTGCATGGCTTGTTCGTAGCAATTAATGTCGCAATGCTGAATGGCTCAACCATGCTTTTTCTCAATAAATTTGAAACAGATCTAGTGCTTGAGCAGTTGCCCGGCGCAACAGTGATGATGGGCGTGCCTACGTTCTACACCCGACTTCTGGCAAGTTCGAGTTTCGGTCACAAGCAGTTTGCCCACATGCGGCTGTTTATATCGGGTTCTGCACCTCTAACTGAGCAGACCTTTGAGGCATTTTTGACCCACACCGGTGAACGCATTCTCGAACGCTATGGTATGACAGAAACCGGCATGATTACCTCAAACCCGCTTGATGGGGAAAGAATCGCTGGGACGGTGGGCTATGCTTTGCCCGGC
>JBCDFM010000023.1:0-28264 GCA_039178015.1 Pseudomonadota bacterium
ACATGGAAAGGGTCCTGTGCGAACCATGAGGGCTACGCCATGGTGGCAGAGCACGATAATTTGACCAATCCCGATATGCTGGGGGATAACCAGGAAATCGATATCGTGCTGAGCGCCACGCCACAGGAGGGTCATTGGATTGCCTTACCTGAAGGCAATTGTGAAGTTTGGGTGCGCCAATATTATAGCGACTGGGAGACTGAAGAACCTGCCACACAAATGAAAATCGAGCGTATTGATGGGCACTACCCGCCGCCACCGTTAACGCGAGCGGAGTTAGAGACGAATCTGAAGCTCACGCAGCACTGGCAGCACTTTCAGTCTGATTACTTTTTAGCAAAGGTCAGGGAGCACCTGGAGACAGACCCGAGCACTCTTGCCATCGTCTCTCATCCCACCGCCTGGCAATCCAATCAATATTTGAGTGGGCATTATCGTTGTCGGCCAGACGAAGCAGTGATTATTGAGTTCGACGCGCCCGAGGCGTACTACTGGGGTATGCAGCTGGCCAATCTGCAGTGGGAGGCAATGGAGTACTATATGCGCCACAGCTCTCTGAACAACCAGCAGGCTCATATTGATGATGATGGCAAGGTCAGAATCGTGATTTCTCATACTGATCCTGGTGTATTGAATTGGTTTGATACCAGTGGCAGAACTCTGGGTTTGATCTCGGCGCGCTACTTTAAGTGCCCGGAGGCAGCGCCACCGGTTCTGCGAAACGTTCTCCTGAAAGATCTCAGGCAGCATCTGCCGGACAACACGCCTGTTGTCACTCTGCAGCAACGACAAGGGCTCATCCAGTCTCGGTTGACCTCGGTTTTTCGACGGCTTGCCGCCGATCAATAGGCGTTCCCACTGACTACCCGGAACGTGCTCATCTCTGCTGAGGGGCGAGGACGGCGGTGGGAATGCCCGTTCGTTAGTTCGTTGAGAAGCTTGCCTGCAATACCCATCGACACTAATCCACGTCGCCCACATCCAGATCATTTTGCCCGCGCACCTCATTCGCGTGGGGTTGGCGATCTTTGACGGCCAACTCAGCCTGCGTCAAGCGACGGGCAAGAGGCCGCAATCATATATTGACATAGTATATGACAATACATTACGCTTGCCGCCAGTTTCGAGTCAGCCCAACAAGCGCATGCCGTCTTCCTAATGACTCGCTTGGAGTACGCTGTTTGACGGACAGTCAACGGGCGGCGCGAAATGCATACGCACAACGCTGCTGTTAACAAAACGAGCGGTAGCGTCTCAATGGACTTACTGCTAAACCGGTAGAGCATAGTATGAAATCCACGATAGCAATCACAGTAGCCGTTCTGTTTGTCGTTGGCGCAATTGTCTATGTGAACCAGAATGCCCTGCTACTCAGCTATGTGAAATATCGTGCTCACAGCGAAGGAGAGATCGCGCCGAATCGTCCTATCGAGTGGGACCAGGGGCCCGCTGAGGCAGTAGATCGCTTCAACGGCCCGCCCAATATCATTCTGATCGTAGCGGACGATCTCGGCTACAACGATATCTCGACCTTTGGGGGTGGGGTGGCAGGTGGTCGCGTGCAAACGCCTCATATTGATCAGCTTGCCGCAGAAGGCATAGCGTTCACTCAGTCTTACTCTGGAGCCGGTACCTGTGCGCCCTCGCGGGCAATGATGATGACAGGTCGCTATCCAACCCGCACGGGCTTTGAATTTACGCCGACTCCCCCCGGCATGATGCCCATGGTGTCGCGTATTGCAGCAGACATGGACGGCGGTCGCCCGACGGGCATTTTTTATCCTGAGGTAGAGGAGGGCAAACCGCCCTATGAGTTGCAGGGTTTGCCTGCTGAGGAGGTAACGGTCGCGGAGCTGCTCAACGATGTGGGATATCACACGGTGCATATAGGCAAGTGGCACTTGGGCCGCAAAAACGGAATGAGTCCGCACGAGCAGGGCTTCGACGAGAGCCTGCTGATGTCCAGCGGCCTCTTTTTGCCCGAGGATGATCCGGGTGTGGTGAATGCCAAACTTGAGTTCGACCCTATCGATCAATTCCTGTGGGCAGCGATGACCTATTCGAACAGCTTCGCGCGCTCTGGTGAGCAGGGCGAGGGTGAACGCTTTGAGCCGGATGGCTATCTCACGGACTATTGGACCGATGAGTCAGTAAAGGTGATTGAGGCCAATAAAAACCGGCCGTTTTTCCTCTATCTCGCGCATTGGGGAGTGCACACGCCGTTACAGGCAACGGTTGAGGACTATGAGGCAGTGGGAGATATCCAGCCTCATAGGCTACGTGTCTATGCTGCCATGATTCGCTCGCTCGATCGCAGTATTGGCCGAATCACTGCTGCTCTTGAAGAAGCCGGCATTGCAGACAACACCATTATCCTCTTTACCAGCGACAACGGTGGCGCGGGTTATCTCGGATTAGCGGAGGTGAATGCTCCATTCAGGGGTTGGAAGATCAGCCAGTTTGAGGGGGGGATTCGGGTGCCGCTATTGATGAAATGGCCTGCCAAAATCGAAGCGGGAACGGAGTCAGCTATCCCGGTAGCACATATCGATTACATGCCAACCATGCTTGCCGCTGCTGGCGCTGGACTGCCGGCGGAGCTTGAAATCGATGGCCGCGATCTCTTGCCGCTTACCTCCGAACAAACCGCAGCCAGCTGGGACAGAGATACCCTTTTTTGGCAGAGCGGCCATTACCGTGTGGTACGACACGGCGATTGGAAACTGCAAATTACTGAGCGACCCAACAAACAGTGGCTGTTTAATCTCGCAGAAGACCCGACTGAACAAGTTAATCTGGCGTCTTCAGAACCCGAAGTCGTTGCCGAACTGCTGGCGCTGCTGGATGCACATCAAGCGAGTGGCAGAGGGCCGCTCTACCCCTCGGCGGCTGAAGCCGCGATTGCCATAGACAAGGATTTAAGCGTGCCATTCGAAGAGGGCGATGAATACATTATGTGGCCCAATTAGCCGGGCGAAGCGCCATACACGCTGCTACGTTGCCAATGTACCGCCGTTCAAGACTGCGCAATGCGGTTTCGCCGGGACAATAGCAAGCTATCGAGCAAAGCGGTGATGGCGAGCAGAATCAAGCCGAGAAGCAGGCGTGGATCGCTCAGGTAAAGCACCGGTTCGATGGGGTAGGCGATCGTCTTCGTTAGTGCGGCAACTTTGAACTCGTGCCTATCCTGAAATTCAGGGTCGATGACGATATCCAGTAGATCTCGCCTGCTTCGATAACGCATCAGTGCTGCCTGATCCCAGATTTGAGCGCCTTCTATACCAACTAGATCAATACTGGGTGATATCGCCACGCCTGCCATGACGGGGTGACTCGCGCGGGATAATAGGGCCGGAAACATATACTGCATATATGCGCTCATGAGTTGCTCCGAATCAGATCCGGGCGCGGCACCGTCCACGTTCGGTGGGTTCCTGTTCATTTCTATGTTGTTTACCATCAGAAACTGGCCGCCAGAGTCAGTTCTGGCGAACTGCTCGATCGCCGCGATCTGCTCTGGATCTGCGCCAACCGCTGCCATTCTTGCGAGGTAGCGGTCAATTTCGTCTTCGGTTAAAGCACCTTCAAAACTGGTATACCAGGCAAAAAACAAGATGTAGAAAACCGCGGGGATAAGCCAGATTAGTGCGCGTTTGGGCATAGATAGGTCCTGAAGCATAGGGCCATGGTGGCAGAGCTTACCGCTTTTCTTTTGCTGTCGAGTTGCTCGAGCTTTGCATATTGACACAATAAGTGTCAATTAATATCGAATCTCTAAAATTACAATAATTAGCAACTCTATATCATATAATGTAATATATGAACGTGAATTCGATAGCACGGCCAAACAAGAACGGGGCTCTTACCCCTCGGCAGCTGATTTTGGAACTGCTCGACGCCGACGGCGAACTGATGGGAAGGAGTCGACGCTTGTTGGCTGCAGGTGAGATATTCGGCTTCAGCGCCAACCAGATGCGGGTGGCGCTAACGCGTCTGGTTGCTGATGGACTGTTGTATAAAGCACAGCGTGGGCACTATGCGCTGTCCGGTACAGGAGCCGCACTACGAGAAGAGATTCAGCGCTGGCGGCATCTAGAAGATCAACTGTGCGTGTGGCGTGGGGATTGGTGCGTTCTCGTCACGGCGAATTTAGCGTTAGAGAGCAGCACTCGATTTCGAGCGCAGAACCGCGCCCTGCGCTTGCGGGGAATGCAGCGTTGGCGTCCCGGGCTTTGGGTTCGTCCCAACAATATCAGTGGAGGACTGCCCGCGCTGGTAGCCGACGTTTCATCGCTGGGTTTGGACAGTCTGACGGGAAGCTTCGTGATCTGTGAAACCGACTCAAGCTGTCGCGATGAGTTGATTGGCCTTTGGGATATGCAAACCATGCGGAAGCAGTACATGCATTCTCTGCATCGTGTTGAGGATGCACTCAACAAAATGGAGCAGGCCGATCAAACCGCTGTGCTGAAAGAAACAGTCGTACTAGGAGGCGAGATGATTCGTTCGCTGCTCACCGACCCGCTGCTGCCCGCGGCTATGTTGGGCAGCGATACCAGAACGCGCCTGATAACGCGGGTCAAAGAGTATGACGCCGCTGGACGACTGCGCTGGCGCGCATTTATGGACAAACTGCATGAGGTATAGCTGATATGAAAAAGCCTGACTTTACCGATATTTTTGGTCGGCTGTTGGAGGAGGTGCGTGGAGGCTATACCGTCCCGCCGTTCCTGGGTTACTCAGATACCCGTTTCTATACCGATGAAGCTTGGTTTCAAAAAGAACGTGCAGCCCTGTTCAAAAACAAGCCGATACTGGTCGGACATGTTTCCATGATTCCTAAGCCGGGTGATGTGATAACGCACGATCTTTTAGATACGCCGATCATGGTGGTCAGAGGTAAAGACGGTGTGGTTCGTGCCTTCCTCAACGTGTGTCGGCATCGGGGTGTGCGTCTGGTTAATACCGACGAAACCTGTAACAAAACCAGTTTTGTCTGCCCCTATCACAATTGGGTTTACAACCTGCAAGGGGATCTAACCCATATCCCTCTTCAAGAAGAAGGCTTTCCCTCGCTGGACCCCAGTTGTCACAATCTCAAGGCATTGCCTATGGGTATTTCTCAGGGCCTTATTTTTGTCTGCCCCAATCCTGAGGGCAAGGTGGATATAGAGCGCCATATGGGCATGCTGGAAACGGATTTCGCCAAATTCAATATGGCGGATCACGTATTCTTCCGGCAGAGCGTCAAGCACCTCAAAACAAACTGGAAGCTATTGGTGGAGGCGTTTCAGGACAGCTACCACGTTCAGCGCCTGCATCGTAAGACTGTCGCGCCGGGCTTTTTGGATGCGGTGGCGCTATCAGAGCGCTCCGGCGACCACATCCTTGCTGTGGTCGCGAGAACGGAGTTTGAGGAGGCCTTGGAGTTACCGAAGGAGCAGTGGAACCTTCGCCGCCATGCGTCCTGCGCGATGTATTTGTTTCCGAATGTCGAAATTATCGTGCACCCGGATTACATCAGCTACCTAGCCTTTTTTCCTACAGCTGTAGATGAAACTACGGTTGTGCATGCCTGCTTCATCGAAGAAGAGCCTAAAGATGAAAAAGCGGCCGCCCACTGGGAGCGCGCCTTCGATATTATCGAGAACGGGGTGTTTGGTCCTGAGGACTACTTTGTCTGCGAGCAGGCCCAAATTGGTCTAAAAAGTGGTGCCAATACCCACTTCACTCTGGGTGCGCACGAATCGGGCGTTGCGCAGTTTCATGCGATACTCACCGAGCACGTCGGTGAGTTTAATCATCGACGACCTGTTCACTTGAAGTCTGTTTCCAACGCTAGCCAAACCTAGGCTGCTACGGTGCGGCGAATACAACCTTTGCGTCAGCGGTAATAAGGAGCTCACCGTGCGTTTGGCTTGCGGTTAGTGCTTGAATCTGT
Source organism: Pseudomonadota bacterium (assembly GCA_039178015.1). Taxonomy (GTDB): domain Bacteria; phylum Pseudomonadota; class Gammaproteobacteria; order Pseudomonadales; family Halieaceae; genus JARRPM01. Next base: position 5,942 of record JBCDFM010000023.1, read on the forward strand.
TGAGTAATAGCGACGGGGAGTGCCACGCCCCAGCTGATATCTCGGTCCGCCAATATCGCCGCTAGGGCCGTCTGGATTTGAGTGGGTACGGTATCGCTCTGCATTTGGTAATACTGCGAAGGGGAAGCAACTGGCACGGCGCGACCATTAGGATCAACCGACCAAAAGCGATCCGCTTGGCGCGCATATAGACGAATGCGTTGTGCGCGTAGCAGGCTGTCTAAAGCCTGTGCGGATTCAAACTCTAAGGAGAAGCCCGGGTCTGGATTTGCTGCGGCTTGCGATGGTTGTGCGACCGAGGGTGGGACCTCTGGCTCTACGGTGGGTATCTCTTGATGTGGTGCTGATTCAGTTTCGCGAGCGTGCGGACTCACAGCGACATTGTCCAACTCGCGCGGTCTTTGCTCTTTACTCGGATTAGGGATTGTCATCGTTTCCCGATCGGCAGTGAGCGATCTGTCAACCTGTTGCGGCGGTGCAGGTGAACTCTCGGTCACCGCTATCTCCTTGCGATCGTTCTGGCGCTCTGTAAACGGCTGCTGTGAAGCGCTATGTACCAAAGAGAAAATCGCCGCGAGACAGAGACCGAGGATAGCGATGAAGCGCATCACATCGGTTTGCAGCGACTCCAGCTCCACGTCGTCGCGAGAGGGTCCCAACCACGGCGGTTTCACGGCGACGAAGAGCCGTCCTTGACCGGATTTCGCGCCAGCAGACTTTCGATGCGACGCAGAGTCGCCAGGTTATCTTTACCCGGTTGCTGTGCAGCATCCATATAGAGATTGTTCATGGCGCGACCGAGTGATACCGATTTGACGATGCGCATCAGATAGCCGCCGACACCGCCGACAATGGTGGTGCTTAAGGCTAGCAGAATACCGCCATCGACCATGCGCTGTAGCACGGTAAATGCGCCTTGCGCCGCGGCTGAGCTGGGATCTCCCAAGGCGTAAAGTAGAGCATCGCGCATACCGATCGCCGTCCAGATCACGCCGATACCAAAAAACAGATTGGCGCAGAGATCCAGTAGCTGCTCGTGATGTACCACGCGCTGCATGTCGGGTTTGGCGTCTTGAAAGCGCTGGTGTAGCCGATACAGCTGATAGCAGTACACAGCGAACACGAGAGCGAATGGTAGGGTGGAACCGCGCAAATTTTCCTGGGTTAAAGCCCATAGCTGCAGCAGTTGTCCGCTCAAGCTGCTATACCATTGACCCGTGGCGTCCAGTCCTAACCACAACACCGGTGCCAGCATCATCGCGAATCCCAAGATCATTCCCCAGCCCAGGCCGGCGACGAAGCTGCCTTTTTTATCGCTGGTCTCCATTGAGGCTAGCTCTCTTGCATGCAGGCGACTTCGACGGCATCAAACACCATGTGCATATCGCTGTAGTGGCGTTGTGCCTCTCTAAAACGAGGTTCGTCATCGAGAATATCTAGCATGCCCTCGCGCTTGTAAGCGAGTTCGACACGCATGGCGGCGTAGAGCTCATCCTTGCGGCGCAGTGAGGTACAGCTACTGCGAGCCTCAGACTTGACGGCATAAAACTCCGGATCGAAGTACTGACTGAATATTTCCTGACCCTGGCGTTTGGAAATAATGCCCGAATCGATACTTTCCCGCAGCAATCTGGCGAAGCGGGCTTCATTTTCCGGGCCCGGCGCGCCGCTGGCAGCTGCTATCAGTTCTTCCTTATACTCTGGGAAAGCGTGGTAGCAGTTGGGATCTTGCAGCTTTTGCGAGGCTTCCATAAACAGCTTATCGACATTGTTAGTTGATGAGAGTCCGCAATAGCTTGCTGGTTGTACGGACTGCTGCGCGCAGGCTGTGAGTCCTAATAGCAGTACTACGGGTGTCGCCAGTTTTAACGCGGTTGCTGATACGTTCATTCGTCTATCCTCCAAAAAAGCTAATATGTCTACTTCACCAGCAGATCGCTGTAGGTTTCCTGTTGCTGAGGTGCCTCTAAACCCACCTCCAAAATATCCTGGCTGCGATCGGTCTCACCCCACAGCAACGCTTTCACATCACCCACAGTCGCACTGATCTGGTCCGTCAGTTCACCCCACTCCAGTTCCAGCACCAGCTCCGTACTTTGAGAGCCAATTTCAGCTTCCAGTAGGTCCAGGTAATACAGCGATTGCATGGAGTCGAGATAGATTTGAGAAGCCAATACGGGTAGCGCATCCGATTGCTGGCCACCGCGCTTTACAAGTTCGTAGTAGCGCGAAAACATTTTGCTCAACTTTCCCTGACGGGCAGAGCTGGTTGTGGTCACTGTCATACCCTGTTGGCTGGTGCTCCGGCCCGCCAAAATGCGCTGTACGTCCCCAGGCGTCATTTTGCGCCCGATCTCGCCGCGCAAGCTGCCACCCATGGCGCTGGCAGTCGAATCCAGACTATTGCGCATCGAAGGAATGCTGGACTGCATGACTTCCAACATTTCTTTGTAGGTTCCCCTGATTGCCTTGCGCAGCTGTAGGCAGCCCTTGTCGTCACTGTTTGCGCAGTTGGTACTCTGGTAGGCCCGGTTTTGTTTGTCCAGTTTCGCCACCACGTCGTACATATCACTTTCCATATCGCGTGCGGCTCGCGAGGTTTCGCTCAGGCTTTCCACCACGGAGGTAGGAAATAAATTAATTTTGGGACGTGGCTGATCATCTGGTTTAAGCACGGCCCAGGCAGAGGCGTGCGCCAGTGAGAGGGTCATGCCACAGGCCATGGCCAGGCCACAGTGTCGTTTTAGTTGCTTACGCATAGTCATCGTTCTCTCCTACAGGTGAAACCTGTCCTTGCTGTTTGAAATCAGTGGCGACATGCCGGACGCGCTGATGGCATTCAAAGCGCTTTGAAGCTCGTTCTCGTCATCAAATAACAGCACGACTTCATGATGATCATTAGCTCCACTGTTGAGCTTTAGACGCAGCTCGGGCACTTCCTCTGCCATGAAGCTGATGAAATCTCGTGCCCTGTGCGCTCCGGTGAAGCTCATCAGTATCTGCTGTCCATCTGGACTGTTAGTGATCGACGGCCTTGGCGGCACTGCCTTCGCCATCGAATCGCCCAGTACGTGCTGTAGATGGTTATAGATGTACTGGCTATACCACGTCGCGCCTGGGGGCACAGCGTCGGGTGCAATGGCACCGGGGCCGTAGTTATAGGCTGCCACGGCGAGGTGCAGGTTGTTATCGAACCTGGCGGTCAGTTCCTGCAGGTAGCGGGCACCCGCATCTACGTTGGTGCAGGGGTCATATAAATCCGCCTCGCGTAGGATGCCCAGGTGTTTACTCGTTACTGGCCAGCGTATCTGCATGAGTCCAACGGCATCTTTGTTAGAGCGGGCAGCGGGATCGAAATTACTCTCCCCTCTGGCGATGGCGAGCAACAGGCTCTCTGGCAGTTCGTAACTGGCCGCCGCGCGCGCGAAGCATGCGCGCCAGGGAAAGTTACCCTGCGGCGGTAATGACTGGCTGGTCGCCGCGAATTGTGCCCACAGCTGTTCAACGCTGGGTGTGTCCTGGTCAATGCTGGGGGGTGCTGAACTTACCTCTGGTGGCGGCGTTTCTGCGGGCGTTTCTCGTCCGTCAACGGGCTGCGAAGGCGCTGACTGCGAGGTCTTATCGCTGTGTGTCGAAGTTGCATCTTGAACCTCCTTGTTGACTGCTGGCACGCTATCCACAATAGCGTCAAACGCGGTTACCGCTGGTACAACCGCTGCCGTCGATTCGCTAAGCGCTTTCTGTAACTTGTCGCCATAAAGCGCGGTCAGACCCGCAGCCAAGAGCGTGCCAATCACGAACCCACTGAACGTAGACATAGCCGTTCCTCCTTCTTCAGTAATCCCAGCGAATGTAGTCCGTCACCCGATAGCCCTGGCTTGCGAAGGCCTCAAAGGCAGTCAGGTCGCGAAAACCGGCACATTTTGGAATGCCATACAGCGGTGCGGGTCGATGACGCGTATTTTTAATAACCAGTCTGCGAATCTCGCTCTCGCCACCCGCCAACTCACCTTTCACCAGTCCATACCGGTCATGGCGGTAATAGGAGGGATTAGCGATACAGTTTTCGAAGTGGCCACCGGATGTCGTGAATGAGTAGGCAATAGGCCACTCAGAGCGATTGTTGATGCGCAGCGTGAGTTCGAGGTCTGCCCGTGAGAACGACCTGTCAGATTGCGTGGCATCGAGCATGGTGACATCCAGAAAATCGACCGCAGATCCGACGGGGTGTGGAGCCTTACCTACCTGTTCGCGCTGAGCCGTTTGCACTGGCGCTGGTAGGCTCACAACCTGGTAATCAGGAAGTATGAAGTAGGTGACTGCCTGCACGGGTTCCAGGTCTGAGACCCTGGGAGATCCGGTGAGCCACACCTGCCAGATATCCTCTTGAAAAGGCTCCAAACGCCAGCTTATTTGATAGCTTGTGCCATCTTCAGCGATGCCCAGTTCTCGATAGCTGCCGAGCTTGTGTTTCGCAGCATTAGCGGTGTCAGCAAATACAGACCCCAGCGGCAATTGATCAGGCCATTTAAGGCGCAATTGATCGCGAATTTGTGGGCGAATGGCGCAAATAAATTCGCGAGTGAGTGCGCTCGCCGCTGCGTCGATATCCTGTTCCGACCAGGGGGACAGCAGGCTGCCATCAGCACTCTCACTGTCGATATCGTACTGCTTGCGCTCCGGTTGCGTGAAATACCCTCGCCACTGCCACTGGCGAACGGCGGATTCAGGCGACGTCGCATCAATGAGTGCAATGATGACCTCGTCGCGCCCGTAACGGTTTTTCACAGCGTCTATCCGCAGCAGGTAGTCGAACTGAGGCTGAGTGCTGCAGATGAGATCGTCCACGCTAACATTCGGATATTGTGTGTCGCTGACACTCGTAAGCTCACTGACCTGCGTGATATCGGCACTCGTACCCAGGTTGCTTTTTGCAACGATGGCGATGGCCTCACTCAGACCGTTGCTGTTCCCTGCCCGGACCTGAATGCGTTGTTGTTGATAGCGTGGATGCTCAGACAGCAGGCGTGTGATCTCAGGGAGGGTATCGTCGCTCAGCCATTTTGACAGGCTACTCTGCGCAGCCTGAGCGACGTTTATGAACATGAGCGCTGAGCATACAAGTACCGGAAGATGGGCACTTATACTGCGCTTGAGGTCTCCTGTGAGCATGTCGCCGCCCGTCCGTGACTCTGTGTTTTGTCTGTGCGAGATACAGTGACACGAGCAGGCTGAACGAAAACTGAATGAACCGGGGAAATGTCAGTAGACGGCAGTCAAAAACCGGTGCTGCCCGAGATATGGGCTAGCCCGAGGAACCTGATGGTCCCCCCGGCAGCGTCACCACGAACAGCGCGCCGCCGAGCTGGCAACGATCCACCTTAAGTGACCCGCCATAAGCGCTAATGATTTCAACGACGATCGACAGGCCCAAACCCTGGCCGATATTGACGGTGTCGGCGCGCGCGCCGCGCTGCAAAATGGCTTGCTCGAACCCAGGAGGGATGCCGTCGCCATCATCGCCCACCGTCAACTCCATAGCGGTGCGACCCTCGTTTTCAGTGCTGTGCGCACACACCTCTATCTGCGATCGGCAATACCTGAGAGAGTTCTCCAGAATACTGCCAAATAAATCCTGTAGATCACGCTCCTCACCATAAAAAACCACGTTTGCATCTATGCCCTGGGTATCGATGACCGGTGCTTCCTGGTCGCCTTGAACAAGGTTGCGTCGCGGCAATTTCACATAGGCGTCGGCGATGCGCTGCAGGACAGGTAGGACGGCTACGGGTTTGCCCAGAATATCGGCTGTCGCACCATCCAGCCTTGCTTTGGCCAGTTCGCCTTCAACAATACCGAGCATGCGAGACACCTGTTCCTGCACCATTGCGCGGAAACTGCGATCATCATCACTGCTGTTGCGAATCAACATGAGCGGCGTCTTCAGTACATGGGTGAGTCTATCCATGGTGTTGCGTACCCGGTCTCTGCGGCGCTTTTCACTTGCCAGCAAAACATTGATATTGTCGGTAAGTGGCACTAACTCCTCGGGATAGGGGCCTTCAAGGCGGTCAGCCTTGCCGCGCTCCAAACGCTTGATGCCGACGACGATGCGCCGTAGCGGCAGCAGTCCCCAGCGCACAATCAGTGACTGTGCCAGCAGCAGTAAGACCGCTGCCCCTAGCGAAAGCCAAAGCAGATAGTTGCGATAGGCGCTGCGCGCCGCGATGACTTTCTCCTGCGTCTCCATGATCAGAAAGTTACTTTCAGGCCCATCGCTGCCCCAGGCCACGCCAGTGCTACTGCAGAAGTAGGGTGCGTCCAGCTCACACTCGCTGAAAGCACTGCTGCCGACGTCGGGCGTGTAAAGGTTTAACTCCAAGACCATCTGCGCAACAGCAAAGCTGGGTTCGCTCAGTTCGCCGATTAGATCTGCAGATGGGCTATGCCATAAGATTTCGCCTTCAGGCGAAACCACGTACGCGTAGAGTCCTGAGCCGAGCAAGGACAGGCGTGGCTCATCCAGCGTGTCAAACTGCCACTGCAGTCCGTCCCAATTAGCCGCTTTCGCCAGCAGCAGTTGCTGCAGGCGCATACTCTCCTGCTGCGTCTCGAGCTGATAGTTCTTGAATGCTCTGTCCAGCGCCCAAGCGGTGACACCTAAAAACAGCGGCAGGATAGTGATGGAGGCTGCCAGCAGCCGCAGATGGATAGAGGGTGAAGTCAACTTGGATGAAAGATGTTCACCCTGACTCGGGTGACTCTCTGAACAGGTAGCCGCGCCCGCGAATAGTTTCGATGGGTTGATGGCGCTGCTCTGGGTCTATTTTGCGCTTAATTCGGCCTACAAGCCCTTCAACGCTATTGGCTTTGGGATCAGCACCGGGGTCACGCTGATAGCTATCGGCGATGGTTTTTTTAGACTGCACCCGACCCGCGTTGCGCCAAAGATGTTCCAAAATGTCGTATTCGGCGCGGGTTAGACCGATCCGATCGGAGTTCAGCATCACCACTTTTTTGCGCGTATCTAGGGTCAAATCGCCGTATTCCAGTACGGGCTCATCGAGCTTGGGATCGCCAAGCACGCGTCGCAGCACTGCCTCGATGTGTGCAAACAACTCTTCGAAATAGACCGGTTTTTTCAAATAGTCGTCGGCACCGGCCTCCATCGCCTGAACGATAGTCTCAACATCATTGCGCGCCGTGAGCACAATGATGGGCACCTGGTTTCCGGATTTGCGCAGCCTTTTAATGAGCTCTAACCCCGACATGCCTGGTAAACCGAGGTCGACCACCGCAAGTGTATAGTCTATTTCTTGAGCCTCAAACAGGCCCTCTTCACCATTGTCCACGAGTTTAGCGCTGTATCCACGGGCACTAAAGCCCTTGGCCAGTTGATCCGCCATGCCAATATGATCTTCGACAATGAGGAAACGCATCTAGGGTGTACCCAAGCTCAAGCTAGCTAGTTGGTCCGCCGGACCTTGCCAGTGCGGGTGTTATACTCATACCAGATAATTCTGCCTCCGCGAATTTGAGCCTTAATCGCCTGCTTATTGTCGCCGGCAGAGACTCGCTTCAAAATTTTGACGCACTGAGGATCGCGCTGACAGTTCTCATATTGCGCAATCGCCGCTTTAGGTCCCTGGGCTTGGCTGTGCCCGGTTGGGGCAAGCATTAGTAGCGGAATAATAACGAGCGCATGCAGCCAGAATCGATGGCTGCAGCGGCGCTTGTTGATAAGTCTTGTCGCGGCCTCCTCAGGCCGGCCGATGGCTGACATCCAGTTTTACCCATTCTCCCGGATCGTAATCCATACGGGCGTGATGCGTGCGCCCATTGTAGCGATAGGTCACCTTGTACTCCACCAGTTCGCGTCGACTCTCTACGCGATTTGTTTGGGTGCATGGTCCATTGACGTTCAGCCCTCGTCGATAGCGAGCTCGCTGGTCGATGTCGCGGCCTACGCTCGCTCCCAGCAGACCGCCGGCGATCGCAGCCGCTTTCGGGTCGCCATGAGCGTCACCAATGCGATGACCTAATGCGCCACCTACCACCGCGCCCAAAACCGTAGCAGTGTAGCTCGTGTGACCTGCGCGACGCTCATCGTACTCTATGCAGGAATAGTCGTTAACCGGGACACTGATATAGCGGTAAACCGGTTGCACGTGAACTACCTGTCCATACCTGTCCTGCCGCCGCTCGGGTCGATAGGCGCTGGGTTCAGTGTAGTGATAACGATGTACCACCCGCTCATGTACGACCACTGTTTCGTAACAACGTTCGCTGTGTTTATGTTGGGTATGATATCGATCATAGTGGTGGCATTGTTTGTGGCGGTGGTCGGCTATTGCGCTGGCAGAGCCAATGGCAAGAGCAGCCGCCAGTGCACAGGTACGAAATTTCATCGATTAATCTCCTCGTGATTTTTGGATCGTGAGACCCAATCTAGCAGCGGCTGGCTGAACAAAACCTGAACTAAGCCAACTTTTTCCCCCTGGTGAGAGAAGAGGGTCTGTAGCATTTACCTGTGCGATCACTAGGATCTTGATCCGTTTCCAGGGATATAAACTATTAGACTGCGAGCAGCTTGAGGCAACGGTGCAATTCGCTACGATTGTATGCGCTCGGTCATCGAGGTTCGGTTTGCGTAAATACCTTGCAGGGTGCACGCGGCATCAGCTTAAGAAGATGGCCTCGGGCATACTGCGCAAAGCAGATTGATCGGGTCTATGGCACACTCTGTCGCATAAGATCTATGAGGAGTCGTTTATGACCATAGTGGACACCGCGAATGTGTTTTTCCGCAATCGCTTCGCCGTGCTGTTTGTCTTGTTGTTTTGTGTGCTATTGATACCACCGTATTTTGAGGACACAGATTGGATTGCGCAGTTTTGGCGAGGACTATTTACGCTGGTGTTGCTGTGGGCGCTGTATTCAGCCGTTGGCAGTAGACGTGCACTGATGCTCGCTGTGTTGTTGCTGCTGCCAACGTTGGCGTCTACCTGGCTGGCTGACCCCGCGCAGACGCGCTTTGTCGCATATGTAGATAACATCACCAATATTGCCTACTTCGGTTTGATCTGTGCCTTTCTGGGCCAATATGTTTTGCGTAGTCGACAGGTCACGGTTGAGGTCATTTTTGCGGCCATGTGCTTGTATATGATTCTCGCTATCTTGTGGGCTGCGATTTTTACCAATATTGAGCTTTTCTACCGCGAGGCGTTTTTGTTTCAGGGTGCATTCGCACATGAGGCGAACATTGGACCGGAGGACCTGTTCCGACACCTGACCTACTACAGCTTTGTAACACTCTCAACTTTGGGCTATGGCGATATCATCCCTGCGAATCTGGTGGCGCGGAATTGGGCTGCAATGGAAGCAATGATTGGCCAGTTTTTCATCGCGATTGTTATCGCTCGTCTGGTCAGCATTTATACACTGCAGGCGAGTGCGGAACAGGCTGAGCAATAGGTGACGTTTATGATGGGCAGATGTAGAGGATTCAGACATCCAGGCCAGCTTGGAAAAATGATCTGGGGCGGGCATTAAAACGTAACCCTGCCATGATTAGACTACTGCCTGTTTTGCTTATCAGCTTAGGTCCTGTGCTTATGAGTTGCACCTCCGCTCCCGGTCATGATGGCACTCCCACCAGCCATTTTGATGGCGAAAAGTTTCAAAATACCGAGCCTATGGATTTTTCCCCAACCAGAATGTTCCGCTTCGGTTGGGGTGCATTGACCGAAGCCTCCAGCTGGCCAAAGTGGATTGAATACGAGCAACAGGCCGTGCCTAGTGAGCGGATATCCGAGGAGATATCGGTCACCTTTATCAACCATGCATCATTTTTGATACAGGTCGATGGCCTGAACATCCTTACCGACCCGGTCTATTCGGAGCGTGCCAGCCCCTTCTCGTTTGCGGGGCCGAAGCGAGTCCACGCCCCTGGTGTCGCTATGCAAGACCTTCCCCCGATAGACGTCATTTTGATCAGCCATAATCACTATGACCATCTGGATGAGAGCACACTGCGGCAGTTACTCGCCCTGCAAGAAGAGCCGCCACTGTTGCTAGCCGGTCTGGGCAATGACGCGCTGCTGGGGGAGCTTGGCAACAGCGCACTTTATGACCTCGACTGGGAGGAGGGTATAGAGCATGAAGGCGTCGAATTTATCTTTACCGAGTGCCGACACCGGTCAGGGCGCGGTATTACGGATCAAATGAAGACGCTGTGGGGATCGTTCGTGATAAAAACGTCGCGAGGTAATATCTATTTTGCCGGTGACACTGGGTATAGCCGACACCTACAGGAAGCGGGAGATCGCCACGGGCCGTTCGCTCTGTCACTGCTGCCTATTGGCGCATACGAGCCGCGTTGGCTGATGAAAAATGTCCATCTCAATCCCGACGATGCTGTAAGAGCGCACTTGGAGTTAAACAGTGACTACAGCATTGGCATTCATTTCGGCACATTTCAGCTGACTTACGAGGCGATTGATCAACCGGTGGCCGACTTGCTGGTAGCGTTGGAAAAACACGGCGTAGAGCGCCGCTATTTCGAAATCATGACGCCTGGAGAAACCCGAACCATTCCGACTGCAGCACAGCTCGCTCAGCGCTAGGGGCGAAACTCGCAACTAACTGGACATATTGATAGTTGCCGCTTGTGACGCGCTCTAGCCAGTTTCTATACTCAAGACTGGCCCTTTGTCACTATCCTTGCCATGCTCGACTTCTGCGATCAGTGCGCTGTGGCGCGCAGTGTACAGGCAGCGCCAACCCTTTCACCGGCCTCGACCAGAGCCGGTGCCGGACATGCTCGACTGCAGGCGCGAACCTTCGCTTTAATTGTCTGCGATAAGCGCTTGTTCCCACGCTCAGAGATGTCGAGCCCAAGGCGACGACTCGCCTACCAGATAGGGACCAGGCGCTGCGAATGACACGGCAGCGAGCACTGCTACTGTTAGCGCTGCTGCTTCCTGCGCTGCTTGTTCGGCTCGCGGTATTGCAAAGCCACACCATTGCGCCGCTGGCGTTCGACGTTCGTGGCGCCCTGTCGGATGTCATGATCGCGCTACTGCTCTACGGCTTCCTTCTGAGCTTGCTGCCATGGAGCCGCACTGCAGTAGCAGTGCTCGCGATGCTGTGGTGTGCGTTAAATCTGTTAAACGTCGAGCACATACGCACCTTGGGCGGATCGGCAGACTTACGCAATCTCTCGTACTTGTTCGATTCCGTATTTTTACGCGCATCGGTGGTTCCAGCCTTATCGACACTACTTAACTGGATCTTGCTACTGATGGTTGCGGCGCTTTTGTGGTTCGCCCTGCGCCTGCCCACAAAAAAAGGCGGAACGCTGATGCTCTCGAGCTGTGCATTACTAGGACTCGCGCTCATAAGCTGGCTGCCACTATCGCTAGATGCGCCACGGTGGCGACAAACCCACGTTGTTCACGAGAATCTGCTGCGCTGGATCGGGCCGTATTCTGCTTACTATCGCAGTCAAGCCGTTTACAACGGTGATACCGATGCGGCGTCAATCTACTCGCAAGATCTTAGCGGTGCATCGCTGGTACAACGTAAAGCCAAACATCCCAATATTCTGTTACTAGTATTAGAAGGTATCTCAGGGGCCCACATCGAATCGCTGGCATCGGTACATGGTTTTAGTTCCACCGTATCTATGCAGTCGCTGGATGCGCTGGCGATTGAGAACCTCTCTTTCAGTACGTTTATTTCTCACAATCGTCAAACCAGTCGGGGCCTCTATGCTCTGCTGTGTGGTGACTTGCCCTCACTTATCAATACCGAACCTAAAATGACTCAGGCGCTTGAGACTGAACAACTACATTGCTTGCCGAATGCGCTGCGCGCGGCGGGTTATGCAACCCACTATATGCAGGCAGCACCCATCGCTTTTATGGCAAAGGACGCGTTCATGCCGCTGGCAGGGTTCGAGCAGGTGCATGGTGAAGCATACTTTCCTGACAGCAACTCGAGAAATCAGTGGGGCATTGATGATGCAGCATTTCTGCGGCAGAGCTTGGCGACAGTCCAGACCTTGCAAGATCAAGCGCAGCCCTGGTTTTTGACTCTGCTTACCGTGGGTACTCATCATCCTTATATCGTGCCCCGGGGCTTCGGCGCTCAGTCTTTTCCGAGCGCTGCGCAATATCTTGACGATGCGGTGTCGGAGTTCGTGGAGGCGCTTAAAGAGATGGGGGTGCTTGAAGACACTTTGGTGCTGATCACCTCCGATGAGTCAGTGGGCGTCACAAGCTATCGGGGGTACCGTCCAGGCGACACTGGCGAGGACAGGGATGAGGTCGATCAGATAAGCTCTCAGCTAGCCGATGTCTGGGGCTTACTTATTGCGATGACGCCGGTGCGTGATCGCGCTCGAGTAGACGCGCCTTTTTCTCAGTCGGATTTGGCTATTTCTATCATGGACTACCTGGACCTGACGGACAGCGGCCCGGCGTTTATCGGGCGTAGTGTCTTTCGACGTTACGAGACCGGTAGATCGATAGCCTTTGGCAATCTGTACCGGCAATTTGTCGGTCTGATTCGACCCAACGGTGAGGTGTACCTGTGTAGACAGGAATTTGGCGAAATGTGTCAGCGCTTTACTGCGCCCACTGGCGCAGTATTTGGGAAGCCGCGTCTAGCTTTGCCGGTTACGACAGAAGTCGAAAGCCGCCTTTGGGCTCTGGTCGATAAGAGCCGATCACTGGTATCAACCAATGCCCGCACTCACTTTACCGATACGGCACAAAGATCTATTTCTTTGCTGACTCGCGCGAAGCAAAAGGTGCGTTCCACATCGGAGATGTACATTCTGTTTGGTGGGCAGTCGCTATCTGTGCCTGAGCACAGCCGTATCTCTGTCGAGATAGATGTAGCGCTGACGGGCGACCCCGGTGCCGTGCAGTTAAGCCTGCGTTTGGACTCCGATGACGGCAGCCATTTCGCCCGCTGGCTTCCGCTTATGCGCAGTGGCGACAGGCTCACGGTAGCGTTTGACTACTATTCCGCAAAGTCTCTGAATGCGCTATCGCTAACGGCGACCGTGACGCCGCGCGCCGGGACCGGTATGCTTCTCGAATTCGGTGAGGCACGCATGCGCTTAAGGGAAGTAGAGGATTCCGAACGTCATGCTGCGTCGGCCATCGAAGTGGAGGAAATGATCCTCCATCCTAAGGGGGTAGCGTCACGCTAGCGAGGAGCGTATGGAAACTTTGGAAGTCGCGGGCGTCGGTGACGGCATAACAATAACGGTAAATGTCCAGGGCGATAAGCATGCACCCTTGATACTGTGTGTGCACGGATGGCCTGAGCTTTCTTATTCTTGGCGACACCAGATGTCTTACTTTGCCCAGCGGGGCTACCGCGTAGCGGCTATGGATGTGCGTGGATACGGGAGCAGCAGTAAACCAGACGCCGTTGAGGCCTACACGCTAAAGACCATTGCGGGCGATGTCGCGGCGGTTGCGAGGGCGCTGTCGGAAGAGCCAACTGTGTTGTTCGGCCACGACTGGGGTGCGCTTATCGTCTATAACACCGCTTTGCTTTATCCGGATACCATCCGTGCGGTGGCGGGTATGAGCGTGCCTTTCACACCCTGGTCGGAGGTTTCGCTGATAGAACTCTATAGCGCGGTCTATGATGGACGATTTTTCTATATCAAGTACTTCCAGCAAGCGAACGCACCGGAACGGGAAGCTGAACAGGATGTAGGTGCCACGCTGCGCAAGATTTATTACGCTCTCTCAGGCGACAGCCCAAGAGAAGCCTGGTTGGTTCACAAACCGGAAACAGCGGGCCTGCTAGATGGAATGGTCGATCCCGATCCGTTCCCAGATTGGATGTCGGCAACCGATCTGGCAGTGTACGTGCAGGCGTTTGAGCACGGTGGATTTCGTGGCCCCTTCAATCGCTATCGTGCGGTTGCGCTTGACCATACCGACTTCACTGATTTTCAGGGGGTTAAACTCGCTCAGCCTAGCTGCTTTATTGCGGGAGAGACTGATGCCATTCGTGACTACGTGCCAGGCCACGATGGGTTTGCTGATGCAGGCGCCGGTTGTGCGGATTTTCGAGGAACAACCTTGATACCAAAGGTAGGGCACTGGGTTCAGCAAGAAGCGCCCGGGAAAACGAATCAGGCCTTAGAAGCCTTTTTGAATGGTTTGTCCTGAAGCTACTGGGGCTAGCCCACCGTGGCCCTGGCGTGTAGTTCTTTCTTGGTCCAGCGACACTCTGTGCTTAACGTCATAGTGACCGGGTATTTAACTGGCAAAACAAGCGGAGTTTAGACCGCTTGTTATTCACTTCCAGCTATTACATTTTTGCGTTTCTGCCGATTGTTTTCGCGGGCTATTTTTTGCTGTTGCGCGCAAATTGGATTGTCGCCAGTCGTCTCTGGCTGGTGTTGGCCTCTCTCTACTTTTATGGCTACTGGAATCCGAGCTACCTGCTACTGATCGGCACATCCATTTCGGTGAACTTTATGTTGGGCAGGATATTGCAGTCCTCCCGCGAGCAGCGCGACCGCTACCCATGGCGTCACAAAGTTTGGCTTTTCGCAGCGATAGCTTTCAACCTGCTGTTGCTGGGCTATTTTAAGTACGCGGACTTTTTCATCGGCAATGTTAATCTCGCGCTGGGGACAGACCTGCCGCTTCTCCATCTCATCCTTCCCCTGGCCATCAGTTTCTTCACATTCCAACAGCTGGCTTACCTGATCGATTGCTATCGAAACCAGGTCGAGCGTTACGATTTTTTGCGCTATTCGCTGTTCGTCAGTTTTTTTCCGCAGCTGATAGCCGGCCCAATTGTGCATCATCGAGAAATGATGCCGCAGTTTGTCTCACCCATAAATTATCGGCTGGATTGGCATCACACGGCGAGCGGCGTGCTGCTGTTCGGTATCGGCCTCTTCAAAAAGGTCGTGATCGCAGATGGTTTCGGTGTCTGGGCCAATCAGGGCTTTGCCGACACCAGCTCATTGACGCTGTTAGATGCCTGGGCGAGTAGTCTCAGCTATACCTTGCAACTGTACTTTGATTTCAGCGGCTATACCGACATGGCCATAGGCGCCGCGCTGATGTTCAATATTCGACTGCCAGAGAATTTTGATTCTCCCTATAAGTCTCTCAATATCCGCGAATTTTGGCGCCGCTGGCACATGACGCTTTCACGCTGGCTGAGTAGCTATGTCTATGTGCCACTCGGAGGTGATCGGGCCGGATCCTTCAAAATGTATCGCAATTTGATACTTACCTTTCTCATAGGCGGTTTCTGGCATGGTGCTGGCTGGACCTTTGTTGTCTGGGGAGCGCTGCATGGCATCGCATTGTGCATCAACCGTTGGTGGCAAGGCGTTGGTATTGTTATGCCGAAATTGCTCGCCGGATTCATTACGTTTCTGTTTGTGAGCACGGCACTTGTGGTTTTTAGAGCCGAAGATATGGGCAGCGCGTTTGAGATGCTAGGTGCGATGATTGGAAACCATGGCATGAGCACCTGGCAGGCCGGGTGGCAGCATAGCGCGCAAGGGTTTCAGAGCTGGCGCGATGTGGCGGGGCCTATCAATATCGTTTGGATTATAATATTCGCTGCTGTGACTTTTCTCGCGCCCAACTCGACCCAGATTGCGCGCGGCGCAAAGCGTTTTACGTCTGCGCATGTGGCGCTGGTGGCAATGGCTTTGTTCGCGAGCATCCTGCTGACGATCAGTAGCGAGCCACCCGAATTTCTGTACTTCGATTTCTGATGCGTCTAGGACCAAAAACGTTTCTTGCCTCCACAGTGGTCTCGCTGCTCGTATTACTACTGGGGTATGTGTTGTGGGTTGATAGACTAGTGATATCCAAGCCAGGAATTCCCGGTGCTTATGGGCAACTGTTACTGGAGTCTGGCGCGGAGCTGCAAGGCAAGGTGGTCGTTGAGTCGGGCTCCAACTCGCAATATGGCATTGATCCGCTTGTACTGAGTGACTATTTTCGTGCGCCGGTGTTGATTGTCGCTGTTAATGCCAACTTTCCGCTGCGCTTAAAAATCCAGAACCTGAGGCGTTACTTACTCCCGGGGGACGTGCTCATTTTGCCGCTGGAGTGGAATATGTATATCGATGATCACGTACTCACCGATGACTTTATCGATGTCATTACCGCCGATCAGCTCAATGCTAGTTACTACTACCACAACCTGCCTAGCCCGCAGCGTATTCGATTTATTCTTCAGCAACTGCCACTGCAGGCCGTGGCGGGGACGACTTTTAAATCAAAAGCGGAGGAGGTGCAAACGCGAGATGTGTTAACTCGACTCGGACGATACCGTGATTACACTCGTCATGCTAATGCGGCGGCCTTTGGCGCAGCACCCAGCCGAAAAGCGCCCGCTGCAGGCGCCCCGGAGGGCTGTAACGGCTACATCCTGGGCCATCAGATCTTTCGAACGGGCTTCGTTATCTCAGACGAATTTCGAGCTGCGCTCAAAAGTTTACGGGTGCTGCGCGAGCGCGGAGTGCGCGTTGTTTTCACCTGGCCATCCGTGGCAGACAGCGAAGGGAGTCGCTGCTACGGCAACGGTTCGCTCGGAGAGGAGATAGCTCAGTATGCCGACGACATTCGCGCCATCGTCGAAAACGCAGGTTACCCCATGATCGGCGCTGTCAATGATGCTCGATTCCCTGCACGATGTTTTGCCGATACCCATTATCATCTCACCCGGGAGTGCGCGATAGAGCGCACGGAGCAGCTTGTTGCCGAGCTGGCCGCCGCAGGAATTGAACCGGTCAATAGCGAGGTGTCGCTCAATGATCTGCGCGTTGCGACCGAGCTGTTAGTCGGGAGCGATATGGAACGAACAATCGCTCAATTAGAGTCTGAGCTGCGCCCCCTCGAGACCGCGCGACTGACTCGGTTCGACCAGCCTGACGTAGTGCTAAGTGGCTGGTATCAGCCCTCAGCGACTGGTGTGTGGAGCAAGGGTAATATCTCGACGATAGTCTTTAGACTTCCGGCTGACATGCCAATCCAAAATGGCGTTACCTTGACGCTGACGGGTCGCTACTTTAACGGTAGGGAGGCGACGGTTGTGACTCTCAACGCACAGAGCCAGGGCGCACACGATCTCTCTAACGCGGAGTTTCAGGTACCTTCCAACGCAATTGCAGATGGAATAGTTCGCCTGGTGATGGAGCATCAAGAGCCGGTGTCGCCCTTACAGCTCGGCATCAGTCAGGATCCGCGTGAGATCAAGTATCAGCTCACTGCAATCGAGGTGGTGCCTTCTTCCGACTGATCGGGTGTCAGATTACCAGGTACCGGTTTGGGGTAGCTCAATCTCCCGTTCCGAGCGACAAGTAACTCATGATCTTTTCTGCCGCGATAGGTCCGTACTGCTCCATCACCGCCTCAAAGGCTGCGTCTTCCTCTGCCGAGCCGGAAGCGTGATAGGAAAATCCATCCAGTCGCGATGCCTTTACCCAGGCGGTCAGGGAAGGATCTTGCCCCCAGGCGACGGAGTTGACCAGGTCACTCAGTGTATTGCTGAGATAATCTACATCCTTGTCGGGATGTGGCACCGGGGTACACAACACGTTTTTGTCTGCTTCGTCTCGCTCTGAAAGTGCGATGTGTGCGATGAAGGCTGCGCTGAACACTTGCTGACAGGTTCTAACCGATTGCAGCGTGATCGTGTTACCCGCGAACACCGGTTGCGCTGGGCGCTTCGCAAGGCCGTCGGCGGTGCAATCGACAAACAGCGTATCGGGGGCAATGGGGATTTCGCCCTGCTCAAGCTCAACGGTATCGGCTGTGATGGCCTTGACCCTGCCCAGACGAACGACGTTACTGATCTTCCTAAGCGCCTCTACCTCGCTCCTGCTTACCGTCGCGCAGCGGAACATGCTTGGCTTAATGGACTCATCGACACGCATAAACAGGCCTTGCGCCTCCGATTTCTCAAAGACCTCGTCCACGGACTCGGACTCCGCAATGACTTTTATCCGAGCGACATTGAAAGGCCTTAAGGAGGTTTCAAACATGGCTTCAGATTGGGCTTTGGCTCTGTCCCAGAGCCAGGCCTCTCGCGGTTTAATCCAGCAGATATCTGCTGGGTCAACACCCTGGTCCAGTAGGAACAGACAGGCGTCCATACTGGTTTTGCCGGCGCCGACGATAACATAGCGTTGCCACTGGCTTTTGGCGTTCACGAGCTCATTGGGTGCGAGGCAGGTTATCTCATCCGCCACGGGATAGGCCGGGCCACCCATGGCCGGTACCTTGACGTTCATAAAGGTGGCGTCGACGACAGTATTCGCCTTGACGCTATGGCTCACTTTGGATGAAAGCGACTGCACCACGCCGTCGCCCTGATATTCGCACATCGGCATGAAATGAACGCGCCCCGAGGCAATAAAATCGTGCATCAAAGTATCGTAGTAAGCGCAGATTTCACTCTTGCCCGCGAGTTCATAGAGGCCTTTGTTCCAACCAAAGCTGTCTATGCGGTCCCGCCCTAACTTTCTGGAATTTACGCCGTAGAAGCTCGAGGGTTGGTGCAGACGCACGTAGGGATAGGCGACATTCCAGTGACCGCCGGGTTGATGGTACCGATCCACAATAGTAATGGTGGCATCTGATTCCTCCATCAACACATCGGCGAAGGCCATGCCCATCGCGCCAGCTCCCACAAGCAAATAATCTGAAGTGTGTTCCGTCATGAGCTTGTCCTTTATTAACGTTGTACGGACGCGGCGATTCACAGACTCGTATTGCGCCGTGAATTCCTGCAGCAAGTCTGGCATTGTGGCAGTAATATGTAAACGCGTTGACTGTAGAGCGCACAGTGCGGAAGAAAATAAGGAGAAGCACGAATGGAACGATTTCAGAAACTGATTATCGCGAATGCCTTCCTGATCATTGTGATGAGCATGCTGGCAGGCTTTATGCTGGGCTTCGGCCTGATCGGGGGCCTTGAGTTGATGCCCGGCACCATAGTTGAAATGCCCTATTACGGCACGGCAGAGGGCTGGGCGAGGGCGCATGTGGGTGGGCTGACAAACGGTTTACTGATGATAGCCGTTGCACTGGCGCTGCCGATCATACCGCTTAGCGATGGGATGCGTAAAACCACCGCATACAGCTTTATTTATATTGGCTGGGCAAATACCGCGTTTTATTGGTTTGGCAATGCAGCAGCAAGCAGAGCACTGAGCTTTGGCGATAACCCGCAGGGTGCGACTAACCTGTTTGGCGCCGTCGGCTTTGGGCTCGCCCTGGTTGGGGCGATATTGATCATCTGGCTATTGATATATTGCGCCCTCGCCGTTCTGAAACAGCGCTGAGCTTGTTATGTTGGGTCAAACACCGGCTCCAGAATTCGCAGAGGGGATGACACCGTGAAAAAAATAAATCTAACATGGATAGCGCGCGTGATTTGTGTCTCTGTGCTGTTCGGTTGTGGCGGGATTTGGGCAGCAGATGGGGTTCAGCATCCAACGATGGTAGCCGGTGGCGAGGGGACGGCGATTGCGGTGTATGAATTCGGTAATCCCAAGGGTGATGAGATACTGTTAGTCCACGGCTTTTCGCAGAGCCATCTATCCTGGGCTTCACAGTACGAGGCACCCGAGTTACAGGGTTATCGGATGGTGGTGATTGATCTGCGCGGCCACGGGTCTTCAGCAAGGCCGCAGGCCGCAGCGTCCTACAACAACAGCGATGTCTGGGCGGATGACGTTCACGCGGTCATTTCTGCGAAGAATATGGAATTGCCGGTGATTGTCGGCTGGTCCTATGGCGGGTTTGTGATTAGTGACTATGTCAGAAAGTACGGCGATCATAACCTGGGAGGCGTCGTGTTCGTGGGAGCAGCCACCCAGCTGGGTACGGATGCTGCTGGCGGTCATTTAGGCCCTGCTGGAGAGTGGTTTCCGCGTATGATGGATCCGCGCCAGGAGGTCAACATTGCGGGTACTCGGGGATTCTTGGAAGCGTGCATTGAAGGTGAGTGGCCGCAAGAGGACTTTGTGGAAGCGCTTGCTTTTAACATGATGGTTTCTCCAGCGGTGCGGGTCGCGATGTTAAGTCGAGTGATCGATGGCGATGACGCTTTGGCCGCAATCAGCAAACCCGCGTTGTTAATTCATGGAGAAGAAGATGAGGTCGTGCTGCCTGCGTCCAGCCACTATATTGCCGAGCGAGTCCCGCACGCCAAGCAATCCTACTACCCAGACACCGGACACAACCCGTTTTATGAAGAACCTGCGCGCTTTAATCAGGAGCTGGCAGCATTTGTTAATGGTATCAACTAGTGTCACGTTTATTGATGCCCTGGTGAGTCGGCGCTAATGGAACTGAGCCCTGCAATGTTCGGTGCGATACCTATATTGGTAGTCGCCGGTGTATTTCTTGTCAGTTTTTATTACCGGCGTTGGCGTCGCAGACAAATTGTCCAAGCAGTGTTTCCCGAGGACTGGCGTGTGATACTTCGCGAGCGCATCTCCGTTTACTCGTCCTTGCCCGAGTCGCAGCGCACGAAGTTGGAGCAGTTGATAAAACTGTTTCTCAATGACAAAGCCTTCTATGGCTGTGCTGGACTCACTGTCACGGATGTCATGAAAGTCTGTATCGCTGCAGAGGCCTGTCTGCTACTGCTGGGTCAGTCCGGACCGGTGTATCCGAAGCTGCAGTCGGTTTTGGTTTATCCGACTGCTTTTCGCGCGCAACACGATCAACATCACGAGGATGGCACGGTTGCGCAGGCAGATCATCATTTGCTAGGAGAGTCTTGGGACAGTGGCAAGGTGATTCTATCATGGGACGATGTTGAGGAGGGCGCTCGGGATTTTAGCGATGGCCACAATGTGGTGTTGCATGAATTCGCACATCAGCTCGACTCCGCATCGGGCACCACCAACGGCGCGCCTTATCTGCGCAATAACAGCTATCACACCTGGGCAAAGGTGTTTTCAGATAATTTCGAAGATCTTAGATCGCGGGTCAGCACCGGAAAATCAACGGTGATAGATGCCTACGGTGCAACCAATCCGGCCGAATTTTTTGCGGTAGCCACCGAGACGTTTTTCGAAAAGCCGGGTGATCTGCAAAAACGGCGTCCGGAACTATTTAGTGAACTTCAGCAGTACTATCGGCTGGACCCGAGAGAATGGCAGCGCTGACAGTTCAGCGCGGCGCTTCAGTTGCCTGCAAAAAAGAGGCGGCGAACTTAGCCTCCAACGCCGCCCGTTTTTCGGGCAGCACATTGAGTTTTGCAAAATCGCCGCCCACCCAATCCACCGTGCGTTTGTCCATCACCGCATAGAACAGAGGTGGAATCAAGGCGATGGCAAACATCAGCGGATACCCGCTAGGCAGCTCCGGTAAGTTGTCGAAACTGCGCAAGCTTTGATAGCGGCGCGTGGCGTTTGCGTGATGGTCTGAGTGCCGCTGCAGATTGAACAGAATCAAGTTGGACATGATGTGATTGGAATTCCAGGAATGGTGTGGCTGGCAGGGCTCGTAGCGACCATTGTCCAGCTTCTGCCGCAACAGACCGTAGTGCTCGATATAGTTCGCGCTGGTCAAAATGCCAAACCAACCCCACAGCGCTTGAATGAACAGGAAGGGAATCATAATCCAACCAAACGCCAGCAGTAGCGTGCCGTAAAGCACGACGGTGATGGCCGTCGGCTGTAATACTTCATTTTCGATAGACCAAGGTCTTTTGCCTTGGCGCGCTAGCCGATTCTTTTCCGCTTGCCAGGCGCGGCGTATTGCATTGGGTATTTCCCAGGTCGCGAAACCGTAAATCGATTGACCCAGCTTAGCGCTCGCGGGATCCTTTGGCGTTGCAACGTCCACATGGTGCCCGCGGTTGTGTTCGATCAGAAAATGTCCGTAGCCCACGACTGCGAGTACGATTTTCGCTAGCCAGCGCTCCAGCTTGGTTTTTTTGTGCCCCAGTTCGTGGCCCGTGTTGATCGCCAGGCCATTGACGACACCCACTGACAAGGCGAGACCTAGAATGGCGTACCAAGGCAGGCTCTGTGTTCCCACTACATAAGCCGAGTAGATAAGAGTGAAGTAGTGAATGGGTACCGTAAGATAGGTCAGCACGCGATAGTAAGGGTCTCGCTCTAACTGTGGCACCACCTCCTCGGGCGGATTGCTGCTGTCTGTAGGCAATAGGTGGTCAATGACGGGTACGAGGGCATACCACACGAATAGAGTGCCCCAGTACCAAATGAGCTGACCCGTGGAGGCGGCCATCCAGCAGGATAAGACGGGCATAAGTGGCCAGAACAGCGAT